>NZ_JBIWFT010000027.1:0-131638 GCF_044763205.1 Kitasatospora sp. NPDC096204
TCGCGAAAGTTCTACGACCGCAAACGCGCGGAGGGGAAACGGCACGTCCAGGCCGTGATGGCCCTGGCCCGCAGACGCGTCAACGTCCTGTGGGCCCTGATTCGTGACCGACGGTGCTACCACATCACACCCCCAGCGACCGAGACGGCTTGACAACGACATTAGGAAGCGACGATCGCCACCGCGTCCGCCGCCAGCCGCACCGCCGCCCCCTCCAGCGCCGCCGCCCCGAAGGCCGCCACCACCTCGCGCCCGGTGGCCCCCAGCGCCGGTGCGGCCTCGTCCGGCCCGAGGTTGACGGCGATCCGGTACGGCCCCCGGTGCACCACCAGCAGGCCCGCCGCGTCGTCGTGCGTCACCCGAACCGCGCCGAGGTCCGGGTCGGACAGTTCCGGGCGCTCGCGCCGCAGCCGGATCAACTTCCGGTACCAGGCGAGCAGTTCGGTGTGCGGGGCGCGCCGGAGCTCGGTCCAGTCGAGGACCGAGCGCAGTACGGTGGCGGGCTCCTGCGGGTCGGGGACGGCGTCGGCGGTCCAGCCGTGCTCGGCGAACTCCCGCCGCCGGCCCTGCCGGACGGCCTCGGCGAGGTCCGGGTCGGTGTGGTCGGTGAAGTACTGCCAGGGGGTGGCGGCTCCCCACTCCTCGCCCATGAAGAGCATCGGGGTGAACGGCGAGGTGAGCACCAGCGCCGCGCCGCAGGCGAGCCGGCCGGGGGAGAGGCTGGTGGAGACGCGGTCCCCGAGCGCCCGGTTGCCGACCTGGTCGTGGGTCTGGAGGTAGCCGAGCAGCCGGTGTCCGTCGCCGAGCGGGGCGAACGGGCGCCCGTGGGTTCGGCCGCGGAAGGAGGACCAGGTGCCGTCGTGGAAGAACCCCCGGGTGAGCGCCTTGGCGAGGGCGGCGAGCGGGGCGCGTGCGAAGTCCCCGTAGTAGCCCTGGGATTCGCCGGTGAGCGCGCAGTGCAGGGCGTGGTGGAAGTCGTCGCTCCACTGGGCGGTGAGGCCCTGCCCGCCGGCCTCGGGCGGGGTGGTGGTGGCCGGGGTGTTGCGGTCGGACTCGGCGACCAGGAACAGCGGCCGGTTGGTGGCGACGGCCAACTTCCGCACCTCGCTGGAGAGTTCCTCCAGGAAGTGGACCGCCCGATGGTCCACGAGGGCGTGCACGGCGTCCAGCCGCAGCCCGTCGATCCGGTAGTCGCGCAGCCAGGCCAGCGCGCTGCCGATCAGGTAGGCGCGCACCTCGTCCGATCCGGGCGCGTCCAGGTTGACCGCCGAGCCCCACGGGGTGTGGTGCCGGTCGGTGAAGTACGGGCCGTACGCGGGCAGATGGTTGCCGGAGGGGCCGAGGTGGTTGTGGACGACGTCCAGCACCACCCCGAGGCCCCTGCGGTGGGCGGCGTCCACGAAGCGCTTGAGCCCGTCGGGGCCGCCGTAGGGCTCGTGGACGGCCCAGGGCGAGACCCCGTCGTAGCCCCAGCCGTGCCTGCCGGGGAACGGGCAGACCGGCATCAGTTCGACGAAGTCCACGCCCAACTCGACCAGGTGGTCCAGGCGTTCGGCGGCGGCGTCGAAGGTGCCGCGGGCGGTGAAGGTGCCCACGTGCAGCTCGTACAGCACCGCGCCGGGCAGCGGCCGGCCGTGCCGGCCCTCCTGTGACCAGCGGAAGGCGGCGTGGTCCACCGCGCGGCTCGGCCCGTCCGGCCCGTGCGGCTGCCGGGCCGAGCGCGGGTCCGGCAGCGGCGGGCCGTCGTCGAGCCGGAAGGCGTAGTCGCCCGCCGGGGCCTCGCCGGACCACCAGCCGTCCCGGTCCGGGCAGCGGGCCAACTCGTAGGCGAAGCCGTTGACTTCGACCCGCACGCGGTCGGCCGCGTTGGGCGCCCACACCTCGTAGGCCGGCATCATCCCCTCCTCGTCAGCAGCGCCACCGGCAGGCCCGCCAGCAGCTCGGCCACCGGCACCGCGCCCGCCGGGAAGCTCCGCCCGGTCAGCTCGTCCGTCCACGGCCCGCCCGCCGGCAGCTCCAGCACGGTGTCGCGCCAGCCGCCCGCCCGCTCCAGCCCGTACGGCAGCCGGGTGACGGCGGTGACCACGTCCTCGCCCCGGGCGAAGGCCAGCAGGTGGTCACCGGCGAGGCCCACGGCGTGCAGCGGCCGGTACGGGCCGAGCGGGCGGGAGCGGCGCAGGTGCAGCGCGGTGGCGGTGAGGTGCAGCTTCTCCCGGGCGAGGTCGCCGGGGCGCGGCGCGGCCGCGTCGGTCAGCCGCACGGCGAGCGCCCCGAAGTCCACCACACCCCGGTTGTCCGGGTCCACCAGGGTGTACAGCGGCTCCTCGCTGCCCTGGTAGAGGTCCGGCACGCCCGGCACGGTGAGGTGCAGCAGCGCGGCGGCGAGGGTGTTGGCGCGGGCGTACGGGGCGAGGGCGTGCACGGCGCCCTCGATCCTGGGGAGCAGCCCGGGGTTGCCGTGGACGGCGCGGGCGCGCTGCTCCAGGGCCCGCTCGTAGCCGGGGTCGGGGCTGGTCCAGGAGGTGTGCAGCTTGGCCTCGCGGGCGGCCTTGAGCAGGGCGGCGACCAGCCGGTCCGGGTCGATCGGCCAGGCGGCGACCAGGGTGTGCCAGAGCAGCCAGTCGGCGTCCCGGTCGAAGCCGGGGCCCGCGGCGGTGGACCACGCGGCGGCCTCGGCGGCCCAGGCGTCCGGCCGCTCGGCGAGCACGGCGAGGCGGGCCCGGGCGTCGGCGCTGCGCTTGGTGTCGTGGGTGGAGAGCACCGTCATGCTGTGCGGCCAGGTGCCCTCCAGGTAGCGGCACCAGTCGTGGAACTCCGCCGGGTGCAGCCCGGGCCGGGCGGGCTCGCCGCCGACCTCGTTGAGGCCCGGCAGGGCGTTCCAGCGGTAGAAGGCGGTGTCCTCGACGCCCTTGGCGGCCACTGCGGCGGCGGTCTGGGCGAAGCGCGCGCAGAACTCGTCCTTGTCGGCGCCGCGGCCCAGCTCGCCGAGCGCGAGCGCGGCCACCAGCCGGTCGGTCGGGTCGGCGGAGCCGTCCAGGGCCGCCCGCAGCTGCTCCACCGACGCCGTCGACGGCGCCTCGCCGGGCCGGGCGTACGGCCGGTACGCCGGGTAGCCGGTGAGCAGCCGGCCGAGCGCCGCGCGCAGCTGCCCGGGCGCGTGGTCGGCGTGCGCGGGCTCGGCCGCGCCGATCCGCAGCGCGATCCGCACCAGCCGCTCGACCTCGGCGGCGAGTTCGCCGTCCGGCCCGGCCATGTCGGCGCGCCCGCGCCGGGCCTCGGCGATCGCGGGGTGCGGGTCGGCGCAGAGGTCCCGGACCGGGCCGCCGTGCAGGAAGGACTCGTACGCTCCGGCGAGGCGGCAGGCGCCCGCGTGGTCGGTGAGCACGCCGTCGATCCGGCGCAGCGCGTCGTAGCCGGTGGTGCCGGCCACCGGCCAGTCCGCGGGGAGCCGCTCCTCGCCGGTGAGGATCTTCTCGACCACGACGTACGCCCCGCCGGTGGCCGCCGCCAGGCGCTCCAGGTAGCCGCGCGGGTCGGCGAGCCCGTCCGGGTGGTCGATCCGGAAGCCGTCCAGGACGCCGTCGGCGTGCAGCCCGAGGAGGACGGCGTGGGTGGCGGCGAACACCTCCGGGTCCTCGGCCCGCAGCGCGATCAGCTCGTTGACGGTGAAGAAGCGCCGGTAGTTGAGCTCGGTGCGGGCCAGCCGCCACCAGGCCAGCCGGTACCACTGGCGGGCGAGCAGCTCCGGCAGCGGCAGCTCCTCGGTGCCGGGGCGCAGCGGCAGCTCGTGCCGGTGGTAGCGCAGCACTCCGGCGTCCACGGTGAGCTGGTCCAGCACGGCGCCGAGCCGGTCGCCGAGCAGCGGCAGCAGCACCCGACCGCGTCCGGGGGCGTCGACGGGGCCCGCCTGGGCCGTCCAGTCGATGTCGAACCAGCGTGCGTACGGCGAGTCGGGCCCGTCGCGCAGCACCTGCCACAGCGGCCGGTTGAGCCGCTCGGGGGCGGGCACGGCCATGTGGTTGGGCACCACGTCGGCGATCAGGCTCAGGCCGTGGCGGTGCGCGGCGGCGGCCAGCTCGCGCAGCGCCGGCTCCCCGCCGAGCTGCTCGCTGATCCGGGTGTGGTCGACGGTGTCGTACCCGTGGGTGGAGCCGGGGACGGCTTCCAGCAGCGGGGAGAGGTGCAGGTGGGAGACGCCGAGGGCGGCCAGGTAGGGGACGGCGGCGGTGGCGTCGTGGAGGGTGAAGCCGGGCTGGAGCTGGAGGCGGTACGACGATGAGGGGACGGCGGCGGCCGGGCGGGGCTGCGCGGGCTCGGCGGCGGGGGTCATAGCTCCATAGGTACCCGGGGGAGGGCGCCGCCAAGACCCGCTGCTGACCCGAACAGGTGACCTACCCGGCCGTCCGAAGGGCCGCGCCGCTTCCGGGGAGCGGCCCGGTGCCGCCTTCGAGGACCCGCTTCGAGGACCGTCCCCCCGCGCCGGCTACGCGGGCCGCCTCCCCGCGCCGGCTACGCGCACCGCCTCCCCGCGCCGGCTACGCGGGCCGTTGCAGCACCATCAGCGAGCGGTCGGTCAGCCACAGGCTGTCCCCGGCCTTGACCCGGGCACCGGTGCCCGGGGCGGGCAGCCGGGGCCGGGCGGTGTCGACCACGACCTGCCACTCCTGCCCGTGGTCGGCGGGCACGGTGAACTCCAGCGGCTCGAAGTGGGCGTTGAACATCAGCAGGAAGGAGTCGTCGACGATCCGCCCGCCGCGCCGGTCCGGCTCGGAGATCGCGTAGCCGTTGAGGAAGACGGTCAGCGACTTGGCATGGCTGGCACCCCAGTTGCGCTTGGTCATCTCCTCCCCGGTCGGGGTGAACCAGGCGATGTCGGTGAGGTCGTCGAAGCCGCCGGAGGCGGACACCGGCCGGCCGTGGAAGAACCGCCGCCGCCGGAACACCGGGTGGTCGCGGCGCAGCCAGATCATCCCCTGGGTGAACTCCAGCAGCCGCGCCTGCGGCCCGTCGCCCTCGGGCCAGTGCACCCAGGTGAGCTCGTTGTCCTGGCAGTAGGCGTTGTTGTTGCCCAGCTGGGTGCGGCCGAGCTCGTCGCCGTGCGAGAGCATCGGCACGCCCTGGGAGAGCATCAGGGTGGCGATGAAGTTGCGCTGCTGGCGCTCCCGCAGCTCCTCGACGGACGGGTCGGCGGCGGGGCCCTCGACGCCGCAGTTCCAGGAGCGGTTGAAGGACTCGCCGTCCCGGTTGTCCTCGCCGTTGGCCTGGTTGTGCTTCTCGTTGTACGAGACCAGGTCGCGCAGGGTGAAACCGTCGTGGCAGGTCACGAAGTTGATCGAGGCGATCGGGCGGCGGCCGTCGTCCTGGTAGAGGTCGGAGGAGCCGGTGAGCCGGGAGCCGAACTCGGCGAGGGTGGCGTTCTCGCCGCGCCACAGGTCCCGCACGGTGTCCCGGTACATGCCGTTCCACTCCGTCCACAGCGGCGGGAAGTTGCCCACCTGGTAGCCGCCCTCGCCGAGGTCCCAGGGCTCGGCGATCAGCTTGGCCTGGGAGACCACCGGGTCCTGCTGGACCAGGTCGAAGAAGGAGGACAGCCGGTCCACCTCGTGGAACTGCCGGGCGAGGGTGGCGGCGAGGTCGAAGCGGAAGCCGTCCACGTGCATCTCGGTCACCCAGTAGCGCAGCGAGTCCATGATCAGCTGGAGCACGTGCGGGCTGCGCATCAGCAGGCTGTTTCCGGTGCCGGTGGTGTCCTCGTAGAAGCGCTGGTCCCGGGCGAGGCGGTAGTAGGAGACGTTGTCCAGGCCGCGCAGCGACAGCGTCGGCCCCAGGTGGTTGCCCTCGGCGGTGTGGTTGTAGACGACGTCCAGGATCACCTCGATCCCGGCCGCGTGCAGCGCCTTGACCATGGACTTGAACTCCTGCACCTGGTGGCCGCGGTCGCCGGTGGAGGAGTAGGAGGAGTGCGGGGCGAAGAAGCCGACGGTGTTGTAGCCCCAGTAGTTGGCCAGGCCGAGGTCCCGCAGCCGGTGGTCACGGACGAACTGGTGCACCGGCATCAGCTCGATCGCGGTGACGCCGAGCTTGGCCAGGTGCTCGATCACCGCCGGGTGGGCCAGGCCCGCGTACGTCCCGCGGATCTCCTCGGGGATGCCCGGGTGCAGCCGGGTGAGGCCCTTGACGTGCGCCTCGTAGATGACGGTGCGGTGGTAGTCGGTGCGCGGCGGGCGGTCGGTGCCCCAGTCGAAGTACGGGTTGATGACCACCGAGTGCATCGTGTGCGGGGCGGAGTCCAGGTCGTTGCGGCGCTCGGGGGCGCCGAAGTGGTAGCCGTAGACCGACTCGTCCCAGTCGATGTGCCCGCTCATCGCCTTGGCGTACGGGTCCAGGAGCAGCTTGGCGCTGTTGTGCCGCTGGCCCAGGCCCGGGTTGTACGGGCCGTGCACGCGGAAGCCGTAGCGCTGGCCGGGCTGGACGCCGGGGAGGTAGGCGTGCCGGACGAAGGCGTCCGTCTCGCGCAGTTCGACGGCCGTCTCGGAGCCGTCCTCGGCGATCAGGCACAGCTCGATCCGGTCGGCGCTCTCGGAGAACACCGCGAAGTTGGTGCCGGCCCCGTCGTAGGTGGCGCCGAGCGGGTAGGGCGTACCGGGCCAGACCTGCATGACTCCTCAACTTCCTTTCTGGCGACGGAAACCGGCATGTGATCCGAGGGCGATCCGGATCGCCTGACCGGACCGGACGCTCTTTTCCCGGCCGGGCGGCCGGGCATGTGCGCGACCGGGCGCCGTGACGCACGGCACAGCGGCCGTGACGCGCGGCACAGCGCATACTCCCCGAGCCCGTCCCCGGCGGCCGGGACATCCGGCCCGGGTTGGGCCGAACGAGCGCCCACCGGGCATTCGTGTGAAGAGTGCGCCCGGTGGTGCGGGGGAGCCCCCGGGCATCCGGCTGCGGGCGGCTCGCGGCGGGCAGTACCCTTGATCGTCCGGCCGCGTGGGCGGGCCTCCAGGAAGTCACAGGGAGTCAGCGGCCCCCGCGCCCGCGGGGGTCGGCCGCAGCAGACCAGACGAGGTGGCGCATGGTGTTCCCCGCCGACGGCCCCGGCCGGGGCGCGGCCCGCAGCGAGGCGCCCACGGTCGTCATGCGCCCCACCCTGACCGGCCGCGCCCTGGTGCCCGCCCAGAGCGGCCCGGTCGAGGTGCCCGCCCTGGCCTGGTCGGCCGGCGAGTGGGAGGACGCCTACCAGCGGGTCCGGCTGTCCGGCCGCGCCTACGTCTGGCTCAACCTCGTCGAACAGCGGCTGCGCGCCCTGGTCGACGAGGTGCTGCACCCGATCTACGCCCCCGCCCACGGCGAGGACTGGGTCACCGCCGCCGCCGGGCCGGCCGGCGAGGAGTGGGCACACCGGGCCGGAGCCGTCCGCGAGGTCAGCCGCCGCAAGGGCTACCTGCTCGACCCGGCCGACGACGACCCGCTGGTCTTCCTCACCCTGCCCCAGCTGCGTGAACTGATGGTGCAGCACTGGCCCTGCTTCGAGCCGTACCTGGCCGACCGGCGCGAGATCGAACTGGCGCTGGACGAGCTGGAGGTGGCCCGGCACGTGGTCTCCCGCAACCGGGCGCTCACCCAGACCGTGCTCGCCCAGACCGAACGGGCCGCCGCCCGGCTGCTCGCCGTACTGGACGGCGGCGCCGGCGGGGTGCCCGCCGACGTCGTCGAGTCCCTGGTGGCCGGCCGGTACGCCGACGTCGTCGCCGTGCACGCGGACCGGGTCCGGCTCCAGCGCGACCTGCCCGTCGAGGACCTGCTGGACGGCGCCCGGCGTCTGGACGCGCTCGGCATCGGCCTCGGCATGCTCTGCCAGAACTACACCGGCAAGCGCCTGGTGCGCCTGGCCGGCGAGGGCTGCCGGGTGCGGCTGCTCTTCCTCAACCCGGCGAGCAGCGCGGTGCGCCGCCGTGAACGCGAACTCGGCCTCGGGCGCAGTGAGTTGTCCCGCTCCATCGAGATGAACATCATGCACGTGCGACGGGTGCGGGCCCGGCTGCGGGACCAGGGCGGCTTCGAGATCCGGGTCTTCGACGAGACCCCGCGCTTCACCGCCTACCTCGTCGAGGGCCCCCGCACGGCCGGCCAGGCAGGCGGCCGGCGGCAGGGCCGCGACCTCGGCGTCGTCCAGCCCTACCTGCGCCGCGCCCGCGGCATGGAGTCCCCGGCCCTGGTGCTGCGCGGCGGCGCCGGCCAGCAGCCCGGCGGCACCGAACCCGGACTGCTGGAGGTCTACCGCGAGGAGTTCGAGGGCGTCTGGGCCGACTCCCGGCCCGTCTCCTGAGCCGCGCGCAATCGAAAAGGCGCTGGTCGGGGCGGCGGTGCCGAGGCGATCCGGCCCTGGTACTCGGCTCGCACTCCGTCGAGGACCCGCTCGGAGCCCGCCGGGTCGTCGGAGGAGCGCGCCCCGAACTCCACCCCTTCGAACGGCGTCGACAGGAGCCGGTCGACGAAGCCGTCGGTCCCCGGTGTCGCCCGGCGGTGCGGTAGCGCCGGCAGCGCGTCGATGTCGGTGTCGGCGAGCTCGGCGTCGAAGTGCTTGACCCGGTCCGCGGGCAGCGACCCACGGATCTCCCTGATCGTCCTCCCTGATCGTCCGCAGCGGGTGGACGCTGTCGGCTCGGCGCGGGGGTACGGGCAGGTCCGGGGCGGTGCTCATGGTCGGCTCATTCGCTCGGGTCCGGGGAACGGCGCAGGGCGGGCGGGCCCATGATCGGGCTCCCCGTGGGCCGGTCTGTCGGTGGGGCGGGTGATGATAGGGGCTGTTTCGAGAGGCAGGACGGAAGGACACACCTGATGAGCTGGTGGCAGCAGCCACTGGTCGGCTTCGACCTGGAGACCACGGGCACCGACCCGGCCGTGGACCGCATCGTCACGGCCGCGCTCGTGGACACCGTCGGGGCCGCCCGGGTGGGCGCCGCGCACTGGCTGCTCGACCCCGGGGTGCCGATACCCGCCGAGGCGGAGGCGATCCACGGGATCGGGGACGAGGTGGCGCGGAGCAAGGGCAGACCGGCGAAGGAGGCGGTGGAGGAGATAGCCGCCGCGCTGTGCGAGCGGATCGCCGACGGGCGGCCGGTGGTGGCGTTCAACGCGCCGTTCGACCTGTCGCTGCTCGACGCCGAGCTGCGCCGGCACGGGCTGGCGACGCTCGCCGAGCGCCTGGGCCGCCCCGTCGGGCCGGTGCTGGACGCGCTGGTGATCGACCGGGCCGTGGACAAGTACCGCAAGGGCTCGCGCACCCTGCAGCGGGTCTGCGAGCTGTACGGGGTGGAGCTGACGGACGCCCACGAGGCGGGCAGCGACGCGCTGGCCGCCGTCCGGGTCGCCGTCGCGCTGGCCGGCCGCTACCCGAACGAGGTCGGCGCGCTGGACCCGGCCGAACTGCACCGGCGGCAGATCGACTGGTACCGGCAGTGGGCCGAGGGCCTCCAGGCCTGGCTGCGCCGCGGCAAGGACCCGCAGGCGGTGGTCGACCCGCGCTGGCCCGCCCGGTGACGGACGTCCGCCCGGTACGCCCCGCCCGCTCCGCGGACCTGCCCGGTCTCCTCGCGCTCGCCGCCGAGGTCGAGCACTGGTTCGGCCCGATGGTCGCCGAGCCGGGCTTCCACCGCGCCGTGCGCGACGGCATCGACCGCGGCCTGGCGACGGTCGCCGAGGACGGCGACGGGCTGCTCGGCGGCCTGCTGTTCGGCGCCGGCGGCCCGGGGCCCCACCACCTGCACTGGCTGGTGGTCGCCGGGCGCGCCCGGGGCACCGGTGTCGGCCGGGCACTGGTCGAGGACGCGCTGCGCCGCCGCGTCCGGGGCCCGGCCACCGTCGAGGTGGTGACCTTCGGCCCGGACCACCCGGGCGCGGTGGCAAGCGGCGCCCGGGTCTTCTACGAGCGGCTGGGCTTCACCCCGGCCGAGGCCGCCGCCCCGGGCCCGGAGGGCGGCTCCCGGCAGGTCTACCGGCTGCGCGTCGACTGACGAGGGCACGGCGCCGACCGGGTGCCGGCCCCGGGCCCGCCCGCGGCGTCAGACCCCCTCGGGCGGGGCCACGACGGCGGCCTCGGCGGTGTCCGGCGCCAGCGGGTCGTAGCGGACGGTCATCGACTGCCCGACCCGGGGCGCGAGGTAGGCCTGGACGCGGACCACGCAGTCCAGGCTGCGGGCGACACCGTCGGGGGCCGCGTAGCCGACGGTGAGCCGGAACTGCGGCTGGGCGAAGCCCGTCGGCTCACCGGGCCGGACGGCGGTGACGGTGCCGACGGTGCTCACCCCGTGCGCGGCGAGCCGGTCGGCGGTCGTCCGGGCGGCCCGGTACGCGCGGTACTGCGCCCGGAGCCGGGACTCGGACAGGGTGACCAGGACCAGGGTGAGCGCCGCCAGGAGCCCGACGGCGGGCAGCGCGGCCCGGTACGGCCCGCCGGGCCCGTAGACCGCGCCGAGCGCCCCGGCCAGGACGGCGAGGAGCAGGACCCCGCCGGCGGGCAGCCGGTTCGGGGCGCCGGCGCCGGGGGAGCGGCCGACCGTCGCCGCGCCCACCATGCCGGTCAGCCAGCACAGCGCGGCGCCGGCCCAGTACGCCTGGGTGTGGGGCGAGCCGAGGCAGAGCGGCGAGCAGGTCTCCGGGTCGCGGTAGGCGACCACCCCGGCCGCGAACAGCCGGCCGGCCGTCGCGCACAGCGCCAGCAGGAGCAGCGCCGCGAGCGCCCGGCCGAAGCCCAGGCGCCTTTTGAGGTAAGGGAGTCGGGGACTCGACGGAGTGCCGGCAGTCATGCCGGGAGGCTAGTGCGACGGCCGGTGCGGGCGGTGTGTGGGCCGTCGTCCGGCCGGTGAACGAGGGGGAAACGTCCCTCGGTGGCGGGCCCGACGGCCTTACGCGGCCGGGAAGTCGAAGGTGTAGCCCTGGGCGACCAGCCAGGGCAGCAGCTGCTTGAGCGCGGCCACGGTCTGGCTGCGGTCGCCGCCCCCGTCGTGCATCAGGATGACGCCGCCGGGCTTGAGCTGCTTCTGCACGGCCGAGACGATCGCCGGCGTCCCCGGCCGTGCCCAGTCGCGCGGGTCGACGGACCAGCCGAGCGAGGACATCCCCAGGCTCGCGGTGATCTGTTCGTTGTCGGCGTTGAAGCCACCGCCCGGGGCGCGGAACCAGCCGACCTCGGTGCCGGGGCCGCCCGCCTGGACGATCATGTCCCGGGCGGCGGTGATCTCGTGCACGGCCTTGTCGTGCGGGAGCTTCGCGAACGGCTGCGGGTGGTGGACGCTGTGGTCGCAGAGCCGGTGCCCGGCGGCCAGGACGCGCTTGACCATGGCCGGGTTGGCGGCGGCGTTCTGGCCGATCTCGCAGAAGGTGGCCTTGACGTGGTGCTGGGCCAGCAGGTCGAGGATCTGCCCGGTGGCCGGCCCGGGGCCGTCGTCGAAGGTGAGCGCCACGGTGCGGCCGCCGGAGGCGGTGGAGCCGATCACGGTGCCCGCCCCGGTGTGCGGGGGCGGCGCGGCGGGCGAGGACGGGTCGGCGGCCGGTGCGGTCGGGGTGGCGGCCGGCGCGGCGGGCGTGGTGGACACCGGGGAGCCGGTGGCCACGGGCGGGTTCGGCTTCGCCGGCGCCGACGGGGCGGAGGCGGAGGCGGAGGGGGCGGCGGGGGCCGCGGGGGAGACCGGCGGTGCGGCGTCCGAGCCGGGCGCCGGCGCGATGGTGGTCGCCGCCGTCCCGCTCGGCCGGGCGGCGTCCGGGGACGGCGTACCGGACGGCGTCCCGGACGCGGCCGCGCTCGGCGCCGCCCGGAGCGCCCCGCCGGCCGTCCCGCACGCGGCCAGCCCCAGGGCGGCGGCCACCGCCACACAGCCCGCCAGCAGCCGGCGCCGGGAGCGGGACGGTCGGGTCGGGGCGAAGGGGTGGCGACGGGCGGTCCGGTGCATGGCGGCGGCTCCTGAGGTGCGAGTACGGTGCCGATCTCTCGGGTCAGGACGACTGTCCGATAGGACGCCGATCGTACGTTCCTCGGTTGCGGGCCGGACCGAACCGCCGTAAGAGTCTTCTCACACCCGCCCCGGTGGCAGCGCCGCCCCGCCACGGGTAACGGACAGGGCCGTCAGAACGGGTACCAGCGCACCTCCGTGGCCCCGTCCCGCAACGAGTCGACCCGGCGCCGGAACTCCTTCAGCGCGGCCGGGTTGCTGGCCGCCTGCTGCGCCACCCAGGAGGCGCTGGCGGTCTCCCGGGCGCCGCGCAGCACCGTGAAGCCGGGCCACTCGCGCACGTCCCAGCCGTACGCCTCGGTGAACGCCCGGTACTCCTCGGCGGGCACGCCGTACCGGTCCTGGCTGAGCGCGAGGACCACCAGGTCGTGCTCGCGCAGGTCGTTCGCCATGAACTCCAGGTCGAGCAGCACCGGGCCTTCGGGGCCGATGTGGACGTTGCGCGGCAGCGCGTCGCCGTGGATCACCCCGGGGTGCAGCTGCGGGACGAGGTCCGGCAGGGCGGCCTCGAAGGCGTCCCGGCGGTGGCGCAGGAAGGCGACGTCCGCCGGGTCGACGTGGCCCTCGGCGGAGGCCAGCCAGCGTTCGACCGGGGCCAGCAGGTCGCGCCGGCCGAGCGTGAAGGGCGGCAGCGGCAGCCGGTGCAGGGCGCGCAGCAGCGGGGCGAGGTCGACCGGGCGGGCGGGCCGGACGGCGGGCGCGAGCCGGTGCCAGAAGGTGACCGGGTGGCCGTCGGCGAGCTGCGGCTCGGGCGCCACCGCGTCGTACGGGCGGACCACCGGCACCTCCTGGCCGGCCAGCCAGTGGGCGAGGGCCAGCTCGCGGTGCGCCCGGTCGTACAGCTCGGGGCCGCGGCCGACCTTGGCGACCACGGCCGGGACGCCGAGGTCGAAGACGGCGTTCTCGCCGAGCGCGAGCAGCGTGGCCCCGTCGGGGGCGGCCAGTCCGGCCGAGTCGCAGGCCTGGGCGAGCAGCAGCCGGGCGCGGCCCTCGTCGAAGGGGATCATGGCTGGGTTCCGTTCCGCCGACGTTCGTCCGGAGGTTCCCGGACGGTGATCATCATGACGCACGGACGCCGGGCCCCGCGCGTTGCGGGACCCGGCGTCGGGGCGTTCCGGCGGGGCGCTCAGACCCCGGCCCGGCGGTGGCGCGCCCCCTCCGTCGACGCGGCGGCCGGCCGGGCGGGCGGCGCGGCCCCGTCGGCGCCGAGCGGCGGGACGGACTCGCCGTGCGAGAGGTCCGGCAGCCAGCGCAGCCAGCGCGGCAGGTACCAGTTGCGCTCGCCCAGCAGCGTCATCACCGAGGGCAGCAGCACCGCGCGGATCACCGTGGCGTCGATCAGCACCGCGACCGCCAGGCCCACGCCCATCTGCTTCATCACCTGCATGGACAGCGAGCCGAAGACCGAGAACACCCCCACCATGATCACCGCGGCGCTGGTGACCACCCCGGCCGTGGACCGGATGCCGTGGGCGACCGCGGCCCGGGTCGGCAGGCCGCGGTCACGGCCCTCCTTGATCCGGGAGACCACGAACACGTGGTAGTCCATCGAGAGCCCGAAGAGGATCACGAAGAGGAACAGCGGCACCCAGGACTCCACCGCGCCGACCCCGGCGGTGCCCAGCAGCGAGGCGCCCATGCCGTGCTGGAAGACCAGCGTCAGCACCCCGTACGCGGCGCCCACCGAGAGCAGGTTGAGCACCACGGCGGTGGCCGCGACGACCGGGGAGCGGAACGAGGTGAGCATCAGCAGGAAGGCGAAGGCGACGACGAAGCCGAAGACCAGCGGCATCGAGCCGGTCATCTTCCGGTTGAAGTCGTACGAGGCGGCGGTCTGGCCGGTGACCGGGGCCTCGGTGCCGGGCACCCTGAGCACGGTGGCGGGCAGCAGGTCCTCGCGCAGGCTCTTCAGGGCGTCGTTGCTGGTGGCGTCGTTGCCGGTGCCGTTGAGCGGGATGGCGACGACGGCCACGTTCCGGTCGGCGTGCACGGCGACCTCCACCGGGCCGTGCATCCGCCCGCCGGCCAGCGCCCTGGCCTGGAGGTCGGCGATCGCGGCGGTCATCGCGGGGGAGTCGATGTCGGCGGCCCTGATCACCACGGTGGCGGGGGCGGGGCTGCCGGGGAAGGCGGCCTCGATCTTCTGCGAGGCGGCGACCAGGGCGTTGCCCCTGGGCAGCTGCTGCTGGAAGGTCAGCTTGGCGGTGTGCATGGTGAGCAGCGGTGCGGCCAGGGCCAGCAGGAAGGCGCAGGCGAGCACGGTGGCGGCCAGCGGGCGGCGCAGCACCGGGGTCAGCACCGCGTTCCAGAACCGTCCGCCGTCCTGTCCGGCGTCCGGGCGGCGCAGCTTGGCGAGGAACGGCACCCGGCCCTTCTCGACCCGGTCGCCGAGCAGCGACAGCAGCGCGGGCAGCACGGTGAGCGAGCCGAGCACGGCGGTGATCACGACCACGATGGTGGCGAAGGCCATCGCCTTGAAGGTGGAGATCCCGGTGAGGAACATGCCGGCCATGGCGACGACCACGGTGATGCCGGAGACCAGCACCGCCCGGCCGCTGGTGGCGGCGGCCACGGCCAGCGCGGTGGCGGCGTCGCGCCCGGCGGCCCGCTCCTCGCGCTCGCGGCGCAGGTAGAACAGGCAGTAGTCGACGCCGACGGCGAGGCCGACGAGCAGCATCACCGAGCTGGCGTCGCCGCTGGTGTGCAGGAACCCGCTGCCGAGCGCGACCAGGCCGGCGGCGGCGACGAAGGCGGTGAGCGCCAGCACCACCGGCAGCACGGCGGCGACCAGCGCGCCGAAGGCGACCAGCAGGATGCCGAGGGCGAGCGGCACGGCCGTCCACTCGGCGCGGGCGAAGTCGGTCGTGAGCTGGTCCTGCACCCACTTGCCGGAGCTGGCGTCGCCGAGCTGGACCACGGTCAGGTCGGGGTGCTGCTTCTGTACGGCGGCCACCGCGTCCAGCACCGGCTGGACGTGGTCCACGGCCTCGGTGGCGTCGCCCTTGAGCGTCAGCGTCACCAGTGCGGAGTGGCCGTCCGCGGAGACCGCCCTGGTGTCGTACGGCGAGCGGACCTCGGCGGCCTCGCCGGTGCCGTCGACGGCGGCGACCACCTGGCCGACGACGGCGCGGAACTCCGGGTCGTCGGCGCCGCGGGTGGCGCTCTGGACCAGCACGGTCTCGCCGGCCGGGCTCTTCAGGCCGGCCTCGTCGAGGATCCGCGCGGCCCGGGAGACCTGTCCGGGGACCTGCTCGGCTTCGGTGATCCTGGTGCTGCCGTGCAGGCCGCCGAGAGTGGCGGTCAGGACGACGAACAGCAGCCAGCCGAACACGGCCGTCCTGCGGTGCCGGGCGCTCCAGGCGCCCATCGCGGCCGCCAGGCCGAGTCTGGGCTTCACGGGCTTCACGGTGGTTCTTCCCCCCTGGGAGATTCGGCGGTCGTCGCCGGACGGGAGCGGCGGCGGCCCCGGGTCGCGGGAGTCGCCGATGGCGGTGCGCCGACTGCGGTCCGGCGTCCCGATCGACAGTAGGGAAAGGGGGGTTGACGGTTAATCCGGCTGGCGGGTGGCCTCTTCCTGGTGCTCTCCTCGGGGGTCCGGGTGGGGTTTTCCCTACCCCCGGACCCCGAGATCTCCTCCTGGGGGGTAGGGGATCCACCTCCACCCTGAGGGGGAGAAGTCTCCACCCGTAGCACGAGGTCAACGGGCCCGTGCCCGGGAGAAACTGGGCCGGGGCCGCTTCGTGGCGGCCCGACGGGGGTTGAAGCACACGGGGGCTCCTTGCCGGGCGGCAAGCAAGTGCTCGTAGGATGATGCCCCAGATCCACTTACCTGCCGACCGGCAAGGGGGCGTCCGCGAGGCGTTCCCCGAGCCGGCCCTGCCGTCGCCCCGAAACCCGTCCCCCGAGGGCTGCGGTGAACCATGCCCAGGAGGCATCACGAGCATGTTCCACCGACTCGGACAATTCGTCGTTCGCCGCCCCTGGTGGGTCATCGGCGCATGGCTGATCGCTGCGGTCGCGATCATCGCGACCGCCCCGCCGCTGAAGGCCAACACCGACGAGGCGGCCTTCCTGCCCAAGCACTACGAGTCCATCCAGGCCTCGGAGCTCCAGCAGAAGGCCTTCCCGTCCAACATCTCGCCCTCCGCGCTGCTGCTCTTCGAGCGCACCGACGGCGGCAAGCTGGACGAGGGCGACGCGGCGGCCATGGCCAAGGTCACCCAGGGCCTGACCGACAAGAAGATCCCGCTGGTCGAGATGGTCGTCCCGGTGTCCCCGGCGTCCTACTCCCAGGACCACAAGTACGCGATGACCTTGGTCTCCATCGACAAGACCAAGATGCAGTCGGACGAGTTCACCGACGCTGCGAAGAAGCTCCGCGACGAAGGCACCGCGCTCGCCTCCGGCAGCAACCTGAAATACCAGGTCGGCGGCCCGGCCGCGATGAACCTGGACCAGAAGGACGCCGGCAAGACGGCCGGCATGCTGATCGGCCTCGGCACGGTCGTGATCATCCTGCTCACGCTGGGGATCATCTTCCGCAGCCCGATCATCGCGCTGCTGCCGATCCTCTCGGTGATCATCTACTCGATGGTCGCCAACGGCCTCATCGCCGACGCCAGCAAGCTGTTCGGGCTCAAGGCCGACAGCTCGATGGAACAGATCCTCACCGTCGTGCTCTACGGCGTCGGTACCGACTACTTCCTCTTCCTGATGTTCCGCTACCGCGAGCGGCTGCGGGCCGGGGACGACCGCAAGCAGGCCGTGGCCAACGCGATCGGCCGGGTCGGCGAGGCCATCGCCTCCGCCGCCGGTGCCGTCGTGGTCGCCTTCGCCGTGCTCGTCCTGTCCAGCCTCGGCATGTTCAAGGCGCTCGGCCCCTCGCTGGCCATCGCGGTGGCCGTCACCGCGGTCGCCTCGGTCACGCTGGTGCCCGCGATCCTGTGCCTGATCCCGGAGAAGGTCCTGTTCTGGCCCTCCAAGGCCTGGCAGCGCGAGCCGTCCAACGCCCGCTTCGCGGCGATGGGCCGTGCCGTCGGTCGCCGTCCGGCCGCCGCCGCCGTGCTCTCCGGCCTGGTGATGGTCGGCCTCGCGGTCGCCGCGCTCAACTACCAGGGCACCTTCGACATGGCCGGCAGCTCGATGCCGAAGTCCAAGGAGTCGATGGTCGTCCAGGACACCATGATCAAGGCTTACTCGGCCGGTGCCGCAGACCCCGCCCACGTATACCTGACCAGCCAGAACGGCAACCGGATCGACGTCGCCGGGCTCAAGGGCTACGTGGACGACCTGGGCAAGGTGAGCGGCGTCTCCGGCGTCGCCATGCCGGACCCGGAGCGCGGCATCAGCAAGGACGGGCTCACCGCCGACATCACCGTCGTCCTCAAGGACGAGGCGGCCAGTAACAAGGCCATCGACACCATCGGCAAGGTCCGCGAGGTCGCCCACGGCCACGCGCCCGCCGGTACCAAGGCCTACGTCGCCGGCACCACCTCCGTGTTCAAGGACATCAACACGGCGATGGCCCACGACTACAGCCTGGTCTTCCCGATCGCCGCGGTGCTGATCATGGTGATCCTCGGCCTGCTGCTGCGCAGCGTGGTCGCCCCCTGGTACCTGATGGCCTCGGTCGGCCTCGGGTTCGGCGCCACCCTCGGCGCCACCACCCTGGTGTTCCAGAACATCAAGGGCGAGCAGGGCCTGATGTTCATGCTGCCGATCCTGATCTACCTGTTCGTGGTCGCGCTCGGCACCGACTACAACATCCTGATGATCGCCCGACTGCGCGAGGAGGCCCGCGAGGGCCGCAGTCCCCGCGAGGCGGCGAGCCAGGCGATCCGCCACGGCGGCCCGACGGTGGCCGCGGCCGGCTTCATCCTGGCCGCGACCTTCGGCACCATGCTGCTGGCCGGGAACACCCTGATGAGCGAGATGGGCTTCTCGATCGCCATCGGCATCCTCATTGCGGCCTTCGTGATGGCGATGTTCTTCACACCGGCGCTCACCGCGCTGCTCGGCCACCGCGCCTGGTGGCCCGGCCACGCGGACAGCCCCGCCCACGGCCACGGTCCGGCCCCGCTGGCCGACGCCCATGGCGTGCCGGAACCGGCCGGCCGGCGCTGACCCGGACGGATCGGTACGGGCAGGCGGCGCCCCGCTTCGGCGGGGCGCCGCCTGCCCCTTTCGCGGGGCCACCAAACGTGATCTCCGAGGCGGAAAATCCCCGGTCAACCCCGGTTCTACCGTGCTACAGTCGAGTCAGTTGCAGTTTTGGTTCCCATGAACGTGGTGTGCGCCTGCTGGTTCCAACCGACAGGCGCATTTGTTTTGTCCGGTGTTTCAGTCTCCGGATGGGGATCGCGGCTACTTGGGGACCCACGAGGTGTGGATCCCTGATGCCCCAGTTTGGAGGAGACGGTTATGGCTACCGGCACCGTGAAGTGGTTCAACAGCGAAAAGGGCTTCGGCTTCATCGAGCAGGATGGTGGCGGCGCCGACGTGTTCGCCCACTACTCGAACATCCAGGCTCAGGGCTTCCGTGAGCTGTTCGAGGGCCAGAAGGTCGAGTTCGACGTCACCCAGGGCCAGAAGGGCCCGCAGGCCGAGAACATCCAGATCATCGGCTGACGTCAGCTCCACGCTGACTCGCGATCATCGCGTAGCGGGGGCCCGCACCCATGGTGCGGGCCCCCGCTCATGCCGCCGTACGGCCGGGGCGGCACACTCTCCCTTCCGACGGCCGACCCAGCTCGCAGACCGGGCTGTAGACCGACGGACGGAGATCCCGTGACCACCCCTGCCCGCCCGCCGCGCGACCGCGGCCCCCGCAACTCCGACCAGGCCCGCCGCACCGCCGGCACCGCCTCCGGCGACGGCCGGCGCAAGCCGCGCGGCCGCGCCGGCGCCCCCCGGCAGAACCGCCCCGCCGCCGCCCCCGAGGCCGCCGACTTCACCGTGGTCCAGGGCACCCCGGCCCGGCCCCCGGCGGCGTCCTTCGCCGAGCTGGAACTGCCCAAGGCGATCCTCTCCGCGCTCACCCGCCAGGGCGTCACCGAGCCCTTCCCGATCCAGGCCGCCACGCTGCCCGACTCGATCGCCGGGCGCGACGTGCTCGGCCGAGGCCGCACCGGCTCCGGCAAGACCCTGGCCTTCGGCCTGCCGCTGCTCGCCCGTACCGCCGGGCGCCGCGCCGACCCCCGGCACCCGCTGGCGCTCGTCCTGGTGCCCACCCGCGAGCTCGCCCAGCAGGTCACCGAGGCGCTCACCCCGTACGCCACCGCCGTCAACCTGCGGATCACCACCGTCGTCGGCGGCATGTCGATCGGGCGGCAGTCCAACGCGGTGCGCCGCGGCGCCGAGGTGCTGGTGGCCACCCCCGGCCGGCTGGACGACCTGATCGGGCGCGGTGACGTCAAGCTCTCCGACGTCGCGATCACGGTCCTCGACGAGGCCGACCAGATGGCCGACATGGGCTTCCTGCCGCAGGTCAGCAAGCTGCTGGAGCAGGTCGCCGAGGGCGGGCAGCGGATGCTGTTCTCCGCCACCCTGGACCGCAACGTCGACCGGCTGGTCAAGCGCTTCCTGACCGACCCGGTCACCCACTCCGTCGACCCCTCGGCCGGCGCGGTCACCACCATGGACCACCACGTCCTCCAGCTGGAGCCCGCCGACAAGGCCTCCGCCACCGCGCACATCGCCTCCCGCGACGGCCGCGTGATCATGTTCGTGCACACCAAGCACGGCGCCGACCGGCTGGCCAAGCAGCTGCTCGCCAACGGTGTGAAGGCCGCCGCCCTGCACGGCGGCAAGTCCCAGCCGCAGCGCAACCGGGTCCTCGACCAGTTCCGGGACAGCCACGTCACCGCGCTGATCGCCACCAACGTCGCCGCCCGCGGCATCCACATCGACGGCCTGGACCTGGTCGTCAACGTCGACCCGCCGGTCGACCACAAGGACTACCTGCACCGCGGCGGCCGCACCGCCCGCGCCGGCGAGTCCGGGACGGTCGTCACCCTGGTGCTGCCCGAGCAGCGCCGCGAGGTCAACCGGCTGATGACGGTGGCGGGCATCCGCCCGACCATCACCAAGATCCGCCCGGGCGACGCCGACCTGGCCCGGATCACCGGCGCCCGCACGCCCAGCGGCGTCCCGGTGACGCTGGCCGTGCCCGTCCCCGCGGACCAGGCCGCCTCCGGCGCCGACAAGCCCGCCGGGGCCAAGTCCGGCTCCCCGCGCCGCCGCTCCGGCAAGCGCTCCGGGCTGCCCACCGACGTCGACATGAACGGCAACCCGCGCCGCCCCCGCCCCAAGCAGCGCATGGGCGGCGCCGCCCAGGGCGAGCGCCCGCAGGCGGCCGGCTTCATCGGCCGCTCCTCGGGCCGCGCCAAGCCCGGCAGTGGCTCCAAGTCCGGCTCCAACTACGGCACCGGCCGCCAGCGCCGCAAGGCCGACTGACGGCTGTCAGACCCGCACCGAACGGGCCCCGCACCTCCCCACGACAGGGGGCGTGCGGGGCCCGTCCGGCGTTCCGGGGCCGTTTCGGTTCTGCGGGCCCGTCCGGCTCCCCGGTCCCGTTCGGCTTCCGGGTCTGTTTCGGTTCTCCGGCGCCGGGGAGTCGAACAGGCCCGGCGAAACTGCCGCTCGGAGCGACGGCCCTGATCAGGGCGCCCATGCCCGGCAGCTGCCGGTGACCTGCCGGTTGACGGCCGACCGCGCACCCCCGAGTCTTTCACGCGGCCCACACATCCGACGCACCGTCACCACGGTTGCGCCGACGGTGGGTCGACGTGATCCCACGACCCGGAAGGACCTTCCATGCGCCGTACCGCAGCCCTCTTCGCCACCGCCCTGCTGGCCGGAGCCGCCGCACTCACCGCGCCGGCCGCCAACGCCGCCGAGCGGGCCACCCAGGGCTCCCAGACCTCCCAGACCTCCCAGACCTCCCAGGCCTCCCAGGCCGCGGCGGGCGCCAACGCCCTGACCGCCGCGAGCTGTTCCGTCGGCAGAAGCGGCAACGGCTTCGTCGGCACCTGCTCGGGCATGGACCCGAACCAGACCTGGCGCGTCGCCGGCAGCTGCCAGAGCATCGGCGCCAACGGGTTCCCCGTCTTCTCGGCGGCGTACGGCGGCTGGGCCGTCGGCAATGGCACCGCCACCGCGGGGTGCATGTGGCCGGCGATGCCGACCTCCGGCTGGATCGTCTCCGGCCCCGCCGTCCCGGCGGGCCCGACCGGCCAGATCTCCGGCTACGCGAGCAAGTGCGTGGACGTGCGCGGCGGCGTCGGCTCCAACGGCACCCCCGTCCAGATCTGGGACTGCCTCGGCAACGTCAACCAGCAGTGGAAGATCGGCACCGACGGCACCATCCGCGCCTTCGGCAAGTGCCTGGACGTCTCCGGTGGCAACACCGGCAACGCCACCCTGGTGCAGATCTACGACTGCAACGGCACCGGCGCCCAGCAGTGGCAGGCCCGCGGTGACGGCTCGCTGCTGAACCCGCAGTCCGGCCGCTGCCTGGACGACCTCGGCTTCTCCACCACCAACGGCAACCAGCTGGGCATCTGGGACTGCAACGGCGCCGACAACCAGAAGTGGAACCTCCCGGTCTGACGGTCCCGGTAGGCCCGTACGTTCCGCCGCCCGGCCGGACGGACTCAGTGGCGGCCCGGCCTCCGGGCCGCCACCAGGGCCGGCCGAGCCGCCCGCGCTCCTGCGAGCCCCCGCGCGTCGTCACCCGGGGGAGTGACAGTTCCTTGAGCCGCGCAATGCATTTGCATCACGCTGCTGCTCGTGCATAGTGAGATCTACTGGACTGAGCGGTCTGAGGAGCACATCGCCAGGCACGGCGTCGACCCGGAGGAAGTGGAGGATGTCGTATTCACCCGCCCCCACTGGTTCTCCGACGGGAGGGAGGGAACGACGCTCTGCCACGGCGTAACGCGGGCCGGGCGGTACCTGTTGGTGGTGTTGGCAAGCAGTGCGGCGGTGTCGTCGGCGTGGTACTGCGCCACGGCCCGCGACATGACAGCCGCCGAGAGGCGCTTGTTCCTCAAGCGGACGAGTTGAAGGTGACGGATGACTGACAACGGTGCGGACCTCGAAGCGATTGCCGAGTACTACGAGACGCACGAACTGACCGAGGACGAGATCATGAGCGCTGAGCCGGCGGAGCCGGTGGCGGCCGAGTCGGTGATGATCACCACCTCGCTGCGGCTGCCCAAGCCGGTGATGGACGAGGTCCGGCGCCGCGCGCGGGAACGGGGGCTGAAGCCGACGGCGATCATGCGGGAGTGGATCGAGGCCGCCATCGCGGACGCCGACGAGCCGGTGCCGCTCAGCGTGATCACCGCGGCGGTCGCCGAGTACCGGCACCGCAAGGCCTCGTGAGCCTCAGGCGGTGAGCGCGGGGGCCGTCTCGGTGGCGCGCAGGGCCTCGGCGTGGCGTTCCAGGAGCAGCGCCGCCACCTCGGGGCACGCGCCGAGGACGCCGGCCAGGACGTCCGCCCCGGCGGCCACGGCGGCGGCCGCGATGCGGTCCGGGAGCAGCCCCGGGGCCAGCAGGTACGGGGCGACGGCGGTGTGCTCGGCGCCGTCGGCGCGCAGGGCGGCGAGCGCGTCGGGGACGCGCGGGCCCGCCGCGGAGGCGTAGGCGACCTCGACGCCGGCCCAGCCGCGGGTGCGCCGCCACTCGGCGGCGACCGCGCGGGTCGCCGCGTCGGCGGCCGGATCGGAGGAGCCGGCCGCCGCCAGCACGACCCCGGTGCGGGCCCGCACCGCCGGCGAGCCGACCGCCAGACCGGCCTCGGCCAGCCGCCGGTCCAGGGCCGCGAGCAGCAGCGGCGAGGGGCCGAGGACGTCCGCCACCGGCAGCCGGGAGCCGGCGGCACGCAGCGCGGCCGGGATGTCGTGCTTGGCGTGGAACGCCCGGTTCAGCAGCAGCGGCACCGCCACCGCGTCCGCCAGCCGTCCCACCACCTGCGGGATCCTCGGTGCGCAGTGGTCCAGGTAGGCGGTGGCGACCTCGGTGCCGGGCCGCCGCGCCCGCACCTCCTCCACGAGCGCGGCCACCGTCGCGGCGTGGCGCGGGTCGCGGCTGCCGTGGGCGATCAGGAGGAGGGCGGGCATCAGTGGTGCCTCACTTGCTCGCGGCCAGCAGCCCGCGGTTGCGCAGCACCCGGCGCTCGACCGGGGTGAACACCAGCAGCTCGATGGCGATGCCGACGAAGAGGATGAGGATGATGCCGAGCAGGACGCCCGACATGTCGGAGAACTCGCGCTGGTCCTCCAGGAAGCGGCCGAGTCCCCGGCCCAGGTCGGGCGAGGACGCGACGAGTTCGGCGGCCATCAGGGAGCGCCAGGAGAACGCCCACCCCTGCTTGAGGCCGGCCAGGTAGCCGGGCAGGGCCGCGGGGATGAGGACGTGGCGCGCCCCGGTGAGGCCGGTGGCGCCGAGGGTGCGTCCGGCCCGCAGGAACAGCGGCGGCACCTGGTCGATGCCGGCCACCAGCCCGTTGGCGATCGAGGGGACGGCACCCAGCAGGATCACCGCGTACATCATCGAGTCGTTGATGCCGAGCCAGATGACGGCCGCGGGCACCCAGGCCACCGAGGGCAGCGACTGCAGGCCCTGCAGGACCGGCCCGATCGCGGTGCGCACCGGCCGGACCCGGGCGACGACCAGCCCGATCGGGGTGCCGATGACCACGGCGAGCAGGAAGCCGGACAGGCCCCGCCAGACGCTGGTCCAGATGATCGAGAACAGGGTGCCCTGGTACCAGAGGTCCTGGGCGGAGCGCCACACGTCCGCCGGGCTGGGCAGCTTGTACGAGGACGTGAGCTGCAGGCTGTACGCCCCCTGCCACAGCGCGAGCACCACGAGGACGCCGATCAGCGGCGGCAGGGCCTTGCCGCGCAGCGCCTCGCCGAGGGATCCGCGCTGTGTGGTGACGGCGTCGAGGGCGTCCAGGCCCGCGCCGACGTCGGCGGTGTCGCTCGTGCCCGCGGTGGGCTTGGTGAGCGTGGTGTCAGTGCTGGCCATGGCGGCGGATCTCCCCACGCAGTTCTTCGGTGATCTCGATGGACAGGTCGGCGACGCCCGCGGACTCGATGCGGCGCGGCTGCGGCAGGTCGATGTGCCATTCGCGGGCGACCCGGCCGGGGCGGGAGGAGAGCAGGACGACCCGCTGGGCGAGGCGGACGGCCTCGCGGACGTTGTGGGTGACGAAGAGGACGGACAGCCGCCGTTCGGCCCAGATGCGGGTGATCTCGTCGTGGAGGACGTCGCGGGTGATGGCGTCGAGGGCGGCGAAGGGCTCGTCCATGAGCAGCACCTCGCTGCCCTGGGCGAGGGCGCGGGCCATGGCGACGCGCTGGCGCATGCCGCCGGACAGCTCGTGCACGCGCTTGCCGTACGCGCCGGCGAGGCGGACGAGTTCGAGGAGGCGCTCGGCCTCGGCGCGGCGCTCGGGGCGGGGGACGCCGGCCAGCTTGAGGGCGAGTTCGATGTTCCGGCCGGCGGTGAGCCAGGGGAACAGGGCGTGCTCCTGGAACATCAGGGCGGGGCGGCCGCCGGGCACCTCGATGGTGCCGGCGCTGGGCCGGTCGAGGCCGGCGACCAGGTTGAGCAGGGTGGACTTTCCGCAGCCGGAGGCGCCGAGCAGGGTGACGAACTCGCCGGGGGCGACGTCGAGGGTGATGTCGTCCAGGACGTGGGTCTGGGCGCCGGGGCGGCCGAAGGACTTGTGCACGTGCGAGATCCGGACGGCGGGCGCGCCGCCGGGGGCGTCGGCGCCGGGGGCGTCCGCCGAGGTGGTCAGTGCCGGAGTCATCCGGGCACCTCCTGCGTGAGTGGTCATGGGCTCCTCCGGGCGGGGAGGGGGAGGTCTGGGCCGGGGCCCGGGCCCCGCCCGTCCCGGTGGGCATCGATCGGGGATCGACCGGGCGGGCGGGGCCGGACCGCGGAGTCGGGACGGGCGGCGGTGCCGGGCCTGGCGGCGGCGCCGCGGCGAACGGCGGTGCCAGTGGTGAACGGCGGCGCCGGGACGAACGGCCGTGCCACGGGCGCTACTTGGCGCCGAGTCCGGCGTCCGCGACGGCCGGTCGGCCCTGGGCGGCGAGCACCTTGTTCAGCGGGGTGAGGTCGTAGATGCCGTTCAGGGTGGGCTTCTTCAGGAGCCCGGCGGTGACGGCGTGGTCGGCCTCGGCCTGGAGGGTGTTCGCCAGCGGGTCGTCCAGGAAGTCGATGTCGGCCCAGGCCGGGTCGAGGATGGCCGGCTCCAGGGCGTTGCCGGCCTCCTTCCTGATCGCCTCGTTGGCGTCGGCCTTGGCCTTGTCGGGGTCGGCCTTGATGAAGGCGTTGGTCTTCACCGAGCCGCGCAGCACGGCCTCCACCACGTCCGGGTGCTCCTTGAGGAACTTCTGCGAGACGATGATGTTGGTGATCACGAACTGCTTGTCCGGCCAGACGTCCTTCTCGTTGAGCAGGACCTTCGCGCCCAGCGTGACCAGCTTGGACGCGGTGGGCTCGGGCACCCAGGCGCCGTCGATGGAGCCGGACTTGTAGGCGTCGGGGGTGACCTTGTTGTCGGTGCGCACGACCGAGACGTCACCGGCGCCGGAGGCCGCGTCGACCTTGTAGCCCTTGCCCGCGAGGTAGTTGAGCAGGGCGACGTCCTGGGTGTTGCCGAGCTGGGGCGTGGCGATCTTCTTGCCCTTGAGGTCGTCCAGGGAGGCGATCTTGTCCGGGTTGGCGACCAGCTTGACGCCGCCGGAGGCGGAACCGCCGATGATCTTCAGGGACTTGCCGTCGGACTTGGTGTAGCCGTTGATCGCGGGGGAGGGGCCGATCCAGCCGATGTCGATGGAGCCGGCGTTCAGGGCCTCGATCTCGGCGGGTCCGGCGTTGAAGACCTGGGTCTTGACCTGGGTGGAGCCGAGCTCCTTCTGGAATATGCCTTCCTGGAGGCCGACCAGCGGGGTGCCGTGGGTGAGGTTGGCGAAGTAGCCGATCTTCACCGTGTCCGCGGACAGCTTCGCGCCGGAGTTCCCGGCGGTGGCCGCGGTGTCGGCCTTGGTGTCGGAGGACTTGCCGTCGGCCTGCGAGCCGTAGCCGCAGGCGGACAGCAGGGCCACCGCGGTCAGGCCGGCCGCGGCCGCGGCGGCGGGCCGTCTGATCCGCCCGGCGACGGGGCGGGGGCGCCTATGCGCGGAAGGGCCGTGCGCGGAAGGGCCGTTGGCGGACGGGCTGTGCGGGGGCGTGCCGTGCGAGGGTGCCGGGTTCGGTGCCATGGTGAGTCCTGTTCGCGGACGGACCGTCAGGAGGCGGTCTCGGGCGGAAGGTGCGGAAGGTGGTGCGCGCGGCAGCGGTGTGCCGGGGCAGGCCGGGCGGCTGTGGGGGGAGACAGCCCGGTGACAGGGCGAACTCAGCCCTGTCGGCCCGCACATCGGGTCAGGCCGCCCTGGCCGCTGCCGAGGACGCCGCTGCCGATGCGGCCGCCTTCCTTGTCCATGCCCGAGAACGCCTCGCTGGGCATCAGACCCAGTCCTCCTCGTCGGGTGTGCCGGTGGTGGGTGCGGTGTCGAAGGCCTCGCCCGCCATGCCGGCGGTGAGGGTGGTGCCGTCGGCCGGGTCGATGAGCAGGAACGATCCGGTGCGGCGGTTGTCGGTGTAGCTGTCGAGGGCCAGCGGCTCGGCGGTGCGCAGCACGATGTGGCCGATGTCGTTGACGTCCAGCCCGTCGGCGCCGGAGCGCCGCTCCAGCGTGTCGATGTCGATCCGGTAGCCGATCTCCTTGACCAGCGCCCGCACCGTGCGGGTGGTGTGCTTGAGCAGGACCTTGTCGCCGGCGCGCAGCGGGCGCTCGTTGAGGTGGCTGACGGTGGCCTCGACGTCCTTGGTGGGGACGGGAGCGGGGCCGGCCGCGATGAGGTCGCCGCGGGAGACGTCGATGTCGTCGGCGAGGCGGACGGTCACCGACTGCGGGGCCCAGGCGAGGTCCGTCTCCCGGCCGAGCGCGTCGATCCCGGCCACGGTGGTGGTGTGGCCGGAGGGCAGCACCGTGACGGTGTCGCCCACCCGCAGGACCCCGGAGGCCAGTTGGCCGGCGTAGCCGCGGTAGTCGGGGTGCTCCTCGGTCTGCGGGCGGATGACGTACTGGACGGGGAAACGGGCGGGTTCGGCGCCCGGGTCGCTGCCGACCGGCACCGTCTCCAGGTGCTCCAGCAGGGTCGGGCCGCCGTACCAGTCCATGTGCGCGGACGGCTCGACCACGTTGTCGCCGGCCAGCGCCGAGATCGGGACGGCCAGCACGTCCCGGACGCCGAGGGAGGCCGCGTACGCGGTGAACTCGGCGGCGATGGCGGCGAAGACCGGCTCGGCGTAGTCGACCAGGTCCATCTTGTTGACGGCGAGGACGACGTGCGGCACGCGCAGCAGCGCGGCGACGGCGGCGTGCCGGCGGGTCTGCTCGACGACGCCGTTGCGGGCGTCGACGAGGACGACGGCGAGTTCGGCGGTGGAGGCGCCGGTGACCATGTTGCGGGTGTACTGCACGTGGCCGGGGGTGTCGGCGAGGATGAACCGCCGCCGGGGCGTGGCGAAGTAGCGGTAGGCCACGTCGATGGTGATGCCCTGCTCGCGTTCGGCGCGCAGGCCGTCGGTGAGCAGCGCGAGGTCGGGCGCCTCCTGGCCCCGGCTGCGGGAGGCGTGCTCGACGGCCTCCAGCTGGTCGGCGAGGACGGACTTGGAGTCGTGCAGCAGGCGGCCGACGAGGGTGGACTTGCCGTCGTCGACGGAGCCGGCGGTGGCGAAACGCAGCAGCGAGGTGGCGGCGGTGTGCTGGGTGGCGGTGCTGGTCATGGTTAGAAGTACCCCTCGCGCTTGCGGTCTTCCATCGCGGCCTCGGAGAGCTTGTCGTCGGCGCGGGTCGCGCCGCGCTCGGTGAGGCGGCTGGCGGCGATCTCGGCGATGACGGCCTCGATGGTGGTGGCGTCGGAGTCGACGGCGCCGGTGCAGGACATGTCGCCGACGGTGCGGTAGCGGATCAGCCGCCGCTCGACCGGCTCGTGGTCCTTGGGGCCGCCCCAGTCGCCGGCGGTGAGCCACATGCCGCTGCGGGCGAAGACCTCGCGCTCGTGGGCGTAGTAGATCTCCGGCAGCTCGATGCCCTCGCGCTCGATGTACTGCCAGACGTCGAGTTCGGTCCAGTTGGACAGCGGGAAGACGCGCACGTGCTCGCCGACGGCGTGCCGGCCGTTGTACAGCGACCACAGTTCGGGGCGCTGGCGGCGCGGGTCCCAGGCGCCGAACTCGTCGCGCAGCGAGAAGACGCGCTCCTTGGCGCGGGCCTTCTCCTCGTCGCGGCGCCCGCCGCCGAAGACGGCGTCGAAGCGGTTCCTCTCGATGGCGTCCAGCAGCGGCACGGTCTGCAGCGGGTTGCGGGTGCCGTCGGGGCGCTCGCGCAGGACACCGCGGTCGATGAAGTCCTGGACGTGGGCGACGTGCAGGCGCAGGTTGTGCCGCGCGGCGACGCGGTCGCGGTAGGCGATCACCTCGGGGAAGTTGTGCCCCGTGTCGACGTGCAGCAGGGAGAACGGGATGGCGGCGGGGTGGAAGGCCTTGAGCGCCAGGTGCAGCATGACGATGGAGTCCTTGCCGCCGGAGAAGAGGATCACCGGGCGCTCGAACTCCCCCGCGACCTCGCGGAAGATGTGCACCGACTCGGCCTCCAGCGCGTCCAGGTGGGACAGCGCGAACGGGGAGTCGTCAGTCCGGACCGGGCTGTCCGTCGCGGTGGTCATGCCAGGCCCCTTTCGGTCAGGAAGACGTACAGCTCGGCGGCGGACTCGGCCACCTCGCGGCCCCGGGTCTGCAGGCGCAGCTCGGGGTCCTGCGGCGCCTCGTACGGGTCGTCCACCCCGGTGAGGCCGGAGATCTCCCCGGCGGCCTGCTTCGCGTACAGGCCCTTGACGTCGCGTTCGGCGCACAGCTCGACCGGGGTGGCGACGTGCACCTCCAGGAACTCGGTGCCGTTCGCGGCGTGGCGCTCGCGCACCGCGGCGCGGGAGTCCGCGAACGGGGCGATCACCGGGGCCAGCACCTTGACGCCGTTCGCCGCCAGCTTCTCGGCGACGAAGCCGATCCGGGTGACGTTGGTGTGGCGGTCCTCACGGGAGAAGCCCAGGCCCTTGGAGAGGAACTCGCGGATCTCGTCGCCGTCCAGGACCTCGACCCGGTGCCCCTCGGCGCGCAGCCGCTCGGCGAGGGCGAACGCGAGGGTGGTCTTGCCCGCGCTGGGCAGCCCGGTCAGCCACACGGTGGCGCCGCGCTCGCAGGGTGCGGCCGTGCGGGCCGCCTCTGCGGCTCCGTCGGCGGCCAGGGTGTGAGCTGTCACGGTTCTTCCTTACGCAGTGGTTGACGGTTCTTCCGACGGGTTCGTCAGAGGTGGATGCCGCACTCGATCTTGCCCGACCCGGACCAGCGGCCGGCCCGGGCGTCCTCGCCCTCGCCGGGCTTGCGGGTGCAGGACAGCGGGGAGCAGCCGAT
This sequence comes from Kitasatospora sp. NPDC096204, assembly GCF_044763205.1. NCBI lineage: Bacteria > Bacillati > Actinomycetota > Actinomycetes > Kitasatosporales > Streptomycetaceae > Kitasatospora > Kitasatospora sp. NPDC096204. The sequence continues at coordinate 29,554 of NZ_JBIWFT010000027.1, forward strand.
CGAGGTGTAGCCCTCCCACAGCAGCGGGTTGAGCAGCACGCCGTTGGCGGCGACGTAGGCGTCCACGTCCTCCTGGGTCCAGCGGGCGATCGGCGCGATCTTGACCTTGCGGCGCTTCGGGTCCCAGGACACCACCGGGGTGTTCGCCCGGGTCGGCGACTCGTCGCGGCGCAGCCCGGTCGCCCAGGCGTCGTAGCCGGCCAGGCCCCGGTTGAGCGGCTCGACCTTGCGCAGTGAGCAGCACAGGTCCGGGTCGCGGTCGTGCAGGTGCGGCCCCAGCTCGGCGTCCTGCTCGGCCACCGTCTTCAGCGGGGTGAGCGTGATGACGTTGACCGGCATCGTCGCGGCCACCGCGTCCCGCGTCCCGATGGTCTCCGGGAAGTGGTAGCCGGTGTCCAGGAACACCACGTCCACCCCGGGGAACACCGAGGACGCCAGGTGGGCGACGACCGCGTCCTCCATCGAGGAGGTGACGCAGAACCGCGGGCCGAAGGTGTCCGCGGCCCACCGGAGGACCTCCTGCGCGCTCGCCTCCTCCAGCTCGCGGCCGGCCCGCTCCGCGACCGACGCGTGGTCAGGAACGGTGCTGCTCATGTGACGTACCCCCGTGGTCGGTCGGTGCCAGCAGGCCGAGGAACTTCAACTGGAAGGCGCGGCGGCAGCCGTGGCACTCCCAGGCGCCGTGCCCGGCCTCGGAGGGGCGCAGGTCCTCGTCCCCGCAGTACGGGCAGAAGAAGGGTGCCGCTCGCTCACTCACGACAGCTGCTCCTCGGTCGCCCGGGCCGCCCACTGGGCGAAGCGCTCGCCCTCGGCGCGGTCGGCCTGGTAGCGGGTCAGCACCCGCTCGACGTAGTCGGGCAGGCCCGCGCTGGTGACCTTGAGGCCGCGGACCTTGCGGCCGAAGCCGGCCTCCAGGCCGAGCGCGCCGCCGAGGTGCACCTGGTAGCCCTCGACCTGGTTGCCGTGCTCGTCGGTGACCAGCTGGCCCTTGAGGCCGATGTCGGCGACCTGGATGCGGGCGCAGGCGTTCGGGCAGCCGTTGATGTTGATGGTCAGCGGCTCGGCGAAGTCCGGCAGGCGCTGCTCCAGCTCGTCGATGAGCGTGCGGCCGCGCTCCTTGGTCTCGACGATGGCGAGCTTGCAGTACTCGATGCCGGTGCAGGCCATGGTGCCGCGGCGGAACGGCGAGGGGGTGACCCGCAGGTCGAGCGCCTCCAGGCCGGCCACCACGGCCTCGACGTGCTCCTCGGCGATGTCGAGGATGAGCATCTTCTGCTCGGCGGTGGTGCGCACCCGGTCGCTGCCGTGGGCGGCGGCGAGGTCGGCGATCCGGCCGAGCAGCTTGCCGTCGACCCGGCCGACGCGCGGCGCGAAGCCGACGTAGAACCGGCCGTCCCGCTGCCGGTGGACGCCGACGTGGTCGCGCCAGCGCGCGGCGGGCTCGGCGGGGGCGGGGCCGTCGAGCAGCGGGCGCCCGAGGTACTCCTCCTCCAGCATCCGGCGGAACTTCTCCACGCCCCAGTCGGCGACCAGGAACTTCAGCCGGGCGCGGTTGCGCAGGCGCCGGTAGCCGTAGTCGCGGAAGATGCCGATGACGCCGCCGTAGACGTCGGGCACCTCGTCCAGCGGGACCCACGCGCCCAGCCGCACGCCCAGCTTGGGGTTGGTGGACAGGCCGCCGCCGACCCACAGGTCGAAGCCGGGCCCGTGCTCGGGGTGGACCACGCCGACGAAGGAGACGTCGTTGATCTCGTGCGCGACGTCCAGCAGCGGGGAGCCGGAGACGGCGCTCTTGAACTTGCGCGGCAGGTTGGAGAAGTCCGGGTTGCCGATGAAGCGGCGCTGGATCTCCTCGATCGCGGGGGTGCCGTCGACGATCTCGTCCTCGGCGATGCCGGCGACCGGGGAGCCGAGGATGACGCGCGGGGTGTCGCCGCAGGCCTCGGTGGTGGACAGGCCGACGGCCTCCAGCTTCCGCCAGATCGCCGGGACGTCCTCGATCCGGATCCAGTGGTACTGGATGTTCTGGCGGTCGGTCAGGTCGGCGGTGCCGCGGGCGTACTCCTCGGAGACCTCGGCGATCGCCCGCAGCTGGGGGACGGTCAGCCGGCCGCCGTCGATGCGCACCCGGAGCATGAAGAACTCGGCGTCCAGCTCGTGCGGGTCCAGGATCGCGGTCTTGCCGCCGTCGATGCCCTCCTTGCGCTGGGTGTAGAGCCCCCACCAGCGCATCCGGCCGCGCAGGTCGGCGGGGTCGATCGAGTCGAAGCCCCGGTGCGCGTAGATCGTCTCAATGCGTGTCCGCACATTGAGACCGTCGTCGTCCTTCTTGAACTGCTCGTTGGCGTTCAGGGGAGTGTGGTGGCCCATGCCCCACTGGCCCTCGCCGCGGTGGCGGGTCACCTTGCGGGCCGCCGCGGGGCGGCGCTCGGCGGCGCGGTCGGCCGTGGGCTCGACGGTCTCGGGGGAGGTGGCCATGGTGAAGTCCTTCGGGGCAGGTGGCGCTGGCGCCGAATGGGTCGCGGGGCGTGCTCGGCCGTGCGGTGCTGCTCTGACCTGCGGATTTCTCAAGGCCTTGAGGGCAGTGACCGGGACCGGGCGGGCTCCTGCGCACCCGCTGCGGCGGGGATGGCGGGGAAGGTCGACGCCGGGTGCGGTGGTGCGGGCGGCGTTGGGCTCAGGTCACCGGACAGATGGCGCTGGACACGCGAAGGAGGTCGACGTGGAGTCGACCTACCAAGGTGGTTCCGGCGCTAGACATGGCAAGAGATTCGCACGGCGCGGGACTCGCGGTCCACTAACATCCGAATAATGGACGCTGAGGTTCCGTCATATGGGACACCCGGACGTTCCCGCCGCTCCCCGCCCGGACGCCCGGCCGCACGTCCCCGCCCCGGGGAGATCAACCGCGCGGCCCCGGCCCGATACGGTTGGCCCTGTGCAAGCAGCAGGCGATACGAGCAGACCGAACGCCGAGCGGCCCTCCCGACGCCGGGGCAAGGGCTCCCGGCGCGCGGCCAAACAGGCCACCTGGTACCGCACGGCGTGGGACCTGGTGAAGGACACCACCAACACCTGCGTCGAGTACCGGGTCACCGGGCTCGCCGCGGAGGCGGCCTTCTTCACCCTGCTGTCGATCCCCCCGCTGCTGCTCGGCCTGGCCGGCACCCTCGGCTACCTCGACCAGTTCCTCGGCGCGGAGACCATCGAGCGGCTCAAGCACGACATCGTCTCGGCCTCCGGCACGGTGCTGTCCGACTCCTCCGTCAACGACGTCGTGGTCCCGCTGCTCAACCAGGTGTTCGACACCGCCCGGCCCGACCTCGTCTCGATCGGCTTCCTGCTGTCCCTGTGGTCCGGCTCCAGGGCCCTCTACATCTTCATCGACACCATCACCGTCATGTACGGGCTCGACGGCAAGCGGGGCATCGTCAAGACCCGGCTGATGTCGCTCGGCCTCTACTTCGGCGCCCTGGTGATCGGCTCGCTGGTGCTGCCGCTGCTGATGGCCGGGCCCGGGCTGGTGGAGAACGCCGTGCCGGGGGTGGCCGGGCTGGTCGGCGCCCTCTACTGGCCGGTCGCGATCGTGCTGCTGATCGTCTCGCTGACCACCCTCTACCACCTGGCCGTCCCGGTCTCGACCCCGTGGCGCGAGGACATCCCCGGCGCCCTGGTCGCCCTGGTCGTGCTGGTCTTCTGCAGCGTCGGCCTGCGGGTCTACCTGGTCAGCTCGATCGAGGGCCGCTCGGGCGAGGGCCCCTCGGTGTACGGCTCGCTGGCGGCGCCGGTGGCCGTACTGCTGTGGATCTTCGTGGTGGCGCTCGCGGTGCTCATCGGCGCCGCGATGAACGCCGCGATAGACCGCCGCTGGCCCACCCTGGAGACCGCCGACGCGCGGGCCGAGAACGAGCGCGCCCAGGAGGAGGCGGCCGCCGCCGTGGTCCGCGAGGTCGCCGCCCGGCGGGCCGTCGAACGGGCCCGGCGCGCCCGCGAACTCGGGCTCGCCGAGGGCGTCGAGGAGGAGTGGGGCGAGGACGAGGGCGACGACGTCGACGTGCCCTCCGAGTACCCGGAGCGGTGGGCCGACGTGCTGGCCGCGGACAACGTGCGCGGGCGGCTCACCGCCCGCGGCGGGCCGCACCACCGGCCCGGACCGCCGCCGCCGGACAGCGACCGGCCGGCGGGGCCGCCGCCGGGGGTCGTGCCGGGGTCGCAGCCGGGCGGCCGGCCTGGGGCGCAGCCGGGCGGACCTGGTGCGGCGGGTTCGCCGGGTGCGCCGGGTTCGCCTGGTTCGCAGCCCGGGCCGGTGCCGGGGTTCCCGCCGCGGCCGCCCCGGCCGCCGTGGGAACAGCGGTAGGCGGGCGGACGACAGGAGAAGGGCAGGGCCTCTCCCGCGGGTGCGGGGGAGGCCCTGTCACGTCGGTGGGTCAGCTGGCCGGCCAGGGGGCGGCCTGCTCCGGCGGGCGGCCGTGGCCGGGGTGCGGCTCGGCGTGGGCGGCGGGGACCGGGCCGGTGGGGGCGGTCGGGTCGCCGGGGTCCGGGGCCGGCGGGTTCGGCGCCGATGGGTCCTGGGCCGGCGGGTTCGGGTCGTACGGGTACGGGTCGTACGGGCCGGAGGGTGGCGGGTCGGTGGCGAGCGGCTCCGCCGGGCGGCCCTGGGCCTGGGCCTGGGCCGGGAGCGGCTCCGGGGAGGGCTGGGGCGGGTCCAGCGCGGTGCGTCCGGAGGAGTCGCTCAGCTTGATCAGCAGCGCCAGCATCAGCCAGTTCGCCAGCAGCGACGAACCGCCGGCGGCCAGGAACGGCAGCGCCTTGCCGGTCAGCGGCACCAGCCCGCTCACCCCGCCGACCACCACGAACACCTGGAGCGCCAGCGCCGCCGACAGGCCGGTCGCCAGCAGCTTGCCGAACGGGTCGGTCAGGCCGATCGCGGTGCGCAGACCGCGCTGGATCAGCAGCACGTAGACCAGCAGCACCGCGGTCACCCCGGCCAGGCCCAGCTCCTCGCCGATGGTGGTGAAGATGAAGTCGCTGCGCCCGGCGAAGCCGATCAGCCAGGGCCGCCCCGAGCCCAGGCCGGTCCCGGTCAGGTGTCCGGTGCCCAGGCTGAACAGCGCCTCGGCGGGCTGCTCGGAGATCGCCTGGTCGTGCACCGGCTTGTAGTAGTCGAGCGGGTGCAGCCAGGCCTCGACGCGGCCGTGCACGTGCGGCTCCACGGTGCCGACCACCGCCGCGCCGCCGACCGCCATCAGCAGGCCGAGCACCACCCAGCTGGTGCGCTCGGTCGCCACGTACAACATCACGATGAAGACGCCGAAGAAGATCAGCGAGGTGCCCAGGTCGCGTTCGAAGATCAGCACCAGCAGGCTGACCACCCAGATCGCCAGCACCGGGCCGGCGTGCCGTCCGCGCGGCAGGGTCAGCCCCCAGACCTTCCGCCCGGCCAGCGCCAGCGCGTCCCGGGAGGCCATCAGGTACCCCGCGAAGAAGATCGTGATCGCGACCTTCACGAACTCGTCCGGCTCGAAGGAGAGTCCGAACAGCCGGATCCAGCGCTTGGCGCCGAAGCTGTCGCCCGGGGAGAGCACCGGCGCGGCCAGCAGGACCAGCGCACCCGCCATCAGCAGGTAGACGTAGCGCTGGAAGATACGGTGGTGCTTGACGAGGACGATCAGCGCGAGCGCCACCGCCACCGAGACGAACACCCACATCAGCTGGGACGGCGCGGCCGGGATCTTCTGGTAGTCGCCCTTCGCGGCGTGCGCGGCCTTGTAGCTGAAGTCCAGCCGGTCCAGCAGCACCAGCCCGAAGCCGGTCAGGAAGACGCCCAGCGGCAGGATCAGCGGATCGGCGTACGGGGCGAACCGGCGCACCGCCAGATGGGCCACCCCGGCCAGCGCGCCCAGCGACAGGCCGTGCACCAGCAGCCCGGGCGGCATCCGGCCGGTGAGCGCCAGGTCGGCGTCGATGTGTCCCGCCAGACAGACGGCCACCGCGAGGGCCAGCAGGCCCAGTTCGATGTTGCGGTGGCGCGCCGCGAGGCGGCGGCCGTCGCCTCGTGCAGTCGTTCGCACCTCTTGTCATCCCCTTGTCGAGCACGTGGCGGGTCTCGCCGACGGCGCATCCTGCCAGACGTTTGTGTCTTCGCCGCGGTTGCCGGAAGGAGCGGCAGGAGGGGAGAACTTTGCCTGGGCAAAGCTTTGTTGGGGTCGGGTAAAGCCTTGTTCAGGCCCGGGTATAGAGGCGGGCCCCGGGTGCGGCGGGGCGGCCGCGGAGGGACATCATGGCCGGGCGCCGGGGTGCCCCGGTGCCGGGGCGGCCGACCCGGGGTTGCCGATCGGGCGGGGCCGCCGGGACGAGCGAGGTGAGCGGGCGGATGGACGCAGTGGTGGACGGCGCGGCGGGCGGCCTGGCGGGTGGCCCGGTGGGTGGCCCCGCCTCGGTGCTCGCCTACAGCGGGCCGCCGCCGTGGCGGTGGTCCGACCTGGCGACGTCCTGGACCGTGGAGCCACTGGTGCTCGCGCTGTCGGTGCTGCTCGCCGTCTGGTACCTGGCGGCGGTGCGCAGGGTCGGCCGGGTGGCCGGGGCGCGGGCGGCCGGGGAGCGGGCGGCCGCGGGGGACGGCGGAGACCGGGGCGGCGGTGCGCCGCGCGTTGGCGGCGGGGGGCCGGGGGCCGGGTCCGGCGGTGGGCGCTGGCAGCCCACCCGTACCGCGGCGTTCCTCGGCGGGCTGCTGCTGTGGATCTGGTGCACCTGCTCCGGCCTCGGCGTGTACGACCGGATCCTCTTCACCGACCGGGCCGTGCAGGTCGTGCTGCTGCTGATGGTCGTCCCGCTGCTGCTCGCGCTCGGCGCGCCGGTCTCGCTGCTGGTCGAGTCGGCGCCGGCGGCCCGGCGGGAGCGCCTGCTGCGGGCGCTGCGCAGCCGCCCGTCCAAGGTGCTGATGTTCCCGGCGGTCTCCACCGCGCTGCTGATGGCGCCGCCGTGGCTGCTCTACTTCACGCCCTGGTACGAGTGGTCGGTGTCCAGCGGGCTCGGGAACACGGTGCTGCACCTGGCGCTGGTGCTGCTGGGTCTCGCGTACTTCTGGCCGCGCCTGCAGATCGACCCGGTCGGGCACGAGTACCCGCACCTGGTCGGGCTGTTCATCACCTTCGCCGAGGTGATCTTCGACGCGGGGCTCGGGATCGTGCTGATCTACGGCGGGCACCTGGTCGCCGAGCACCACTACCTGGCGCTCGGGCGGCCGTGGGGGCCGAGCCTGGCACAGGACCAGACCTGGGGCGGCAACGCGTTCTGGGTGCTGGGGGACCTGGTCGGGCTGCCGTTCCTGGCCGCGCTGGTGCGGCGGATGGTCGTGCAGGGGCGGGAGGAGATCGAGGCGGTGGACGCCGAACTGGACGCCCGCTTCGCGGCGGCGGCCGAGCGGGCCCGGGCGGCGGGGCAGCCGGAGGAAGAGGAGACGGGGATGCGGCCGTGGTGGCTGGACGACCCGAACCTCAGGCACCGGTACGGACGAGGATAGGGCGGGCCAATTTTGGCCCGCCGAGGCCTCCCTGGCGCCCCCCTCGCCGCGTTTCCGCAGGTCAAAAATAGGTTGGCCAAAATCCCCCGCCCCGCTAGCGTGTGACACATCCGGTTCGGGGGCCATTGGGCCGCCCGAGGAGTAGAGAGCAGGAGGTGAACCCCAGTGGTCGTTGTCGCCCCGATAGCTGCCCAGGGCAGCACTCGCGTTCACCTCCTTTTCCCGGCCGCCGGCTGAGCCCTTCACGCCCAGCCGTAGCCCGCCGGGACCATCTCCTCCCGAAGGGCCACTGCGTTGTTCAACGCTGCCTCCGTTTCGTCGTTCTCCTCTTCCTCTTCCTCTTCTTCGTCCCCGTCGTCCTCCGCTGGCGCCTCCGCGCTGGCCGGCTACGGCTGGACGCCCGAACTCGCGGAGCTGTTCACCCCGTTCGGCGAGGCCGGGCTGCTCCCCGCCCGGATCGTCCGGGTCGACCGCGGCCAGTGCGACGCCGTCATCGCCGACCCGGAGACGGGCGAGTTGCGCACCGTCCGGTTCGACACCCGGCCGGTGGGCGACGCCGACATGATCAACTGCCCGTGCACGGGCGACTGGGCGGCGGTCGACCTGCACGCCCAGCCGATGGCCTCGGTCGCCGCCCTGATGCCGCGCTCCACCGCGATCATCCGCAAGGTGGCCGGCAAGCGCTCCGACGGCCAGGTGCTGGCCGCCAACGTCGACACCGTGCTGATCGCCTCCTCCCTCGCCACCGACCCCGACCTCGGGCGGATCGAGCGCTTCCTCGCCCTGGCCTGGGAGTCCGGCGCCGACCCGCTGGTCGTCCTCACCAAGGCCGACCTCGTCGACGACGCCGACTTCATCCGGTCCGACGTCGAGGCGGTCGCTCCCGGGGTCACGGTGGTCGTGGTGAGCGCCGAAACCGGTGAGGGCATGGACGTGCTCCGCGCCTGCATCCCCGGCACCACCGCGGTGATCGGCCAGTCCGGCGTCGGCAAGTCCACGCTCACCAACGCGCTGGTCGGCATCGACGTGATGACGGTCCAGGAGGCCCGCGCGGTCGACCAGAAGGGCCGCCACACCACGACCACTCGCGAGCTGATCCCGCTGCCCGGCGGCGGCGTGCTGATCGACACCCCCGGGCTGCGCGAGGTCGGCCTCTACGGTGGCGAGGGCGTGGACCTGGCCTTCGCCGACATAGCCGAGCTGGCCGAGGAGTGCCGCTTCCACGACTGCGGCCACCACACCGAGCCCGGCTGCGCGGTGCAGGCGGCGCTGGCCGACGGCACCCTGCCGCAGCGCCGGATGGACAGCTACCTCAAGCTCCAGCGCGAGAACGAGTGGATCGCCTCGCGCTCGGACGCCCGGGTGGCCAAGACGCGGCTGCAGAAGTGGAAGACGATCAACAAGTCGATGCGAGCCGCGGGAGGTCCGGTGAAGCGCTGACCCACGGCTCCGGCCGGCCGCCGCGCAACGGCCGCCGGCCGGCCTCCGCCGGGCCCGCCCGGCTCAGCGGAGGTCGGCCGTCAGGCGGAAGCGCTGCAGGACCACAGGAGTGGTGTCGTCCACGGTGAACTCCGGGTCGTCGAGGGCGTCGAGCAGCTCCGGGCTGCTCCAGAACTCCTCGTGGGCCGCGCGCCACTCGGCCACGCTGGTGCACCCCTCGCCCTCGTCCAGGGCGTGCTGGAGGTCGACCTCCGCGAGCGGGACCACTCGGACGTCCGTGGTCTCGATCACGGCGACCCTGTGGCCGTCCGAGTCGAGGACCGCGGAGCGCTCACCGGGCAGCGGCAGGGGCTCGCCCTCGTGCTCGTAGTCGGCGACCAGGCCGGTGGTGCTGGTCTTGGCACCGTCGAGGATCGCGGCGACCAGCTGGTCCCGCAGCGGGCCGGGGAACGCGAACTCGGCCGGAGGCAGGGCGACGACGCGCGGGTCGTCCGGGCCGGTGTAGGACTGCTGCTCACTCATGCCGCGAGGGTAGCGGCGGGGCGGCCGACGGGCTCGCGAATTTCGGGCCCGTCGGCCGGGCCGCGGGAGCAGGCCCGAAGCCGGTGGCTGGTGGGTCCAGTGGGTTTGGTGGGTCCAGTGGGCCGAGAGCCGGTGGTGATGGGCTCGTGGGCCATGGGGCTATCGGCCGTGGGCCGTGGGTTACGGCCCCAGCGGGTGGCGGGTGGCGGGTGGCGGGTGGCGGGAGGCGGGAGGCGGGAGGGTGGGGGAGGGGGGAGGGTGGGGGAGGGGGGAGGGCCCCCGAAGTGGCGATCAACGGCAATGTCCGATTTCCGCCAGTCACCCCCCACCCAGTGCCGCAAACTGGACAGCGTGATCGACGACGACATCCGGTACCGAGCCGTGGACAGCCGCGACGCCCGCTTCGACGGGGTCTTCTTCACGGCGGTCACCACCACCGGCATCTACTGCCGTCCGAGCTGCCCCGCCGTGACTCCCAAGCGCGTCAACTGCGTCTTCTACCCCAGCGCCGCGGCCGCCCAGGGCGCGGGTTTCCGCGCCTGCCGGCGCTGCCGCCCCGACTCCGTGCCGGGCTCGCCCGAGTGGAACCACCGCGCCGACCTGGTCGGTCGCGCGATGCGGTTGATCGGCGACGGCGTGGTGGACCGCGAGGGCGTCGACGGCCTGGCCGGCCGCCTCGGCTACAGCGCCCGCCAGGTGCAGCGCCAGCTGACCGCGGAGCTCGGCGCCGGCCCCATCGCGCTGGCCCGCGCCCGCCGCGCGCAGACCGCCCGCCTGCTCCTCCAGACCACCGAACTGCCTGTCACCGACATCGCGTTCGCGGCCGGCTTCGCCTCGGTCCGCCAGTTCAACGACACCGTGCGCGAGGTCTACGACCGCACCCCCAGCGGCCTGCGCGCCGAGGTCGCCGCCGGCCGCCGCGGCGCGACCCCGGCCGGCGGCCTCACCCTGCGCCTCGCCTACCGCGGTGCGCTCGACAGCGAGCACCTGATCGACTTCCTCGCCCTGCGTGCCGTCCCCGGCGTGGAGGAGGTCGTCCCCGGCGCGCGCCCCGGCGTGCGCGTGTACCGCCGCACCCTCGCGCTCCCGTACGGCCACGGCATCGCCGAGGTCGAGGGTCTGGCGCCGGGCGAGCCGCTCACCCGCGGCTGGCTCGACTGCCGCCTGCTGCTGACCGACCTGCGCGACCTGCCGACCGCCGTCCAGCGCGTGCGCATCCTCTTCGACCTGGACGCCGACCCGCTCGCGGTCGACGAGCAGCTCGGCGCGGACCCGCTGCTCGGCCCGCTGGTCCGCGAGCGCCCCGGTCTGCGCTCGCCCGGCCACGTGGACCCGCACGAGCTCGCCGTCCGCGCCGTCCTCGGCCAGCAGATCAGCGTCGTCGCCGCCCGTACCCTGGCGGGGCGGCTCGCCGAGAAGTACGGCACTCCGCTGCCCGAGCCCAGCGGCGGCCTGCGCCTGCTCTTCCCGACCGCGGCGGCCCTGGCCACCGCCGACCCCGAGGACTTCGCGATGCCCGCCGCCCGCCGCCGCGCGCTCACCGGCCTGTGCGCCGCGCTGGCCGAGGGCGTGGTCCGGCTCGACAGCGGGGTCGACCGGGAGGACGCCGCGGCCGGTCTGCTGGCGCTGCCCGGCATCGGCCCCTGGACGGTCGGCTACCTGCGGATGCGGGCCCTGGCCGACCCGGACGTCTTCCTCCCGAGCGACGTAGGCGTCAAGCACGGCCTGCTCCGCCTCGGCGCCGCCGGGGACCCGAAGTCCGCCGCCCGCGCCGCCGAGGCCTGGGCGCCGTGGCGCTCCTACGCCGTCCACCGGCTGTGGGCCGGTCCCGCCGGCACGGGCCCCGCCGGCATGGACCCGGCCGGCACGGGCCCCGCCGGCATGGACCCGGCCGGCACCGGTCCCGCCGGCATGGACCCGGCCGGCACCGGTCCCGCGACCACCGCCCCCGCGAGCACCGGCATCAGCATCAGCATCAGCACCACCAGCGCCACCGGCATCAGCGCCACCAGCACCGGAACGGAGAACGAACGAGCATGAGCACCACCGTCTACACCACCATGGAGAGCCCCTTCGGTCGGCTGCTGCTCAGCGGGGTGCTGCCGGAGGACGGCGGCCCGGCCGCGCTGGCCACCGTCACCGTGCCCGGCCAGAAGTACGCGCTGGCCGAGCCCGCCGACGACTGGGTGCTCGACCCGGAGGCGCTCGCCGAGCCGGTGGCGCAGCTGACCGACTACTTCGCGGGCAAGCGCACGGGCTTCGACCTCCCGCTCGCGCCCGAGGGCACCGAGTTCCGCCGCAGGATCTGGGCCGCGCTGGACGAGATCCCGTACGGCACGACCGTCACCTACGGCGAACTCGCCGTGCTGGCGGGGCAGGAGCCGCGCATGGTCCGGGCGGTCGGCGGCGCGGTGGGCGCCAACCCGCTGCTGATCGTCCGCCCCTGCCACCGGGTGCTCGGTGCCGGCGGGGCGCTCACCGGCTTCGCCGCCGGCGTGGACCGCAAGCGCTGGCTGCTGGACCTGGAGAGCGGCACCCTGTTCTGACCGCCGGGCCCGAGCGCTCAACCCGAGCGCTCAACCCGAGCGCTCAACTCCGCAGTTCCACCCGCCAGTTGTTGCTGCGCATGAACCGCCCGGGCGGGAACTCGAAGTCCGTCTCGCCGAGCAGCGTGAACCCGGCCTTCGCGCACACCGTGTTGGAGGCCGGGTTGTCCACCGACGGGAACGCGTGCAGGTGGGGGTGGGCTGCCTCGCGGCGGGCGGCCGCGACCGCCGCGCGGGTGGCGGCGACGGCGATGCCCCGGCCCTGGTGGCCGGGCAGCACGTTCCACCCCATCTCGTGGACGGTCCGTCCCTCCCACGTCCGGGTGCCGTAGCCGACCGACCCGACCGCCTCGCCCTCGGGCAGCAGCACGATCCGGTACATGCAGCCGAGCCCGGACGGGACGAAGTCCAGGTAGCGGCGGTGCCGTACGAGCAGTTGCTCCTCGCTCTCCGGCCCGCCGACGTGCTTCTTCATCTCCGGCGTGTTGATCCGGCGCAGCAGCGCGAGGTCGCCGTCCGCCCAGGGTTCGATCCGTACCTCTGCGGTGGTCATGCGAGGGACGGTAACGCCGGGCGAGCCCCGGCGACCATCGGTTTTCACCCGGCTGCGGGCGCCTGCTCGGTCCCGGCGCCCGGCTGGCCGGCGCCCGGCTGGGCGAGGGCGCGGGCGAGCTGGTCCAGCGCGGGCAGCGCGCCGACGACCGCCGCGCGGTCGGCCGGGTCGAGGGTGTCGAGCGCGGCGGCGATCCGGCGCTCGTGGGCGCGCTGCCAGTCGTCCAGCTGCCGGCGTCCGGCCGGGGTGAGGGCGATCCGGGCGGTCCGGCGGTCGCCGGGGTCGGCCTGGCGGTCCACGAACCCGGCGTCGAGCAGCTTCCCGACCAGCCCGCTGACGGTGTTGGGGGCGAGACGCTGCCGCGCGGCCAGCTCGCCGACCCGCAGTGGGGCGGCGGCCAGTGTCTGGAGGAGTTCGACCTGCGCCATCGGCAGGGACTCCCACGGGTAGTCGGTGCGGATGCTGCTGCGCAGCGCGCGGCGCAGCCGGGTGACGGTGTCGGTCAGCTGTCGGGCGTGCTCGACCGCCGGGTCGGGGCTTCCGGTGGCGGGGTCGGGAACGTGTGGTGACGACGGCATGGCGGACAGCGTATCGCCTGGTGCGGGGCGGTTCTGCGGCCGGTTCGGGTCCTGTGGGCGCGCTGGCTCGCGGCTCTGTTGCGGGCCTCGCGGCAGGTGTCCTCCGGGTGCCGTCCGGCACTGTCCGCACCGTGGGACGCATCCTGTCGCAGAGCGATCCGCTCGTAGCACGAACATATCTGTATCCGATATATTCGTGCCATGAACGCCGCCACCCTTGCCTCGCGGCTGCTCACCGAGCGGCCCCGGCCGCGTGGCATAGCCGGCTGGCGCCACGCCCACTGGCTCGCCGTCGGCACGGTCTGTCTCGGCGCCTTCCTCGGCCAGCTCGACGCCAGCGTCATCGCCCTGGTCTTCCCCGCGCTCGGCCGCCACTTCGACGCGGGCTTCGCCGCCGTCGAGTGGGTCGCCCTCGCCTACCTGCTGGTCCTGGTCGCCCTGCTGGCCCCGATCGGCTGGCTGTCCGACCGGGTCGGCCGCAAGACGATGTACATCGGCGGCTTCGCGGTCTTCGGCCTCTCCTCCCTCGGCGCCGGATTCGCCGGCAGCCTCTGGGTGCTGGTCGGCTGCCGAGCCGTCCAGGCGGTCGGCGCCGCGATGATGCAGGCCAACAGCGTCGCCCTGGTCGCGCGCGGCGTCCCCGGGCACGCGATGCGACGCGCGCTCGGCATCCAGGCCTCCGCCCAGGGCCTCGGCCTGGCGCTCGGGCCCAGCCTCGGTGGGCTGCTGGTCGAACACGCCTCGTGGCGCTGGGTGTTCTGGGTCAACGTGCCGATCGCGGTGTTCGGCATCCTGGCGGGTTGGTACCTGCTGCCCCGCACCCGGACGGCCGACGCCCCGGCCCACCTCCCCACCGGCGCCCCCACCGTCGTGCCGGGCCCACGCCGGACCGCGCACCGCGAACCCCGCGAGCCCGCCGCCCGCTTCGACCTGCCCGGCATGCTGCTGCTCACCGGGGCGACCACCTCGCTGCTGCTCGCGCTGTCCACCGCCTCCGGCCTGCCCCTGCCCGGCTGGGCGGTGGGCGCCCTGCTGCTCGCCTCCGCCGTGCTGGCCCTGGCCCTGGTGCGTCAGGAGCGCCGGGCCGCCCGGCCGATCCTGGCGCCCGGACTGGTCAACACCCCGGGCGTGCGCTCCGGCCTGGTGGTGGCGCTGGTCGGCTACCTGCTGCTGTTCTGCCCGCTGGTGCTGGGCCCGGTGCTGCTCACCGGCGCGGGGGTTTCGACGGCCCACGCGGGCCTGGTGGTCACCCTGCTGCCCGCCGCGTTCGCGTTCGCCGCGACGGTCGGCGGCGGGCTGCTGCCCAGGGGCTGGTCGGACGTGACCAGGTGTCGCGCCGGTGCGCTGCTCGCGGCCGGCGGACTGCTGCTGTTCGCCCTGCTGCCGGCCTCGGACGTGTCGGCGCTCCCGCTGTCGGCCGCCGGCTACGGGCTGGGCCTGCTGCTGCCCGCCAACAACGCCCTGGTGATGCGGGCGATCCCGGCGCAGTGCTCGGCGGTCGGCGGCGGCATGGTGAACATGGCCCGCAGCCTCGGTACGGCGCTCGGCATGGCGCTCTCCGTGCTCGGTGTCCACCTGGCGGGCGCCGAGTCCGGTGGGCGGACGGTGCTCTTCGTCCTCGCCGCCGTCGCGGCCGCCGCCGCGCTGCTCACCCGGCCCGCCCGGCCCGCCCGGCCCGCTCGCTCCTGAGCCCCGCGAACCGCGCCCAGCGAACCGAGTCCCGCGAAACCACGCTCAGTGAACCGAGCCCCGCGAACCGCGCCGGGGCGCCCTGGGACGGGCCGGCAGAACCGGACCCTAGGCGTCCGTACGGGCGTTCAGGATGTCCTGGGCCCGGTTCAGGCCGCGCCGCACCAGGGTCTCCAGGGCGTCCGCGCAGCGGTCCAACTCGCCTGGCATGGCGGCCAGTTCCTCATCCGAGAACTTCTTCAGCACGAAGTCCCCGACGCTCTGACCCTTCGGCGGACGGCCGATGCCGAACCGCAGGCGGACGAAGTCCCGGGTGCCGAGCACCTCGCCGACCGAGCGCACGCCGTTGTGGCCGCCGGGTCCGCCGGCGCGCTTGAGCCGGGCGGAGCCGAACGGGAAGTCCAGGTCGTCCTGCACCACCACGAGCCGCTCGACCGGGACGCCGTGGCGGCGCAGCAGTGCGGCCACCGGGCGTCCGGACAGGTTGATGGACCACAGCGGCTTGGCCAGCAGCACCCGGCGGCCGTCGACGTCGATCTCGGCCACCCGGGTGGCGATGCCGCGGCGGCGGAACCGGGCGCCGTGGCGCTCGGCCAGGCGGTCCACGGCGAGGAAGCCCGCGTTGTGCCGGGTGAGCCGGAACCACGGGCCGGGGTTGCCCAGTCCGGCGATCAGCCAGGGGGCGTCGGGGGTCATGCGGAGGGTCTCCGGGGGGTGTGGGGGAGGACGGCGGACGGCCGGAGCGCGGCGGGGACGGTACGGGACCGTCCCCGCCGGCGCCCCGGCCGTCCGGGAAACGCGCGGAACACGCCGTACGCGCCGCACAAACGGCACAGGCGGCATGCACGGCACACGCGGCAATCGCGGCACACGTGGAGCTCGCGAAACACACGACATGCGCGGAACACGCGGAGCGCGCGCCCGCGGACGACCGCTCAGGAGGCGGGCACGCCGGGTTCGGCGCCGCGCTCCTTGAGCATGTCGGTCATCAGCTGGAGCTCGGAGGTCTGGGCGACCACCATCGTCTGCGCGAGCCGCTTCTCGGAGTCGTTCCGGGCCTTGTCGACGTAGCCCTGGGCCATCTCGACGCCGCCCTTGTGGTGCTCGATCATCAGCTGGAGGTAGAACACCTCGGCGTCCCGCCCGCTGAGCGTGCGCAGCTTCGCGATCTGGGTGTTGGTGGCCATGCCGGGCATCAGCGAACCGTCGTGGGCCTGGTAGTCGTGGCCCATCTTCATCCACGCCATCGGCGTGGCGGTCGAGTGCTGGGACAGCCCCCACTGGTCCAGCCAGCCCATCATCATCCCGCGCTGGTTGGCCTGGGTGTTGATGATGTCGAAGGCCAGGGTGCGGGTCGGCTCGTCGGCGGTCCGGTCCCGGACGACGAACGACAGGTCCACCGCCTGCTGGTGGTGGGTCGCCATGTCGCGGGCGAACCCGGCCTCCGGGGAGTCGTCCGCGGGGACGGACAGCGTGGACGAGCCGGACGCGGAGGTCCCGCTCGCCACCAGGGCCGGCACCCCGAGTGCCAGCGCCACGGCGGCGGCCAGCGCGGCCGGCCACCACATGCGGCGGCGGCGCGGGGCCCCGCCCTCCTCGACGGCGTCCGTCGCCGCCGGGGCGGACGCGTCGGGGCGGCCCGCGTCGGCGGCGGTCACATCTGCCCCATGGTGCAGGAGGCGCCCGGCTCCTGGGTCTGCTTGCCCTGGACGTACTTGGTGAAGAACTCCTCCACCCGCGGGTCGGTGGCGCTGTCCACGATCAGCTGGGTGCTCCAGGCGTTCAGGGTGATGGTGCCCTGCTCGTCCGGGTACGGGCTCATCATCGAGTACGGGGTCTTCTTGACCTTGTCGGAGAGGATCTTGAGGTCGTCCGGGGTGGCCTTGCCGTTGTACGTCACCCAGACCGCGCCGTGCTCCAGCGAGTGGACGGCGCGCTCGTTCTCGAGCGGCTGGTCGTAGACGTGGGCCATGCAGTCGGCCCAGATCGCGTTGTGGTCGCCGCCGACCGGCGGGGTCATCGGGTAGGTGACCTTGTCCTTGACGTGGGTGCGGCTCAGGTCGCCGAAGGTCTTCACGCCCGGGATGTCCGCGTTGGCGGCGACCTCCTTGTCCTTCTTCTTCTGGTTCTGGTCCATGACGATCCAGGTGCCGGTGGCGATCGCACCGACCACCAGCACACCGGCCGCCACCGAGGCGACGATCTTGTTGCGGCGGTCGCGGCGCTGCTCGGCGGCGCGCAGCTCGGCGATCCGGGCGCGGCGGTCGAGGCCGTCCTGCTTGCCGCCGGGCTTGTTGGACTGCTTGGAGGCGGAACCCATGGTGGTCGTCCTTGTCCCCGCCGCACCGGTCGGTGGCGGCGGTCAGCTGGAGTGAGTGGAAGGGCGGATCCGCCGGCGGCGCGCCGGCGGCGGGTTCCACTCAGGACCGTTGGACCTGGAGTTCGTGCAGGTCGGGAACCGGGTGCGCGCCGTCCAGCAGACCGGCGGGCGCCACCCGGGGCGGCGCCTCGGGCGCGGCCGGGGTCAGCGGTGACACGGCGGGCTGCGGCTGCGGCGGCGGGTTCGGCAGCTGGGCGTCCTGCGGGCAGAACGGGTGGCTGGAGCAGCCGTTGTTGCGCGGCGGCTCGCCGCCGGCGGTGCAGAGGATCCAGTGCCCCTGCTCCTCGGCCGTCCGGTGGTGGTCCGAGGACTTCGCGGACTTGGTGACCTTCGCGGCGCGGCCGGTGTAGGAGGTCTGCCCGGTGGCGACCTGGACGCTGACCACGCTGACCACGGTGACGGCGCTGACCGGGGCCCGGGGCGGCGTCGGATGGCCGGAGCCGTCCGCCGCCTTCGACTGGCCCGCGCAGGGCAGCAGCGTCAGCAGGGTGACGAGCAGCAGGACCAACAGCCCACCCGCCGGGCGGCCCGCGGATGCGGCCCTCCCCGGTCGGGGCGAACTGGGGGCCGACGCGGTCATGCGCACATTTAATCAGCCGAACGAGTGATGCGATGCCCCCCATCGGCCCCCATTTTCGGCGGCCCGCGCGCCCGGATGACCAGGAAACGCCCTGCTCCGGACACATCCGGCAAGCACGGACGGAACGGAAGCGGACGAACCGGTGACGCACCCGGTGCGGTCCGGCGAACCGGCTGGTGAGCGCGGTGGCCGGGACTTTCCGGTGGGTGACCGGTTGTCGCCGAAACCCGGACAGGGTCCTCGTGGGTGGAGAACAATGTCGTCAGCCCGGCCCGCCGGGGCGGCGCGACCACGGAACGACCAGGAGCCGCCAGATGAGCAAGCAGGGTGCACCCGCGGAGCCGCACCGGCCGGACGACGGCTGGTGGGACGCCGTCTACGACGGTCCGGCGGGCACCCTTCCGGACACCCCGCACGCCGACCCCGGGGACGGCAGCGTGGACGACTGGTTCGACACGGCGGTCGGGCTCATCGGGCAGCAGCGGTCGGCGGAGCCGGAGCCGGAGCCGGCGTCGGCGTCGGTTGCCGAGGCTGCGGCGGAGCCTCCTGCGGACCCCGACGCCCCGGCGGGCCCGGACACCCGGGACAGCATCGACGACTGGTTCGACACCGCGGTCGGCGTGATCGGCGGCGGATCGGTGGGGATCGGGCGTCAGCGGACCTCCACGGAGACCCACCGGTTCCCGGCCCCCGCCTTCGCCGACGACACACCGAGGGCCGTGTCCGCACCGGAACCCGAGCCCGAGCCCGAGCCGGCGCCCGAGCCCGCGCCCGTCCCTGAGCCGGCATCGGCAGCCGAACCCGCCCCGGAGCCCACGGCCGTACCCGTCCCGGACCCGGTCTCGCCGGAGAAGCCCACCCCGCCGCCCACTCCCGAGCCGGAACCCGAGCCCGTCCCGGACCCGGAACCCGTCCCCGAACCGGAACCTGCTCCCGAACCCGAGCCGGAACCCGAGCCCGTCCCGGAACCGGCACCTGAACCCGAGCCGGAACCCGAACCAGAACCCGAGGCCCCCGCCCCCACCCCCGAGCCCGCCCCCACCCCCGAGCCCGAACCCGTCCACACCCCCGAGCCCGACCCCGAGCCCGCGGTCCAGGCCGTCCTCGATCCCCGTCTGGCCGTCCGAGCGCCGCTCGCCGACGGCGGCGCCGCCGTCCCGCACGTCGGCGAACGCCCCCCGACGTACGGACCAGAGCCGACCGCCGTACCCGAGGCGGACCCGGGCGCCCTGCACGCCCTCGTACCGGACACCGTGCTGGACGGCGCCCAGTACGGCTCCACCGTGCTGCGCGCCGCCTCCGTCCGGGGCGACTCCGCGCGCTACCGGGGCGAGCCGCGCCGCGACGCCCTGCTGGTCACCCGCTTCGGTGAGGGCCCCGACGGCCTGCTGCTCGCCGTCCTCGGCGGTTTCGACCGTACGGGCGGCGGCGCGGAGGGCGAGGCGCCCGCCCCGGAGGCGGTCGCGGCCGCCACCGGCGAGGCGTGCGACCAGCTCGCCGCCGCGATCGGGCGCAGCCGGGCCGGTCTGGCCGCCGACCTGCGTGACGGCGCCCGCGACCGGCTCCGCTACGGCCTCCAGCGGCTGGCCACCGGCGCGGCCGCCCCGCTGCGCGCCCTGGCGCCGCGGCCTGAGGAGACCCCGTCCCCGGCCTCGCTGCACTGCCTGCTGGTGTCACTGGACCCGGAGGCCGGCTACCGCGCGGCCTTCGGCGTCGGCCCGGGCGGGCTCTACCTGCTGCGCTCCGGCCACTGGATCGACGCGTACGCGGCCCGCCTGCTGCACCACCCGGACGGTCAGCCGCCGGTGCCGGAGGCCCCGGTGCCCGGCCCGCGCCCGTTCCGCTTCCGGCTCGTCCCCGCGACGCCGGGCGACATCCTGCTCCTCTGCACTCCGGGTCTCGCCCGCCCCGTCGCCGACGAGCCGGCCGTCGCCCACTTCCTCTCCACCCACTGGACCCACCCCCACCCCCCGGGCACCGTCGACTTCCTCCGCCAGGTGCAGGTCCGTGCCAAGGGCTACGCCGACGACCGCACGGCCGCCGCCATCTGGACCGAGTGACACCACACCGGCCAGGCCAGGAACAGCCGGGACCACACCGGCCAGGCCCGGAGCAGCCAGGCCCGGGGCGCGTCAGACGCGCAGCAGGATGCCGGTGACGGCGGTGGCCTGGGTGAGGGCGGCGGGGCGGTGGGCGTCCGGGAGGCCGATGGCGACGGGGACGGCGAGGCCGTCGAGCAGGGCGCGGATCTGCACCGCGCGGTCGGCGGCGGGCCCCGGGGTGAAGTGGCCGGCGGCGGCGCCCTCCTCGATGAGGGCGACCAGGTCGGCCTGCCAGGGGGCCTCGATCTCCTGCTGGCCCCGGCGGATCTCGGCGCTCGCGGGGGAGCGGCCCCACACCTCGACCCAGAGGATCCAGCGCGGGTCGCCCGGGCCCTCCGGCAGGTACAGGCGCAGGTAGGCGTCGAGGCGCTGCCAGGGGTCGAGGGCGTGGTCGGCGAGGGCCTCGCGGCGGCGGGCGCCGAGCTGGTCCTCGCTCCAGCGGAGGGTCTCCAGCAGCAGCTGGTCCTTGCTGCCGAAGTAGTAGAGCAGGTGTCCGGCGCTCATCTGGAGCTGTTTGCCGAGCCCGGCCATGGTGAGCTTGGCGAGCCCGTGTTCGGCGATCGCGGCCCGGGCGGTGGCGAAGACCTCCTCGCGGGGGCGGGCCGGCCGGCGCGGGCGGGGGTCGGCCATGTGCGGGTCTCCTCGGTGGAACGGCGCTCGGAAGGCTACCCGGGCGGGCGCGCGGGGCGCCCGCCCGGGTGGGGCGTCAGAGCGCCTTCGGCTGCTGCTGGGTGATGCAGTGGATGCCGCCGCCGTTGGCGAAGATCTCGCGGGCGTCCACGAGTTCGACGGTGCGGCCCGGGTAGGCCTCGGCGAGGATCGCGGCGGCCTCCTGGTCGCGCGGGTCGTCGAAGG
Organism: Kitasatospora sp. NPDC096204; assembly: GCF_044763205.1. Classification (NCBI taxonomy): domain Bacteria; kingdom Bacillati; phylum Actinomycetota; class Actinomycetes; order Kitasatosporales; family Streptomycetaceae; genus Kitasatospora; species Kitasatospora sp. NPDC096204. The sequence goes on from NZ_JBIWFT010000027.1 coordinate 50,321, forward strand.
CGCACAGGACGACCGCGCCGTTGGCCACGTAGTGGTTGATGTACGAGTAGTCGACCGGCTCGCCGTCCTCGTCCAACAGGACGGTGGGGGCGGGCAGTTCGATGACCTCCAGCGGCCGGCCCTGGGCGTCGGTGGAGGCGCGCAGGACGGCGACCAGCTCGCGGCAGACCTCGTGGTCCGGGTGCGAGGGGTCGGGCTGGACGTGGGCGACGACGACGCCCGGGCGCACGAAGGAGGCGACGATGTCGATGTGCCCGCGGGTGCCGAACTCGTCGTAGTCGCGGGTGAGTCCGCGCGGCAGCCAGATCGCCTTGGTGGTGCCGAGGAAGGCGTGCAGCTCGGCCTCGACCTCCTCCTTGGTCCAGTCCGCGTTGCGGCCCTCGCCGAGCTGGACGGTCTCGGTGACCAGCACCGTGCCCTCACCGTCGACGTGGATGCCGCCGCCCTCGTTGATCAGCCGGGAGGCGAAGCGCTGAACCTCCGTCAGTTCGCTGATGTGCTCGGCGATGTGCTGGTCCTTGTCCCAGCGGGCCCAGGACTGCGCGCCCCAGCCGTTGAAGATCCAGTCGGCGGCGGCCAGCGAGCCCTTGCCGTCGATCAGGAAGGATGGGCCGATGTCGCGCATCCACGCGTCGTTCAGCGGGCGCTCGACGATCTCGACCCGCTCGGAGACGTACTTGCGCGCCTCCTCCGTCTCGCCGGTGTTGACGATCAGCGTGACCGGCTCGTACCCGACGATGGTGTCGGCGACGGCGGCCCAGGCCTGGCGGGCGGCGTGCAGCTGCTCGGGGCCGTCGAACGTGGGGTTGGCGGTGGGGAAGGCCATCCAGGTGCGCTCGTGCGGGTGCCACTCGGCGGGCATCCGGTAGCCGAGCGAGGCGGGCGTGGGGGTGGTCATCATCAAGTCCTAAGGGAATCCTGGGCCTTGGCCGGGTCTTCGGGGAGTCAGAGGAAGTAGAGGCGGCTGAGCGAGACGCTGTCCGCGGGTTCGGAGCGCAGCGGCGAGCCGTCCAGCGAGACCAGCCCGGTCTCGGTGACCTCGACCCGGCCGATACGGGCGTTGCGCACCATGTCGCGCGGCCCGATGCCGCGGGTGTTGCGCACGCCGACCCGGCGGCGGCGGGTGGGCAGCCCGTCGGCGGCCTGGTCGAGGTAGGCCCCGTCGGCGGCGGCCTGGGCGACGAAGGCCACCGAGATGTCCGCGGCGGTAGCGCCGTGGGCGCCGAACTGCGGCCCCAGGACGAGGGGTTCGCAGCGGTCGGTGGAGGTGTTGGGGTCGCCGACCACGCCGTACGCGGGGAAGCCGGCCTTGAGGACCAGCTGCGGCTTGGCGCCGAAGTGGTCCGGGCGCCACAGCACGATGTCGGCGAGCTTGCCGACCTCGATCGAGCCGACCTCGTGGGAGAGGCCGTGGGCGATGGCCGGGTTGATGGTGAGCTTGGCGATGTAGCGCAGCACGCGCTCGTTGTCGTCGCCGCCCTCCGTCGTCCCGTACGAGCCGGTGCCGTCGAGCGGGCCGAGTTCGGCCTTCATCTTCCCGGCCATGGCGAAGGTGCGGCGCACCGTCTCGCCGGCCCGGCCCATGCCCTGGGCGTCGGAGGAGGTGATGCCGATGACCCCGAGGTCGTGCAGCACGTCCTCGGCGCCCATCGTGCCGGCCCGGATGCGGTCGCGGGCCATCGCGGCGTCGCCGGGCAGGTCGGGCTTGAGGTCGTGGGCGGAGACGATCATGTCGTAGTGCTCGCCGAGGGCGTCCCGGCCGAACGGCAGCGTCGGGTTGGTGGAGGAGCCGATGACGTTCGGCACGCCCGCCATCTTCAGCACGTTGGGGACGTGCCCGCCGCCGCAGCCCTCGATGTGGAAGGCGTGGATGGTCCGGCCGTCGAGGACCTTCAGGGTGTCCTCGACGGAGAGGCACTCGTTCAGGCCGTCGGTGTGCAGGGCGACCTGGACGTCGTACTCCTCGGCGACCCGCAGCGCGGTGTCCAGGGCGCGGGTGTGGGCGCCCATGTCCTCGTGCACCTTGAAGCCGGACGCGCCGCCCTCGGCCAGCGCCTCGATCAGCGGGGCCTCGTCGGAGGACGAACCGCGGCCCAGGAAGCCGATGTTGACGGGCCAGGCGTCGAAGGCGTTGAAGGCGTGGCGCAGTGCCCAGGGGGAGTTGACGCCGACGCCCCAGACCGGGCCGAACTCCTGGCCGATGATCGTGGTGACGCCGGAGGCCAGCGAGGCCTCCATGATCCGCGGCGAGAGCAGGTGGACGTGGGTGTCGATGGCGCCGGCGGTGGCGATCAGGCCCTCGCCGGAGACGATGGTGGTGCCGGTGCCGACGACCACGTCCACGCCGTCGAGGGTGTCCGGGTTGCCGGCCCGCCCGATCGAGGCGATCCGGCCGCCGATCAGGCCGATCGAGGTCTTGCGGATGCCCTGGGCCGCGTCGATCACCAGCACGTTGCTGATCACCACGTCGCAGGTGTCCCGGACGGCGGCGGGCTTGAGGTGCAGGCCGTCGCGGGCGGTCTTGCCGAAGCCGGCCAGGAACTCGTCGCCGGGCGCCTGGGAGTCGGACTCCACGCGGACGATCAGTCCGCTGTCGCCGAGCCGGACGCGGTCCCCGGCGCGCGGGCCGTGGACGGCGATGTAGTCGTGCGGGGTGATCGAGGTCATTCCCCCACCTCCGGGTCGTCGAAGCCGGTCAGGTAGCCGGTCGCGCGGGCCTTCGCCAGGGCGGCCTCCTTGGCGCCGGGCGCGTCCAGCGGGCCGTCCACGAGTCCGGCGAAGCCGATCGCGACCCGTTCGCCGCCGATCGGCACCAGGCCGACCTCGACGGTGGCGCCGGGGTCGAAGCGCACCGAGGAGCCGGCCGGGACGGCCAGGTGGGTGCCGTAGGCGGCGGCCCGGTCGAAGGCCAGGCGCGGGTTGGCCTCGAAGAAGTGGAAGTGCGAGGTGACCGAGATCGGCACCCCGGAGGTGTTGTGGACGGGGAGCAGCAGCGTCTCCTCGACCGGGTCGTAGCCGGCGCCGTCGCCGATCAGCGCGCTGCCGGGGGCCTCGTCGCCGAGCGAGCCGGCGCCCTTGAACGGGTCGTTGACGACGGCGAGGCGGGTGCCGTCCTCGAACACGGCCTCGACCTGGACGACGGTGACCACGTCCGGCACGCCGGGCAGCACGTCGGCGGCGGTCAGCACGGAGCGGCCGGCCTCGATGGCCTCGGCCAGGCGCCGGCCGTCGCGGGCGGCCTCGCAGACGGTGTCCGCGATCAGGGCGGTGGCCTCGGGGATGTTGAGGCGCACGCCCCGGGCACGGCGGGCGCGGGCCAGCTCGGCTGCTGTGAAGATCAGCAGCCGGTCCCGTTCGGTGGGGGTCAGTCGCACGGTTCCTCGCTCGCGGGTCGTCGGGCCCCTCGGGCAGGCAGGGGGCGTCGGCTCGGGCCTCGGGGGCCGCCCGGGGCGATGTTAGAACGTCGTTCAAACATCTCGGGTCATTGAACCCGGACCGGGCCGCCCTGTCCAGCGTTGCCGCTCCGCGGGCGTTCGGCCTGCCGGGCGGGGGATGGGGGTGAGGGCCGGTGGGGGAGCGGGGGCGACGGCTCCGACGGGGCTCCGGACCGGCGCCCGGGCCCGGCGCGCGGCGGGAGCGGGGCAGGGGGCGCGTGGTCGGGCGTGCGGTCCGTACGGGCGCCGGGTGTGCGCGGGATCGGGCGGGGGCGTCCTCGAAAACGGCCTCTGCGCTTCGCAAACCTGCCCGGCGCGGGCAGTTGGATCACGCGAACCACCCCGTGCCCCTTTCACCCCACGTGATCGGACGCACACTGTTGCAAACGCCGTCAACTGGGCATGAGGATGAGTGGTCAGAACGAGGGGGCCACCCGGCCGGCGGGGGATCCGGAGGCGGGGGGCCCGGATTCCAGGGCGGGGGCATGTGTTGATGGACGGTCAGTCGCGATTCCCGCGGCAGCGGACGAGTTCCGGCGACGCCTACCGGTCCGGGCCGGTCCAGGGGCCGGCCGCCGGCACCGGGACGACCCTGCCGGGCACACCGGCTCCGGGTTGTGCCTTGCACCGGCGGTTGCACCTCACGCTCGACCCGGCGGACCTGGTCGGGGTGGGCGCGGTCAGGCACCGGCTGCGTTCGGCGCTGAGTCACTGGGGGGTGCCGGAGCTGTCCGACACCGCCGAGCTGCTCTCCTCCGAGCTGGTCACCAACGCGCTGCTGCACACCGGCAAGGGCGCGGTGTTCGACGCGGTGCTCGGCACGGACCACCGGCTGCGCATCGAGGTGCAGGACGGCACCAGCAGACTTCCCGGGCGCCGCCGCGATCCGGAGGCCGAGTACGCGACCTCGGGGCGCGGCCTGCAGCTGGTGGAGGCGCTCGCGGACTCCTGGGGCGTGCAGCTGCGCGGCGACGGCAAGGTCACCTGGTTCGAACTCGCCACGCCCTGAGCCGCGCACTCGTCGACGCCCGGGACCTGCGTCGTTACGGTTCCGGGCCGCCATCGCCGGTATGGTCGTACGATTGTTCGTCGGCGATTGATTCGCTGTCGAAGCAAGCCCTGAACGGAAGGCGGAACGGAAGGTTTCCGGCCCGTTGGCATTGCCGCTCGGCCGAACATTGGCCAGGATGGTGGGAATGTGTGTCCACGTGCGGGAAGCAGCGGGGAGACCGAACCTCGACTGGCCACCGTCCGTCGCACCGTCCTATCCAGCACGACCCATCACACCGCCACGCGGCCCGTCCGGACGGTCGGCGCGGTCCGCCACGGCAGCGGCAGGAGCAGCATGCCCACTGAGCCCGAGTCGCCGGGGCCGGCGCTTCCTCCCGGAGCGTCGCCCGTCGTCGAGCCGCGAACGGTAGAGCCGAGAGCCGTGGAGCCGGGAGCCGGCGGACCGCGCGTCGCCGAGCAGCCCGGCGCCCCGGAACCGCGCACCCCCGGGAGCGGCCGGGTCAGGCCGCCCGCCCAGCCCTCGCGCCGCGGCTCCGCGGTGCGCCCGTCCCCGAGCCTCGCCGCCGCCCGGCTGGCGCCCGTGCTCTCCGGGGGGCTGCCGCCCTCCACCGCCGACACCATGCCGGACTGGCTGGAGCCCGCGATGGCCGCCAACGGCATCGGCTCCTTCGACTGGGACATCCGCCGCGACGTCCTGGAGGGCGACCAGCGGGCCTGCGCGATCGTCGGCCTGGACGCCCTGGAGCGGGTCCGCTTCGACCGCACCGCCGCCTCCTTCCTGACCCTGCTGCACCCCGAGGACGCGCCCGTGGTGCGCCGCCGGGTCGAGCGCGCGGTCGCCGAGCTGGGCCAGTGCGGCGCCTACTACCGCACCGTCGGGGCGAACGGCGGCATGCGCGCGGTGCGCTTCCGCGGCCGGGTGCTCGCCGACGCCTTCGGCCGGGCCTCCCGGATGGTCGGCTTCGTCTGGGACGCCACCGTCGAGCTGCACAAGCGCGACCACGCCGACCGGATGGCCCTGCTGCGCGAGGAGCGCTCCCGGTTCATCAAGGAGGCGGCGCGCGCCCTCTCCGAAGCCGTCACCGTGCGTGACGTGGCCCGGGTGTTCACCGAGCTGCCGCTGCCCGGACTGCCGCCGGACGGCCTCGTGCTGGCCTCCTTCGAGGCCGGACGGGCCCAGATCCTCGGCGCCTCCGGCTACCGCGCCGACACGCTGGCGGTCTGGGACCGCACCGTGCTGCCGGCCGGCCACCCGGCCGCCGAGGCGCTGCGACACCGGGCGCCGGTCTTCGTCTCGACCCGCGAGGAGTTCCGCGAGGGCTACCCCGAGGTGTGGGAGCCGACCAGCCGCGGCGGCCGGGGCTCCTGGGCGTACCTGCCGCTGGTGGCCAGCGGCCGGGCTATCGGCGTCTGCGTGGTCAGCTTCGACGACGAGCGCGAGCTGGACGCCGACGAGCGCACCCTGCTGTCCACCCTGGGCGGGCTGGTCGCCCAGTCGCTGGCCCGGGCCCGGCTGCACGACGCCGAGCACGAGCTCGCGGCCGGCCTCCAGCGGGTGATGCTGCCGCGCACCGTCCCGTCCATCCCGGGCGTGACCACCGCCGTGCGCTACCTCGCGGCCGGCTCCGGCCTCCAGATCGGCGGCGACTGGTACGACGTGGTGCCGCTGCCCGGCGGGCACGTCGGCCTGGTGATCGGCGACGTCCAGGGCCACGACGTGCACGCCGCCGGGATCATGGGCCAGCTGAGGATCGCGCTGCGCGCCTACGCGGCCGAGGGCCACCCGCCCGCCGCCGTGATGGCCCGCGCCTCCCGCTTCCTCGCCGACCTGGACACCGACCACTTCGCGACCTGCACCTACGCCGAGGTCAACGTGGACTACGGCGTGGTCTACGCGGTGCGGGCCGGGCACCTCGACCCGGTGGTGCGCCGCGCGGACGGCACCGCCGCCGTGGTGCCGGTGGCCGGCGGGCTGCCGCTGGGCATCGACCCGGACCAGGAGTACCGCGTCACCCGGTTCAGCCTGGACCCGGGCGAGACGGTGCTGCTCTGTACCGACGGCCTCGTCGAGGCACGCGGCATGGACCTCGACGAGGGCATCGCCCGGCTCACCCGGACGCTCGCCCGCCCGCTGCCGGACGCCGCCGAGGCCGCCCACGACCCGCTGGAGGAGCTGGCCGACCGGATCGCCTCCCAGGCCGCCGACTCCAGCGAGCGCGAGGACGACATAGCGCTGCTGCTCCTGCGCTGGGACGGCCCGGCCGGCGGCCTGGCCGCCCAGCAGCTGCGCCGCCGGATCGGCCAGGCCGACCTTGCGCGGGTCGCCGAGGTCCGGGCCGAGCTGCGCGACGCGCTGCGCCGCTGGGGCGTCGCCGAGTTCATCGACACCGCCGAGCTGCTCTCCTCCGAACTGGTCACCAACGCCATCCGGCACACCGATCGGGACGCCATGTTCACCGCCCGGCTCTACCGGGAGCCGGAGGCGGACGGCGGCCGGGCCCGGCTGCGGGTCGAGGTGGAGGACGAATCGGACCTCTGGCCGACCCGCCGCACGCCCGGGGAGCAGGCCTCCTCCGGACGCGGGCTGATGCTGGTCGAGGCGCTCGCGGACTCCTGGGGCGTGGAGCCGCGCGGCTCCGGCAAACGGATGTGGTTCGAGCTCAGCGGGACGGCGTCGGCGGCGGCCTGAGGCCCCGTCGGCTCAGGCCCGGTGCCGGGAGGCTCAGCCGAACTGCTGCTCGAGGTCCTTCAGCTTGCGCTCCAGCACCTCCAGCCGGGGCAGCGGGACGGTGTCGTCCTCCAGGGTGAGGTCGATGGTGCGCCGCTCCGGACGGGCCGGTGGGCCCGGCTGGACGACCGCGCCCCCGGCCGGCTCCACCTCGCGCTCCGCGGAGACCCGTTCCACGTCGGGACGGGCCGCCCCGGCGGCCGCCGGGGGCTCCGCGCCGGACTCCAGCCGCCGCGGGCCCGGCCCGCCGCCGCGCCGCCAGGCGCTGTGGGAGCGGTTGATCGCCCGGAGCTCGGCCCGTTCCCGGCGCCCGGCCAGCCTGCGGCGCTGCTTCTGGACGGCCCGCTCCCGCCTGTCCTCGCGCACCTCGTTCACCGCCTCGTCCAGGCTGCGGACGTTCTCCAGCAGCATCAGCGACCAGGCCGCGTAGGTCTCGCGCGGGGCGCGCAGCCAGCGGACGATGCGGATCTGCGGCAGCGGGCGCGGCACCAGGCCCTGCTCGCGCAGCGCGGCCTTGCGGGTCTGCTTCAGCGCCCGGTCGAAGAGGATCGCCGCCGAGATCGACATGCCGGAGAAGAACTGCGGGGCACCGTCGTGCGACACGCCGCGCGGGGCGTGCACCCAGTTGAACCAGGCCGAGGCGATCGCGAACACCCAGACCAGCAGGCGGGAGCCGAGCGCGGCGTCACCGTGGCTGGCCTCGCGGACGGCGAGCACCGAGCAGAACATCGCGGCGCCGTCCAGACCGAACGGGACGAGGTACTCCCAGCCGCCCGACAGACCCAGGTTCTGCGCGCCGAAGCCGACCAGTCCGTGGAAGGAGAGGGCGGCCGCGACACCGGCACAGCAGAACAGCAGGGTGTAGGAGGCGCCGCCGTAGAGGGATTCCTTGCGGCGGCGCCGGTCCTCGGAGCGCTCCCAGGAATCAGGACCGGCGGTGGTGGGCGAGGCGGATCCCCGGCTGCGGAACAGGGCCACCAGCAGTGCGCTGACCAGCAGCCCCACGACCACGGTGATCGCCCACCCGAGCGGTATGTCGGACAGTTTCATCGCCGGAACCGGCCTCGCTTTCCTGCGTCGCGCTCCTGTGCCGTGATGGCGGGGACCATCATGGCGGATGCCCGGCGGGGGAACGGCGGATTCGCCGGCAATGCGCTGAGGAGAGGGATTTCTGACCCGGTGACGATCACACTGTCATAGGAAAGCGCGGCGGATTGTTCCTGGAATGACGGGCTTTTCGAACCTGATATCGGACAGGTTTTCGTCAACGCCGCGTGACGCGAGGGCAGCCGGCACACATGTCCTGCGGATCCGCGGTGTAGACGAGGCAGCAGCTGGCCCGGGACCGCTCCGGGCCCGGGGCGCCGCCCTCCCCGGGTGCCGGGGACGCGAAACCGGCGCCCGGGGTGAAGGGGGCCGGAGCGGGCGCGGGCCGGTCACCCGCGCCCGGCGTGTGCGCGGGGTCGAGGGGCTCGCCGGGCGCCAGCAGCGCGGACAGTTCGGCGCGCGCCCGCTCCGGCTCCCCGAGCAGCCCGCCCGCGTAGCAGAGCCCCTCCACCACCGCGTCGGTGGCCATCGCCCACAGCACCCGGGGTCCGCGCCGCGCCTCCGGGCCGAAGGCGGTGAGCACCGGGGTCAGGAAGGCGCCCAGTGCGGACCGCAGCGCGGCGGCCAGCGCCGACTCGTCCGGCACCGCCCCGGCCTGGCCCGCGCCGGCCGCCGGATCCTCCGGCAGGCAGGTGAACTCCGCCGGGCGGACGGTCAGTTCGACCGCGTCGGGGTGCCGGCGCAGTGCGACGTCCCCGGGCGTGAGCAGCGGGACGCGCCGCTCCAGGAACCACGGCAGAGTGAACAGCAGCGAGACCGGCCAGACGAAGCGGTGCAGCCCGAAGCCGGCCGCGACGTCCGGGCGCAGCGGCCGCCCGTAGCGGGCGAGGCCCTGCCGGGCGTCGTGGGCGATCAGCTCGCGCACCGCCTCGGGGCGGACGGCGAGGTCGGCGGCGGTCAGCCAGCCGTCGCCGCGCCGGGGCCGGGCGCAGCGCACCGTCAGGATGGGGGTGAGTCCGGACAGCCGGTGGTACGAGGGCGCGCCCGGGGTGGTGGGCGCGGGAGCGGGGACGGGGGTGCGCGAGCCGGTGGTGCGGGGGGCGCGCGGCGTGGGGCCGGGCCGGGTGCTCGCGGTCATGGGCGGCCCCATCGGGTCGACCGGGGCGCCGATGGTCCGCCCGGCGGTGCCCGGCGGCGGTGGTGCGCCGGACGCGGCCGGACCGGGGCATGGCGGTGCCCGGGGAACGGCAAGGCGACCTGGCCGGGGTACTGCTCCCCCCGGCCAGGTTAGCCTCACCTTAGCTGATTGTCCCCCCGGTCTCGCTCGTGATGCGCCCGTCCGTGGGAGCCCCCGGCGTACGGCGGGGCCCCAGCTGGCGCGCGAGCCAGACCGGCACTCCGCCCAGGGCGGCCACCAGTCGGGCCGCCTCGGCCCGCAGCCGCGCGGCCTCGGGCGGCTCGGACACCTCGGCGAGCGCGGCGAGCGCCGGCGCCACCCCCACCGTGAAGCCGAGTTGCTCGCGCAGCCGCAGGGAGGCGTCGAAGCCCTCCCGGGCGTTCCCCCGGTCCCCGCGGGAGAGCGCCAGTGCGGCCAGGTGTCGCCAGGTGTACGAGCGCAGCAGCTCGTCCCCGCGCTCGCCGGCGCCGTCGTGCGCCCGGCGGTAGGCGATCCAGGCTGCGCTGCGGTCCCGCAGCAGGTTCTCGGCGACCAGCCCGCGCCGGAAGTCCAGCAGCGGGCGGCCCGGGGCGTCCGGCGGCAGCAGGGCCGAGGTGCGGCCGAGCGCCGCCTGTGCCTCGTCCAGCCGGTCCCGCGGGCCGAGCACGCTCGCCACGTACGCGAGGAAGCCGCGGGCGCAGGCGGCGCCCGCGCGCTGTTCGGTGCCGGAGGCCAGCGCCTCCGCCAGGCGCAGCGCCTGCTCCGCCTGGGTCCAGTTCGCGGCGGTGAACAGGCACTGCTCGATGAGGAGTTCGGCCCGCCCCAGGGCCGCGGCCGGGTCGTGCTCGGCGGCCGGTCGCAGCAGTTCGGCGGCCTCCTGCCAGCACCCCCGGGACCTCAGCCGCCACACGGTGTCACCCGGCTCCTCCGCTGCCGCCCGCCCCCGCCCCTCCGGGCCGCTCGGGTCCCATCCGTGCTCCGACAACGCCACCTCCTTGTGTGCGCCATCCGGCAAGGGCGCGGACCCGCCCCTGAGGCCCTGCCGCCACGACCCGTGCGCATGACGACGACAGGGCGAAAGGCCCGCGCTGTGGCCGCAATTCAACACGGGGGTGAGCTTGTGCACCAGATCACGAGCGAAGGTTGTTGCTTTTGGAGGAGAAATGATCTAGGGGTGCGCACGGGAGGAGACGCGGAGGAGAGGGAAGCGGGCCGCCCACCGGGCGGCCCGGTGGGTCAGCCGGTGGGTCAGGAGGTCCAGCCGGTCTCCATCAGGGCCTCGGCGGCGCCGTTCGCGGGCTGCGGCACACCCGCCAGGTCCAGGCTGAACAGGGCGACCAGCAGCTGTTCGCCGCGCACGGTGGCCTGGTGCGAATAACCCGCGAGGGTGAACATCGCGGCGGCCATCTCCTCGGCGTGCAGGGTCTGCAGCCACAGGCACTCGACCGACTTCACGTCGGCGGGCTCGGTCCAGGTGTCCACCTGGGCGACCATCCGGCTGCCCAGCAGGGTGACCCCGTCGCGCTCCTGGGCCTCGGTCAGCTCCAGGTCGTCGAAGCCGAGCCACTCCAGGTAGCGGGCGGCGGTGAACACCGCGTCCTGCGAGGTACGCACCGGGTGCGGGCGGAACGGCGTGCGGTGGCGGAACGGGCGGGAACGGCCGGCCGCGGGCGGCGCGGGCGGGGCCGGGGTGGGCACGTTCACCGGATGGGCCGGGTACGGGCGGGCGGCCTGCGGGCCGGGGGCGGCGAGCGGGGCGGCGGTGCCGGTGCCCAGCCGGGTGGTGCGGTCGACCGGCAGCCGGACGGTGGCGCCGCAGTTGCAGGTGAACTCGGGCTGCGGCCACTGGTCGGAGCGGCCGCAGTGCGGGCAGCGCATGCTCAGCCAGGAGTCCTCCCAGGAGCGGAAGCGCACCTGCACCGGCACCCCGCCGCGCAGCAGCGGCACCTTGAGCGAGGCCCCGCACGGGCAGGGCAGGGACGGCGGTTCGTAGAGGTGTTCGCGGCGGCAGGCGGGGCAGCGGATGGCCCGGGCGCCACCACCCGGCCCCGGCCGCGTGGGGTCGTGTCCGGTGAAGTCGTCGGGCAGTCCGGCCATCGCGGGCTCCGTCCGTCGGTGTCGGGTGGGTGGGACGATTCCCATGCTCCCCGAAATGTCCGGCGCCGGGCGCGGAATGGGGCAATCCTCAGGGACGGATCAGGGGCTCCTGGCCACCTGGGTAGGGGCCGAATCCTTCCGGAGGGGGATGCCCGGCGGGTCGGACCTGGACGTTCATCCCGCGGACCAGCGGGCCAGGTCGGCGGGGGTGTCGAGGTCGTCGGGGACGGCGACGTCGGCGCACTCGACCAGGACGAGCTCCGCCGCGTGCGCCGTCAGCAGGGCGCGGGCCCCGGCGTCGCCCCGGGCGCCCGCCGCCGCCTCCGCGAAGTGCCGGGCGCCGATCAGCACCGGGTGCCCGCGCCGCCCGCCGTAGGACGCGGCGGCCAGGTCGGCGCCCGCCCGGTGGGCGGCCAGCAGCCGGGCCACCGCGGCCGGGGTGACGCCCGGGGTGTCCACCAGCATCACCAGCGCCGCCGAGGCGTGCGGCGGCAGCGCGGCCAGGCCGGCCCGCAGCGAGGTGCCCATGCCCTGCTTCCAGTCCGGATTGCCGACCAGCCGGCAGCCCGGCAGGTGCGCGGTGGCCCGTACCCGGTCGCCCTGCGCGCCCAGCACCACCGTGACGTCCGCGCAGCCGCCGGCCCGGACCACCGCCGCCGCGTGCTCCACCAGCGGCCGGCCCCCGTACCGCAGCAGTGCCTTGGGGCGCCCGCCGAGGCGGCTCCCGCCCCCGGCGGCGAGGACCAGGGCGGCGACCGGGCCCCGCCCGGCGGGTGTCGGTGGTGTCTGCATGGGGTCAGCCTGCCCGGTCGGGACCGGGGCGTGCACGGCGGGGCCGAGGGGGCGCCGCCGCGTCCGGTGGCCGGACGCCCTCGCGGGGAGGGCGGTGTGAGCGAGTGTGAGCTTCGACATGCTCCGGGCCGCCGCGTGGCGTCGGCTTGACCTGCTCTCGGGGCGGCTGATCTGCTGGTTCGCCGTCACCCCGCCCCTGATCCCGGGAGTTCTCCGTGCCCGCCCGCCGCTCCACGCTGTCCGCCGCCACCGTGTTCCTGATATGCGCGCTCGCGCTGGTCGGATGGTTGATCGGCGGCCGCGACCACAAGCCGACCGGCCCCAAGGCCGACGGCGGCACCGCCGCCCCCGCCACCGGAGCCACCGGCACCAGCCCGCTGCAGAACCCGGACGGCACCAAGCCCGGCCTGGCGCCGCTGACCACCCCCGAGGAGCAGAAGGCCGGCCGGGACGTCATCGCCAAGGTCGCCACCGCCGCCGCCGGCACCAAGGACGGCTACGACCGCAACGAGTTCGGCCCCGCCTGGACGGACAACGTCGACGGCGTCCCGTTCGGCGGCAACAAGTGCGACACCCGCAACGACCTGCTCGCCCGGGACGGCACCGGCGTCGAGCACAAGGACGGCTCGGACTGCACCGTCACCGCGATGACCATCTGGGACCCGTACACCGGCAAGAGCGTCCAGTGGACCAAGCAGCAGGCCTCCAAGATCCAGATCGACCACGTGATGCCGCTGTCCTACGACTGGCAGATGGGCGCCAGTAAGTGGGACAAGGCCAAGCGCGTCCAGATCGCCAACGACCCGCTCAACCTGATCCCCGCCGACGGCTCGCAGAACGCCTCCAAGGGCGACTCCGGCCCGGCCACCTGGCTGCCCGCCAACACCGAGATCCGCTGCTCCTACGCGGTGCGCTTCGCCCAGGTCTCGCTGAAGTACCAGCTGCCCGTCTCCGAGGCCGACAAGAAGGCCATGCTTCAGCAGTGCGGCGGCTGACGAAACGTTAATCCCGTGAAGCCGGGGGCGGGTGCGGTGTGCGCGGGGCGCGTGCCGGGTGGTACTTGTGGGCGGTGGCCCCGATGATCCCCCGGCTTCCCCGCCCGCCCGGGCGTACCCTGCCCGCCCTCGCCGCCGCCCTCGCCCTCGCGCTGCCGAGCGGCTGCACGGGCAGCGCCCCCGCCCCGCCCGACCGGCCGCCGCTGGCCGAGCGGGTCGCCGCCACCGCCGCGCCCGCCCTGCGCGCGCTCTACGACCAGCGGATCGACTGGCGGCGCTGCCCCGGCGAGGACGGCGACGACCCGGACCGGGCCGCCGTGCGGTGCGCCACCCTCAAGGTCCCGCTGGACTACGCCGACCCGGGCGGGCCCACCGTCGACGTCGCCCTCGCCATGGTGCCCGCCGCCGACCGCGCGCACCGGCTCGGCGCCCTGCTGCTCAACCCCGGCGGCCCCGGCAACTCCGGTGTCGACATGGTCCGTTGGGGCTGGAAGGGCTACCAGGGGCCGCTGCACGACCGGTACGACCTGGTCGGCTTCGACCCGCGCGGCGCCGGGGACACCACCCCGGTCCACTGCCTGGACGACCGCACCCGCGACCAGTGGGACGCCACCGACGACCCGGCCTACGACCACGGCCGGGTCCTCGCCGAGGCCTGCCGCGCCCGGCACGCCGACCTGCTCCCGCACCTCGGCACCCGCGACACCGCCCGCGACCTCGACGTCCTGCGCGGCGCCCTCGGCGAACGCAGGCTGGACTTCCTCGGCTTCTCCTACGGTACCCACCTCGGCGCCGCCTACGCCGAGCAGTTCCCCGACCGCACCGGCCGGCTCGTCCTCGACGGCGCCGTCGACCACGGCGCCCCCGCCGCGCGGCTCGGCACCGAACAGGCCGCCGCCGCCGAGACCGGGCTCCGGGCCTTCGCCGCCGCCTGCGCCACCGACGACGGAGCGGCCTGCCCGCTCGGCGCCGACCCCGCCGCCGCCCCGCAGCGCCTCGCCCGCTTCCTCGACGGGCTGCGCGACCACCCGCTGCGCGCCGCCGACGGCCGCGCGCTCACCGCCGCGCTCGGCTGGGACGCCGCCCTGGACGTGCTCTCCGACGGCCACCGCTCCTGGCCCCGGCTGCGCGAGGCCCTCGGACCGGCCGTCACCCGGGGCGAGGCCGAGGGCCTGCTCGCCCTCGCCGACGGCGCCGACCACCGCGACGAGGACGGCCGCTACCGGACCCCGGCCGACGCCTACGCCGCCATCTCCTGCGCGGACGGCCCGCCCCCGCCCACCGACGCGGAACTGCGCCCGGCCCTCGCCGAACTCGCCGCCCGCGCCCCGCTGGTCAGCGGCCACGACCCGGTGGGCACCCTGCTCGACCCGGACTGCCGCGCCTGGCCCTTCCGCAGTCCCGAGCCGCCGCGGCCGATCCGGGCGGCGGGCAGCGCCCCGATCCTGGTGATCGGCTCCACCGGCGACCCGGTCACCCCGTACGCCTGGGCGCAGCGGCTCGCCGGCGGGCTGGAGCACGGGGTGCTGCTCACCCGGGACGGCGACGGGCACACCGGGTACGACAAGAGCGGATGTGTCCGGGACGCGGTGGCCGCCTACCTGGTGGACGGCCGGCTGCCGGCGGCCGGGACGCACTGCCCGTCCGACTGAGGAACCGGGGCGGGAGAGGAACAGGGGGCCGGACGGGAAAGGGGGCGTGCCGCGCGAACGCGGCACGCCCCCTCGGGGATTCGGGCTCAGGAGGTGGGGGCCGTCAGGTCGTAGAAGGTGGTGGAGCCGATGGTCTTCGCCGTGTAGTGCGCCGTCACCCAGGACTCGATCTGGGCGGACTCGCTCTGCTGCCCGCCCTCGTCGCCGCCCGCGCCGCCGAAGCCGCGGCGGGAGCCGCCCGCGCCGATGAACCAGTGCACCTTCCCGTCCTGGACGTACTGCCGGAAGCCGGCCAGGGTCAGCGAGGGGTCGGTGCCGTTGAAGCCGCCGAGGGCCATCACCGGTTCGCCGGTGGCGAGTTGGTAGCCGGCGGCGGTCTGCGAGCCGACCGTGGCGGCCGCCCAGGTGTAGTGGTCGGCGTTCTCCTCGAGCATGGCGGCGACCTCGCCGGTCACCTTGGGGCCGTCGAGCAGCCCGCCCATACCGCCGGGCGGCGGGCCGCCGGCCGTGCCGCCGGTGAGGCCGCCCGAGGCCTCGGTGTCCGGCAGGCCGGGGACGCCGTCGGTGCCGGTGCCGGTGCCGCCGGTGCCGCGCTCGTGGCGGCCGTTGGCGTGCTCGGAGCCCGTACCGCCGCCGCCGAAGCCCTGGGCGCCGCCGAAGCCCTGCCCGCCGGGGAAGCCCCGGGCACCCGGGAAGCCCGGCTGGCCGCCCTGGCCGCCCTGGCCGTTCTGACCCGCCTGACCGCCCTGGCCGAACCCGCGCCCGTTGCCGCCGCCCGGGAATCCCTTCGCGCCGTTGCCGCCCCTGCGCCCCATGCCGCCGGGCCCGGACGCGCCGTCCACGCCCGGCCCCGCGGTCACGATCGAGCCGGTGTGCGGGGTGTTCACGGTGTCCACCGCGTACGCCGCCGGTCCGCCGAGCGCCGCCGCCACGCCCACCAGGCCCGCCACCGAGGCGATCCGCGCGCCGGTCCGACCCGAGGCCCGTCCGGCCATCTGCCCGACGACCAGCGCGGCCGCCGCCACCAGACCGCCGATCAGCACCGCCCACCGCAGCCACGGCAGGAAGCCCGGGCTGCGGCCGAGCAGCACGAACGCCCAGACCGACGTCACCGCGAGCGTCCCGGCCAGCACCAGCGCCCAGGGCAGCCGGTGCCGGGCCCGCCACAGCCCGTCCACGCCCATGCCGACCAGCGCCGCGACGGCCGGGGCCAGCGCCACCGTGTAGTACTGGTGGAAGATCCCGGACATGAAGCTGAAGATCAGCGCGGTGGACAGCAGCCAGCCGCCCCAGACCAGGAAGGCCGCGCGGGCGGTGTCGGTGCGGGCGTGGCGGCGGGTCGCCCAGAGGCCGACGGCCAGCAGGATCAGCGCGGCCGGCAGCAGCCAGGCGATCTGCCCGCCGATGTCGGTGCCGAACATCCGGGTCAGCCCGGTCTCGCCCCAGCCGCGGCCGCCGCCGTGCGCCGTGGCGCCGCCCGGCAGGTCCAGCCCGGCCGGCATCCGGCCGCCGCCGCCCACACTGCCGCGCTCGTTGCCGTCGACCCGGCCGAGGCCGTTGTAGCCGAAGGTGAGCGAGAGGAAGCTGTTGTCCTGCGAGCCGCCGATGTACGGGCGGGCCGAGGCGGGCATCAGCTCGACGACCGCCACCCACCAGCCGCCCGAGACCAGCAGTGCCGCGCCCGCGAGCAGGCTCTGGCGCACCCGCCGCCCGAACCCGGTGGGCGCCGCGACCAGGTAGGTCACCGCGAAGGCGGGCAGCACCAGGAAGGCCGCCAGGGTCTTGGTGAGGAAGGCGAGGCCGAACATCACCCCGGTGAGGACCAGCCACCGGGTGCCCGCCGCCTCGATTGCCCGCACCAGCCCGTACGCGGCCAGCGTCAGCAGCAGCACCAGCAGCGCGTCCGGGTTGTTGAAGCGGAACATCAGCGCCGCGACCGGGGTGAGCGCCAGCGCGGCGCCCGCCAGCAGGCCGCCCAGCGGGGAGAAGCGGCGGCGCACCGTCGCGTACAGCACGCCGACGGTGGCCGCGCCCATCAGTGCCTGCGGGGCGAGGACCGACCAGGAGGAGAGGCCGAAGACCCGCGCCGACAGCGCCATCGGCCACAGCGCGGCCGGGGGCTTGTCGACGGTGATGAAGTTCGCCGCGTCCGAGGAGCCGAAGAAGAAAGCCTTCCAGCTCCGGGAGCCGGCCTGCACGGCGGCCGAGTAGAAGGAGTTGGCCCAGCCGGAGGCGCTCAGGCCCCACAGGTAGAGGACGGCGGTCGCGGCCAGCAGCGCGAGCAGGGCCGGGCGCACCCAGCGCGGGTCGTCCGCGCGCCCGCGCCACGCGCGGGCGGGGAGGGTGCGCAGCCGGCCGGACCAGGAGGCCGGGCCCTTGGGGCCGGCGGCCGGCAGGGGCTGCTCGGGGAAGAGCGGTGCCGGGCCCGGCCGGACCGGGGCCGGCACCTCCGGCGGCGGGTGGTCCGCGGCCTCGGGCCACGGTTCGCCGGCCGGAGGGGAGTAGCTGCTCGTGGTCATGCGCCATACGGTGCGTGGCGCTGCTGAGAGAACCGTGAGACGGGGCTGTGAGACGCGTGTGATCCGGAACGTCAGGCGGACGGCGGCATGGTGAGGTGCTTGCCCAGCCACTCCAGGGCCGGGGGGATCTCCCGGGTCCAGGTGTGGAAGTTGTGGCCGGCGGTGTCCAGGGTGATGGTGGACACCTTGGTGGGGGCCTTGAAGGCGGCGACCATGGCCTTGGTCTCGTCGTAGTTGTTCTCGTCGTACGCGGTGGTCAGCAGCAGCGAGACGGGGGCCGCGGGCTGGTTCTTCAGCCGCCACAGCAGGTCGTTCTCCTGCTTCAGCTGGGCGCTGCCGCCGAACAGGTCACCGGTGGTCGGGTCGTGGGCGGCGCTGTAGTAGCCGGAGAGCGCGACCGCCGCGCGGTAGGAGTCGGGCTTGCGCAGCGCGAACTTGAGCGCGCAGTAGCCGCCGGTGGAGTTGCCGATCACCGCCCGGTTGGCCGGGTCGGTGCCGATCCGGTAGGTGGTGGCGAGGGCCTTGGGCAGGTCGGAGGTGAAGAAGGTCTCCACCTGGGGGCCGTTCGGCACGTCCACGCACTCGGTGTCCCGGTCGCCGACCAGGGTGGGGCGGGTCATCACCAGGACGGTCGGCGGCAGCTTCTTCCGCTCTATCGCGTCCAGCGTCGACGCCGGGTACTGCATCAGCGAGATCAGCTTCTCCGGGGTGCCCGGGTATCCGGTGAGCACCAGGGCCATCGGGAAGCGCTGCTTGGCGTAGTCCGGCTGGAAGTACTGCGGCGGCAGGTAGACGTACGCCTCGGTGGTCAGCCCGCTGCCGGCCCCCCGGACGTCGACCTTCTGGATCTGGCCGGAGCGCTCCGGGTCCGAGCCCTGCGCGGAGTAGAACTTCTGCTCACCGGTGACGGCCACCCCGGAGGCGTTGGGCTGGTGGTCGACCACCGTGCCGAGCCCGCCGCTGGTGCCCAGCAGGTCCGTCCAGGAGCTGTAGAAGCCGAAGTAGCTGTTGGCGATCAGACCCATCGCGGCCAGCACCGACACCTGGGTGGCCAGGAACGCGCCGATCCGGCCCAGCCACGCCTTCCAGCCCTTCCCGCCGAGCCGCGGCCACAGCCACATGGTGGCGGCGAAGACGGCTATCGCGAGGAGGGAGGTGATGATCTGGAGCGGGAGTCCGGTGAGACTGAGCACGGGCCCGATCGTAGTTGACCTCCGTGAACGGCCCTGGGGGCGGCCCCTTCGGGTGGCCGTCCGAATCGGGTTGACCGGGGTGGTTCGTGCTCGACAGCATGTCGCCTGACGCGTACGGGGAGTGCGCGCTGGGATGACGGTGGGGTGGGGTCGTGGAGTTCAGGGGTAGGGCTGTCCTGGCGGTCGGTGGGGTGCTGCTGCTGGCGGCGTGTTCCGGCGGGGGCGGAGGGGTGGCGGCGCCGAGCGCTTCGTCGGCGGCGGTGCCGAGCGCTTCGGCGACGCCGTTCGGTACGACGCTCGCCCAGTCCTTGGAGCCGGTCGGTGCCGGGCTGGCGAAGGTGGCCGCGGCGACGACGATGAAGGAGGTCGAGACCGCGCTCGCCGTCACCGAGTCCAACGCCGACCGCGCCGTCCGGAACCTGAAGGCCGCCGCCGCACCGGACGGGGCCGACGCGGCGCGCACCGAGCTCGTGGCCGGTCTGAACGCGCTCTCCTCCGAGGCGCTGACGATCCGCACCGACCTCAACCTCAAGAGGTACTGCACGGTCGGCGTCATCCGGGCGCAGCTCGGCGGCGGCCAGGGGGTGGTGGCGATCCCCGCCGCGCTCGCCAAGCTGGCGACGGCCGGCCAGCAGGCCGCCTTCACCGTCCCGCAGCTGCCCAAGCCGCAGCCGACGCCGCGTGTGCTGGAGAACGGCACCCTGGTCCGTGACGGCGGGAGCAACGGCAAGGGCACCTTGGAGGTCAGGAACAACAGCGCCACGGACGTGGTCTTCACGATCGGGGTGGACGGCACGTCGGTGGCCTCGGTGTACGCGGCCAAGGGGAAAGAGGCCCTCATCGAGGGCGTCAAGGCGGGCTCGTACGACTTCTACTACCTCGCCGGGGAGGACTGGGATTCCGACGAGAAGCAGTTCTGGCAGAACTGCCGTTCCGTCAAGTTCTCCGAGAAGTACGACTTCAAGCCGACCGGGACGACCTGGACGATGACCCTCGGCGCGAAGGAGGGCGAGGGTACCCCCGCCAAGACCGAGTCGGGGAGCGTGGCCACCGCCCCGCAGCCATAACCCCGGCCCGTAACGGGCATACCGGGACGGGTCGTTGCCGCCGGGTGGCACAACAGGCCATGGGGAGTGGCGAGTTCGGTCACAATCCTTGACCGCTTGAAGTGGCCATGGCACTTTCGTGCGGCGCGGGCGTCGGCGACCAGTCGTACACCCCGCGATCCCCCACAAGGAGAGCCATGTTCAAGAGGATTGTCGCGGTGGCCGGTACGAGCGCCGTCGTCGCGGGCGGGCTGGCCTTCGCGGCCGCCCCCGCGCACGCCGTTCAGGCGGCCGACCTGACCTCCACCATCGCCCTGAGCAACTGCTCGGCCTCGCTGGTCCGTTACCCCACCTCGGTGGCCGGCGACCGCGCGCTGATGCTCACCAACGGGCACTGCCTGCCGACCATGCCCTCGGCCGGCCAGGTCATCCAGAACGCCACCGCCAGCCGTAGCGGTACCCTGCTCGACGGTGCGGGCAACAGCCTGGGCACCGTCCAGGCCGACAAGGTGCTCTACGCGACGATGACCGGCACCGACGTCGCGCTCTACCAACTCACCGACACCTACGGGTCGATCACCTCCAAGTACGGCGCCACCGCGCTGACCATCAGCGACACGCACCCGACCGACGGCGCGTCGATGTACATACCCTCGTCGTACTGGAAGCAGGTCTGGAACTGCTCCGTGAACGGCTTCGTGCCGACCCTGCGCGAGGACGAGTGGACCTGGCACGACTCGCTGCGCTACAGCTCCGGCTGCAACACCACCCACGGCACCTCCGGTTCGCCGATCGTCGACTCCGCCAGCGGGCGGATCATCGGCATCAACAACACCGGCAACGACGACGGCGCCATGTGCACCCTCAACAACCCGTGCGAGGTGGCCGCCGACGGCACCACCAAGGCCTACAAGGGCCAGAGCTACGGCGAGGAGACGTACTGGTTCACCACCTGCCTGAACTCCTCCACCCGGGCCATCGACCTCAACACGACCGGCTGCCTGCTCACCAAGCCGGCCGGCAGCGGCGCCGTCACCGTCACCAACCCGGGCAACCAGTCCACCACCGTGGGCGGTTCGGTCAACCTCCAGATCAGCGCCTCCGGCGGCACCGCCCCGCTGTCCTACGCGGCGACCGGCCTGCCCGCCGGGCTGTCCATCAACTCCTCCACCGGCGTCATAGCCGGTACGGTCTCCACCGCCGGCAGCTCCAACGTGACCGTCACCGTGACGGACGCCGCGGGCAAGTCGGCCTCCACCGCCTTCACCTGGGCCGTCTCGACCGGTGGCGGTGGCTGCACCCCGGCGCAGCTGCTGGGCAACGAGGGCTTCGAGAGCGGCACGGCCACGCCGTGGACGGCGTCCAGCGGCGTGGTGGACAGCAGCTCCTCCCAGGCGGCCCACAGCGGCTCCTGGAAGGCGTGGCTGAACGGCTACGGCTCCACCCACTCGGACTCGCTGTCGCAGACGGTGACCATCCCGGCGGGCTGCAAGGCGACGCTGAGCTTCTGGCTGCACATCGACACCGCCGAGTCGGGCAGCACCGCGTACGACAAGCTGACCGTGTCGGTCAACGGCACCACGCTGAAGACCTACTCCAACGTGGACGCCGCGGCGGGCTACCAGCAGCGCACCTTCGACCTGTCGTCCTACGCGGGCCAGTCGGTCACGGTGAAGTTCGCCGGGACCGAGGACGCCTCGCTCCAGACCAGCTTCGTGATCGACGACACCTCCGTCCAGACCGGCTGAGCCGGGACCGGCTCCTGACGGGCCGGTGAACCAGGACAGGTGAGGGGCCCGGTGGCTACGGCTGCCGGGCCCTTGTCGTGGCGGCCTCCCTATCCTGGTCGGATGATCAAGCCCATCGAGCTGGTGATATTCGACTGTGACGGCGTCCTGGTGGACAGCGAGGTGATCGCCGTCCGGGTGCTGGTGCGGCTGGGGGAGGAGTACGGCTGGCCGCTGACCGAGGCGGAGGCGATCGAGCGCTTCGTCGGGCGGTCGGAGCCGGCCAACAACGCGCTGGTCGCCGAGCGGCTCGGGGCGGAGGTGGCGGCCGTGTGGGGCAGGCGTTTCCACGAACTGCACGCCGAGGCGGTGGACGCCGGGCTGACCCCCGTGGACGGACTGCCGGAGGCGCTGGCCGCGATCACCCTGCCCACCTGCGTGGCCTCCAGCGGCACCCACGAGAAGATGCGCCACACCCTGGGCCGGACCGGCCTCCACGACCACTTCGCCGGGCGGATCTTCAGTGCCACCGAGGTCGCACGCGGCAAGCCCGCGCCCGACCTCTTCCTGCACGCCGCGCGCTCGATGGGTGTCGACCCGGCCGCCTGCGTGGTGGTCGAGGACAGCCGGCCCGGCGTGGAGGCCGCCCGCGCGGCCGGGATGCGCTCGCTCGGCTACGCGGGCGGCGTCACGGCCGCGGAGCGGCTGGCCGGGCCGGGCACCGTGGTCTTCGACGACATGCGGGAGCTGCCCGGACTGATCGCCGCGGGCGCCGTCCGCCGGGGGTAGGGCGCCCCTGGCGCCAATTCGGTTGCCGGGCCCGGTGCGCGGCTGGCAGGGTCGGTCACCATGGCCTCCTCCCGCAAGCTGCACCCCGACGAACTGGACATCGACGAGTCGCTGGTGCGCCGGATGGTCGCCGAGCACTTCCCCGAGTGGGCCGGCCTGCCGGTCGAGCCGGTGACGCCGACCGGGACCAGCAACGCGATGTACCGGCTGGGTACCGAGCTGGTGGTGCGCATCCCGCGGATCCCCGGGGTGGTCGAGGAGATCGCCAAGGAGGACCGCTGGCTGCGGCACCTGGCCCCGCGGCTGCCCGTCCCGGTGCCGGTCCCGCTGGCCGTGGGCGGGCCGGTCGACGGCTGCCCCTGGCCCTGGTCGGTGCTGCGCTGGCTCGACGGCGCCACCCCGGTCACCGGGCGGATCGCGGAACCCGCTCTGCTGGCCGGGGACTTGGCCGGCTTCGTGACCGCCATCCGCCGGATCGACCCGGCCGACGGGCCCGCCGCCTACCGCAGCGAGTCGCTGGCGGAGCGCGACGCCCAGACCAGGCGGGCGATCGCGGCCGTGCCGGACCTGGTCGACGCCGCCGCCGCGACCGCCGCCTGGGAGCACGCCCTGGAGGCCCCCGCGCCCACCGGCCCCCCGGTCTGGCTCCACGGCGACCTCCAGCCCGGCAACATGCTGGTGGGCCCGGACGGCCGGCTCGCCGCCGTCATCGACTTCGGCTGCGCGGGCCTCGGCGAGCCGGCCGTCGACCTGATCCCCGCCTGGTACGTGCTGCCCGCGGCTGCCCGCCCGGCCTTCCGCGCGGCCGCCGCCCCCGACGACGCGGCCTGGGACCGCGCCCGCGGCTGGGCCCTGTCCATCGCCCTGATGGAGGTGTCCTACTACCGGGACAGCGACCCGAGGATGACCTCCATCGCCCGCCACGTGATCGCCGAGGTGCTGGCCGACCACGCGTAGCGGGCCGGGCCGCTACCCGCCGGGCGGCAGGCCTGGCGGGGAGCGGCCGGCGGCTCGTTACCAGTACCAGAGCGCGCCGGACTGGCCCTTGTTCTCCCACTGCTGGGCGTTGGCCCCGTTCGCGTCGGAGGAGCTGGTGATCTCCAGGACCTTGCCGCTGTGGTTCCGGATCGTCCACCGGTTCGTCCGTTCCTGCACCGTCCACCACTTCGCGCCGTCCTGGCCGTTGCACGACCACTGCTGGGCCTCGGCGCCGTTCGAGGTGGAGGAGCTCTGGATCTCCAGGCACTTGCCGCTGTTGGCGTTCACGAGGTTCCAGTAGCCGTTGCCCGCGGACTGCCACCGCCACTTCGAGCCGGCCTGGCCCTTGCAGTCCCACTGCTGGGCCCTGGCGCCGTTCGCCGTGGAGGAGCTGGTGATCTCCAGGCACTTGCCGTTGTCGTTCTTGATCTCGATCGAGGCCGTGAGGCCGGCGTGCGAGTCGGCGAAGGCCTGGCCGCCGCCGAGGCCGCTCAGGGTGAGCGCCAGGGCGGCGACGCCGACGGCGGCGGCGGAGCGCCGGGTCCTGCGGAGTCCGTTGCTGGACATGGATGGTCCCCCTTCGAGGGTGTCGGTGTTGGTCGCGTCCGCCACTCGATCCCCCCTGTCGGACGCACCATCAGCTTGCCGATCCCGCCCGGCGGTTGTCGTTAGCATGCGGTCCACTGCCGCTTGGTTCAGAGTCCACCGCCGGCCGTCACGGCGCCGTGGCGGTAGTCGCGGGGCGGCAGGCCGTACGCGCCGCGGAAGGCGCGGGTGAAGTCCGCGGCGCGGGGGAACCCGCAGCGGGCCGCGATGACGTGGACGGGCGTGGTGGCCAGGGCCGGGTCGCCGAGGTCGCGGCGGGCCCGTTCGAGGCGCTGGTGGCGGATCCAGGCGGCGACGGTCTCCTCCTCGCCCTCGAAGAGGCGGTGCAGGTAGCTGACCGAGATGTGGTGCGCGGCGGCGACCGCGCCGGGGTCCAGGTCCGGCTCGTGCAAGTGGGCGCGGATGAAGGCCCGGATCCGCTGGACCAGGGCCCGGCGCCGGCTCTCCGGCGGTACGGCGTCCTCGGCGTCGAGGTGGTGGGCGAGCAGCGCCGACACCAGGTCGAGGGCGACGGTGCCCAGCCGGGGTGCGTCGCCGGCCCGGTAGGCGCCGGGGTCGGCGGCGATGCCGGCGAGCAGCTGGACGAGCAGGGCGCCCACGCCCGTGCCCCCGGGCATCCGGCGGGCCGTGAGCGTGCCGATCCGGTCCGGCGACAGCGGCAGCGCCTGTCGGGGTACGGTCAGCCAGCCCCCGCGGAACCGCTGGCGCGGATCGTCGGTGCTCGCCCGGAGGAGGATGGGCCGGGCGCTGTCCTGCAGGACCACGTCGTGCGGGCGGTAGGCGCCGAGGCCGTCGGAGCGGACCGCGGTGGCGGTGTCGCCGAACGGAAGCGAGAACAGGTACAGCTCGGGGTCGGTGGACGAGCGGATCAAGCGTGCTGACCGGCTCGCGGCGAGCGGCGGGTGCTCCATCGTCCAGAGCGCCAGGTCGCCGAGCGGCAGGACGTGCACCTCGGACCGGAAGTCGGCCCGGTGCTCGGTGTGGACGTCGAACGGCGCTATCAGCCGGGCGAGTTGGTGCTGCCAGTACTCGAAGCGGTCCCGTGGTTCCACGTCCTCGGTCCGGTACACCGACTCGGTCAGCATGCTCGCCCTCCCCTGGCTGGCCTTCCCCGTCCCGGCATTCTCACACCGCTGACGGATCCGGCCCGGGGAGGAGGGGATCAGCCGACGAGGCCGCCCTCGGGCGAGACCCCGCGCCGGACGGCTTCGGCCGGAAGCGGTGCTCTCTTCGGGCGGCCCGGCAGAGAACGGCCGGGCCGCCCGAAGAGAGCAGGCCGGAACAGCGGCAACAGCTGCGCCCCACTCGATTTCCGCCCCTTCCAGGAACCGCAAGAGCAACGGCGGCCTGGCCAAGCTTGGCCAGGCCGCCGAGAGCACCGCCGAGCAGCACTCGCCCCACCCTCCGTCGCCGCTTTGGCCTTGCCGAAGCGGCGACGGGCCACTCCTGCGCGGGAAGTCGGCCGGGCCGACTTCCCGCGCTTACGGGCGGGTTGCGCGGGTGCGGCAGTGGGTGAGGGCGTAGGTGATGCGGCGGTCGGAGGGGAGGGTGGTGGCGAGGAGTTCGCCGGCGGTGACGAGGGTGGTCCAGTAGAGGGCGGGGTTTCCGGTGCGGGGGAGGGGGTGGGCGGCGGCGAGGGAGAGGTAGGCGGTGGTGAGGTTGCCGGTGGTGAACCAGCGGTTGAGGCCGTGGCGGTGGCCGGGGCGGATGCCGCCCATGGCGTCGACGGCGGTCAGGAAGTGTTCGACGACGGCGAGTTCGGTGTCGGTGAGGGACTTGGGGATGTCGAAGACGCCGAGGGCTTCGAGGAGTTCGCCGGTGTCGCTCGCGGAGTCGGGGCGGGGGTCGGCGAGCAGGGCGTCGTAGCAGTCGGCGAGGCGGCGGGTGGTCTCGGTGTGGGGGATGTCGAGGGCGAGGCAGACGGCGCGGGCGACGGGCAGGGGTCGGTGGCCGAGGCGGGCGAGGAGGGCGTAGGTGGCGGCGGGGGTGGCGCCGCGGGAGAGGGTGTGCCGGGCAAGGGTGGCGAGGTGCATGGGGAATCGGGCTTTCAGACGGTGGTGGGGGCGACGAGAGCCCAGGCGAACTTGCCGACGCCGCACGGGCGGGAGGCACAGCCCCAGCGCTCGGCGAGCTCGTTCACGAGGTAGAGGCCGCGCCCGTGCTCGTCGTCAGGCGCGGCGGTACGGACCGACGGGTGGCCGCTTCCGGCGTCGTGCACCTCCAGCCGCAGGCGGGAGCCAGTGAGGGCGAAGCGGACCTCGATGTGTTGGTCGGCGGGGGCGTCGGAGTGCTGGACGGCGTTGGCGAAGAGCTCGCCGAGGAGCAGTTCGGCGGTATCGCGATAGCGGTCGCCGGAAGGCAGCGCGGACAGGTAGGCCCGGAGCAAGTAGCGGGCCAGCGGCGTGGATTCGGTCCGCGAGTCGAGGCGCGCGACGAACATGCGAGGACGACGGGACGTGAGCATGGGGGTACCTCGAAGAGGCGGAGCGGGAGCATGTCAAGGAAGTACGACGTACGCCAGACCTGCCGCCGATCGGGGTCGGATCACCCGACCGGGGGCGGGGCGTGCTGCAAGCGGAGAGAGAGCCGTCTCCGAACTCACGAGGCCCGGCGGGCCCGGGGGTCGGCGGTCGGGGCGAACTCTGCCCAGCCGGCCGCTGCGGCGGCCAGGGCGTTCCGTCGTAGGCGATCCTCGGCGGATCTGCGCGGCCCGGGCGGCGTCTGGGCAGGGCACGAAGGGCGGGGTGCGGCGGCCATCGCGGGCTCCAAGGGATGCGGCAGTGGTGTTGGTGAGCCCGGACCTGACCGGGCTCACACCCCGAGGCTTCGCCTCTCGGGGGTGCTGAACACCACGATGCCGCTGATGGAAGTCCTTGAATTTCACCAGAAGTGAAAGGTCGTCAGATACCCGTTCGGGTGATCCAGGTTGACAGCCGCAGACTCCGGCGGCTAGCGGAGCGTGACAGTGCGGTCACCGTCTCGCGGGCGAGCGGGTGCCGGGATACCTGGTCGGGTGCGACCGCGTACGCGGCGTCGAGCTGGTCGAGTGCAGCCTCCGGTCTGGCCATCCATCGGTAGGCGCGGGCCAGGTCGATGTGGTGATGCCCGATCCTGGTTGGCGCCCATCCGGTGGGGAACCGCAGCCCCTTCGCGGCGGCCACCGCCCGGTCGTGCTCGCCGGCCTCCACCAAAGTCATCACCCGGTGCACCTGCACGTTGGTGGGCCCGAAGTGCAGCGACAGGTCCGGCCGCTCGCCGGTCTGGGCGGCTACTCTTTCGGCCTCGTCCAGGTGGTGCTGCATCAGGTCCTTCTGTCGGGCGCGGGCGGCGACCACGGCCGAGCCGAGGTGCAGTTGCCCGGTGGTGACCAGTGCGCTTGGAGTCTTGATGTCGGTGCCCTCCAGGTGTCCGCGGCCGGATTCCTGGAGGCGCCGGCAGGCCGCGAGGTCGCCAACGCGCAGGTAAGCGGTGACCCGCAGGTACTCGCGGGCGGCCCGCAACGCGGGCGCCTGGTCCCCGGCCCGCTCCGCAGCCCAGTCCATCCGGGCCGGCGCGGTCGCGGACAAGTCGCTCAGCCCGATCGCGATCCCGACCGAGTGCCCGCACCGGTAGGCCTCCGCCAGCAGACCCCATGCCTGCCGCTGCTGATCACCGGTGAACTCGTGCGCGGCCGTGTGCAGCTCGACCAGGAGGCCTGGCAACATCGCCACCATCGGCCTGTACTTTGCGGCCTGGGCCAGCGCGTTCGCCTGCCGGACCGCCGCCCGGAGCGCAGGTAGGGCACGAGGCCGAACGGCCTCCTGCGGAGGCAGGTCGTACAGGTCGAGGGTCGTACGGATCGGCCCCATCAATGGGACCAGCGGATCATCTGCCACCCCGTCAATGTGCGAGAACGGCTGAAGGTCGCCTGGATCGACTCCCAAGGCTCTGGCCACCGCTGCCACGAACTCTGGTGTCGCCGGCTTGTGCCCGGCCACCACCTTCGTGAGCAGGCTGTACGAGACGTGAGCACGATCAGCAAGTTGCCGATGGCTCAGGCCTCTCACATCTTCGTAGGCGGCGATGCGCTGGCCGGTACTGATTCCGTCCGGAGGTGCCACGCTGGCCCCATCTCGTGAATGCCTTGAACCTGTATGCGGGACCGTACCCCCGAACTCGCCCGGTCACAGATCATTCGGGCAAACAATGTTGACGTTGGTCGGCCCCGGCGGTAGGCCGGGACGCCCCGTCGGACGGCGCGGTGATCACAGGTACCACGCCACCGGGACCAACTCGCCACCGGATCCAGTTCGGGTGAGCAGTTCTTCGGGCGGCCCGGCCGAGAACGGCCGGGCCGCCCGATCTCAAGGGGAGGGCCGTCCTCACCTTCGACCTCGCCGAGGTGCGGCTCGCCCAAGGCGACTTCGAAGCCGCGAGTGTCACGGCACACTCCGCCCTCGACCTGGCGCGGGCCGGCATCATCCAACCGATCGTCCTGCGCGCCCGAGCGCTTCAGGTGTCCCTGTCGCCCTGGTCGGCCGAGAGGCCTGTACGGGAGCTCGCCGCGCGCGTGAGAGAGTCGGGAACGCAATTGGTGCGCGTGTGAGGGAGGAACTGCTCGTGGAGTGGGAGGTGTTCGGGCGACGGCAGGTCTACGGGAGCCCGTGGGTCGAGGTCTGGCTCGATGACGTCGACATCCCCGGTGTCGGCCGGATCGACCACCACGTCGTCCGCTATCCCCGCTCCTCGACCACCGCCGTCGTCACCAACGAGGCCGGCGAGTTCCTGCTCCTCTACCGGCACCGGTTCATCACCGGCCGCTGGGGCTGGGAGGTGCCGGCCGGTTGGGCCGAGCCCGGCGAGGAGCCGACGGCGGCCATCGTCCGCGAGGTCGAGGAGGAGACCGGCTGGCGTCCCGGTCGGGTCGAGCTGTTGACCGAGTACGACGCCATGTCTGGTATCGGCGACGCCCACTTCCACGTCTACCACGTCACCGGCTGCACCCGGGTCGGCGAGCCCGAGGACGTGTCCGAGGCGACCCGCGTGGAGTGGGTACCCGAAAGCGAGGTCGTGAGGCTTCTGACGAACGGTGAGGTCGCTGACGGCCCGTCGCACGCCGCCCTGTCCTATTTCCTCGGCCCGCATCGACTCGCTCGGTGCTCCTGACCGCCTCGCCACACGTCAGCCGACGCCCCACGGCGGGCGGCCGGGACGCCCTGTGCCGTGATCTGGACCAGGCGAGTCACTACACTCACGCCGCTCTGGAGCTGGCGGACCAGACCGGCTCGGGCTACATCAGCAGGAAGTTGCAGGCGGTCAGGAATCGTCTCGTTCCGTTCGTGGCCGACCGCCGGGGCTTCAGCCCTGGACCAGCAGATTTCGGCGCTTGATGGCGCCGCCTGACGAGGGATCAACGCATGTCGTCTGACGGGCAATTCTTCCGCGAAGCGTGGATCGCCGGCGTGTCGAAGCACTACCCGGGCGAGCCGAAGGCAGGCTATGTCGCCCCGTGGGACGACACGCCCGAGTGGGAGCGCGCGTGTGCCGCCGCCGTGTTCGGCCAGGTCCGTGACTTCATTCTGGTGAGCGGCGGCAACACGTCCAAGCTGACCCGGGAGCAGAAGGGCCGCTTCGTCGCGACGTGTTGGATCGCCCAGATCCACAAGCACATCGAGAATCCGAAGCCGGGCTACGTCGCCGACTGGGTCGATCTGCCGTCGTGGCAGCAGGAGACCGATGCGGACATCTTCGAGGCGATCGAACGCGCCCATTCCTGAGTGCTGTGCTCGGCGTGGGAAGTCGGTGGGGCCGACTTCCCGCGCCGAAGGTGGGGGTGTACTTGGTGCGGCGGGCAGGGCTTTGCGCGCGAACCGTTCGCACTCTGTGTAGCTACTGTGCTACTTTCCGCATCATCAACCGAACATAGGAGACCCCGGCGGTGCGGGAACACCCCGGGGTCTGGCACCAGGAGAACAGCTCCAGATGCGGATTCATCGTAACGCGCACACGCGCGCGTTCACCGTTCTTCCGAACGGCCTGTTGCAGGACCGTCGGCTCAGCTACACCGCTCGTGGCCTCCTCGCCGACCTGCTCTCCCGCCCCGACGGGTGGCGGGAGGACGGGCGGCAGATGGCGGACAGCAGTCCGCAGGGGCGGGGCGCGGTCCGGCGGGCGCTCAAAGAACTGAAGGACGCCGGGTACTACCGGGTCGACAAGGTCCGGAGGGCCGACGGCACCGTCCGCTCCGAGGCCCACGTCTTCGACACCCCTCAGCCCGCACCGACTGTCCCCCGCCCGGCCTCCGGTGGAGGGAGTTCCGGCGGTGCTGTCACCCCTCCCGTAAATGACCCGGGACAAGAACCCACCCTCCCGGATGAACGGACGCGGGCCGCCGTGGCCACCCTGTTCCGGGTGATCAGGCCCGAGCCCCGCCTGCGCCTCGGCCTCGCCGAGGCGCAGGCGCTGGCACCGCTCGTCGCGCAGTGGCTGGAACGGGGCTGCAGCGAGGCCGAGTTGGCCCAGGCCCTGATCCCCGGGCTGCCGCAGCCGATGCACTGCCCGGCGGCGATCCTCCGGGACCGCCTGCAACGCAAGCTGCCGCCGGAACGCCCCGAAGCCCCGCCCAATCCGTATGCCGAGTGCGGCCGTTGCCACGACCCGGTGCCCCGGCCCGGCATCTGTCGCGCCTGCGCGGGCCTCGGCACGAGGGCCGTTGCCGTCGGCACCGGCGCGCCCGCCACCCCCGGCGGCGTCGCCCGGGCCCGGGCGGCCCTGCGTGGCCGGCCCCGACAACCCGCCGCCGCGAACTCTTAACTGGCGAAGCCGCCCTCGGGGCGGATGATCTCCAGGTTGGTGCCGTCCGGGTCGTTGAAGTGGGCGACCTGGGTGCCGAGGGCGGCGTTCGGGGTGACCTCGCCCTCGATGAAGGTGTAGTCGTCGCCGAGGAATCGTCCGGGCCCGTCAGAGGCCGGCCAGGGCGGCGTCGACCGCCGCCTCGGCGTGCAGCCGGGTGGTGGGGAAGACGGGTACCGGGCTGTCCTCCGGCCGGACCAGCAGTTCGATCTCGGTGCAGCCGAGGACGATCCCTTCCGCGCCCCCGGCCACCAGTTCCCCGATCACCCGCCGGTACGCCGCCCGGGACTCCTCGCGGACCAGTCCGACGCACAGTTCCTCGTAGATCACCCGGTGGACCAGGGCGCGCGAGTCCGCCCGCGGCACCAGGACGTCCAGGCCGCCCGCCGCCAACCGGCCGCGGTAGAAGTCCTGTTCCATCGTGAAGGCCGTCCCGAGCAGCCCGACCCGTCGCAGGCCCGCCGCCCGGACGGCCGCCGCCGTGGTGTCGGCCAGGTGTAGCAGGGGGACGGAGACCGCCGCCGCGACCTGGTCGGCGACCTTGTGCATGGTGTTGGTGCAGATCAGCAGCAGGTCGGCGCCCGCCGCCTCCAGTGACCGGGCCGCGTCGGCGAGGACCTCGCCGGCCTCCTCCCACCGGCCGGCCGCCTGTAGCCGCTCGATCTGCGCGAAGTCGACGGAGTAGAGCACGAGTCGGGCGGAGTGCAGTCCGCCGAGGCGCTCGCGGGTGAGCCGGTTCAGCAGGCGGTAGTACTCGGCGGTGGATTCCCAGCTCATGCCGCCGATCAGGCCGACGGTCTTCATGGTCTTCGTGGTCTTCATGGGGGCCATTTATAAGCCAGGTTCGAAATATTAGGCAAGCGCATAAGGAAATCTTTGATCAGCTCTCCCGGGGCACCCGGTGCTGCCATTCCCGGGTGAACACCACGGAGCCCGCCTCCAGCGCCCGCAGTTGCACGATGCTGATGAAGTGTCCGGCGTCGCAGCGCAGTTGGGTGCGGGTCTGGACGGTGACGTCCCAGCCGATGTCAGGCCGCTCCAGCCGGACGGTGCGGTCGGTGCGGGCCTGGGCGCTGAGCGGGGCGCCGGTGAGCACGCGGTAGGCGGTGACGGTGTGCTCGTCGCGGACCAGGCCGTCGGGGTGGGTGCGGGTGCCGTCGCCCGCGGGGGAGAGCTCGGTGCGCCACTCGTGGCGGCCGATGTCGTGCACGGTGAGGTGTTCGGGCCGGGCGGTGAGCGGTTCGGTGAGGTGGACGTCGAGGGGGTCGGGCAGCTCCGGGGGCTCGAAGGTGACGGGCGGGGCGCCGACGTCGGCGGCGAGGTGGCGCACCGGCAGGCTCAGGGTGGAGCGGGACGGGTCGACGCCGTACCCGGTGTCCTCGGCCGGGGGCCACACCCAGGGCCAGTAGACCGAGGAGAGGGCGAGCCGCAGCCGGTGTCCGGCCGGGAAGGTCCAGGCGCAGGCCGCGAGTTCGACCTCGGCGTCCGGCCCCTCGGCGGCCAGGACGCCCCGGGTGACCAGCTCGGAGGTGCCGTCCGGGCCGACGGCGCACAGCCGCACCGCGACCTGGGCGGGCACGCCGTCCTCGCGCAGCCGCAGCCGTACGGTGGGGGCGCCGAGCAGCTCGACCGGTTCGGGCAGCGGCTGGGAGTCGAAGCAGACCGAGCGGCCGTCCTCCTCGCGCTGGTCCGGCGGCCGGTCGGCGGGGCGGCCGTGCGGGACGTAGGCGCCGGCGTTGAGGCCGGTGTGCTGCGGGGAGCGGACCCGGACGTACCGGTCCTCGGAGGCGGTGCCGGCGGTGCGCAGCGGCCCGTCCAGGCCGTAGTGGATCTCGCGGACGTCGGGGGAGGGCCAGGCCTCGTCACCGGTCCAGCGGGTGCCGAGCCAGCTGCGCAGGGCGGGTTCCTTGAGGGCGCCGGTGTCGACGCCGCGCAGCCAGTGGTCCCACCAGCGCAGGGTGTCGGGCAGGGCGGGTTCGGGCAGGCCGTGCGGCCAGGGGCCGATCAGGGCGCGCGCGGTGGGGGACTCGGCGAGCAGCCGCAGCACGAAGGAGCAGGACGGGTCGCCCCAGCCGGCCACCGCGAGGGCGGGGACGGACACCGGGACGGTGGACTCGCCGGCCGCGAGCCAGTCCTCGACGGGCGGCCGCAGTGACTCCAGCCGGGCGAGCCAGGCGGGCCGCCAGGCGTCGCCGACGTGCCGTGGGTCCGGCGGCAGGGCGGCGTCGGCGACCAGCGCGGTGAGCCGGTCGTGGAGGTCGGCGGCGAGCACGGCTCCGCCGAGCCGGTGGCCGCCCTCGGGGCAGGCGGTGACGACGGCGCCGACGGTCTCGGGGGTCCGGGCGGCGAGGCGCAGGGCGGTGGTGCCGGCCGTGCCGACGCCGAGCAGGCCGAGCCGGCCGTTGCACCAGGGGCGGCGGGCGAGCCAGTCGACCACGGCGGTGCCGTCGGCCAGCTCCTGCACGCCGCCGGGCTCGCCGGGGGTGCCCTCGGAGTTGCCGTGCCCGCGGGTGTCGACCCGGACGGCGGCGTAGCCGTGGCCCGCGTACCAGGGGTGGCGGCGGGAGTCCTCGGCGGCGGTCCGGTCGGTGAGGCGGCCGCCGGAGTACTCCAGCAGCGCGGGGCCGGGCTCGCCGCCGACCGGCCGCCACAGCCGGGCGGCCAGCCGTGTGCCGTCGGGCAGCGGGATGCGCAGGTCCTCGCGGGTGGTGTGGAAGGGGTAGGACGGCATGGCCGCTCCCATCGGTCCCGGGCGTCGGCGTCGCGACGGTTCGGTACTTCGACAGTAGGGGAGGGTGCGGCCCTTGGCCTGATGAGAGCGGTCCTTGGCCCGATGGGAGGGGTCCTTGGCCCGATGGGAGGGGTCCGGCGAAGGGGGACGGGGGCGCCGCCGCCACAGGCGGGGCGCCCCCTGGGGTGCGCGGCCGGTCAGGCCTTGCTCAGCCAGGCGGTGGCGTTGAGGGCGAGGGCGGCGTCGGTGCCCGCCGGGTCGTCCCAGCCGTTGTACAGGGTGTTGCCGGACTGGCCGGTGCCGTCGTCGATCGGGGAGCTGTCGCCCCAGATCGCGACCCGGCCGGAGCCGAAGGTGCTGGTGACGAAGAACGCGCCGGTGTTCCCGCTGTAGCCGGTCCGGTAGACCAGGCCCTTGACGTTCGGGTTGTCGGCGGGCTTGAGGGTGAAGGTGGTGCCGTTGCGCAGGATCGAGCCGGTGACGGTACCGAAGGAGCCGTGCAGCACCGGGTCGGTCGCGTCGTTGACCGCGCGCGGGTTGTCGGTGGTGATGTTGAGCAGGTCGACGGAGAAGCCGAAGGGGTCGTTGTTGTTCACCCCGTTGCTGGTCAGCAGGTCGTTGATGATCTTCGGGGAGTCCCAGCCGTCGTTGTTGCGGTCGCTGTTGACGTGGTCGGAGATCAGGAAGAGCCCGCCGCCGTTCTGGACGAACTTCATGATCGCGGTCTTCTCGCTCGCGCTGAACCGGATGTTGGGCTCCGGGATCACGAAGGTGTCGAAGTTGGCGAGGTCGAGCGCGGCGCCGGTGCCGTAGCTGATGGTGGAGCCGGCCGGGAGGGTCTTCAGGCTGTACTGGCCGGTCTTCTGGAGGGCGACGCCCCAGGCGGACAGCGCGCCGGTCCAGCTCTTCTCGGTGGTGGGGTTGGCGTTCTGGGCGAGCGGGTCGGGCTGGCTGGTGCTGATGATCCAGTCGGCGTTGCCCGCGGTCTCGGCCTTGCTGTTGTCGAACAGCACCCGGTGCGGGGTCGCGCTGACCGCGGCGGCCTTGACGGCGGGGGTGGCGGGCGCGGCGGTGGCGGCGGGGGTGGTGAGGCCGGCCGCGAGCAGCGCCGCTCCGGCCAGGGCGGCGGCGGTTCGAATGCGGATCGTCATGAGCCGTTCCTCCGTGGGGAGTTGAGGGGGCAGCGCTCAGGTTTCGCGCGTAGAACGGGAGTATCCGCGCGTAGAGCGCCCGGTGAAAGTCCCCGGAGGTTACGAAGCCCTGTACGAGTCGTGACGATCTTCGGGAGGGGGGTGGAGGCGAAGGGAGACGAATCCGTAATTGCGCATGACTTGCAACTGCGCGCACCGAGGCGGAAAGATGGCCCAGCTTCGACCGCCCGACCGAAAGGACACGACGATGACCGCCCCCCGATGGCGCGACCGGCTCACCCGTGAGGAGTGGATCCGCCTGGCCGGAATGGGCGGCTTCATCCTCGCGCTGCACGTCATCGGCTGGTTCACGCTGCTCGCCCTGGTGGAACCCGAGCACTACGACGTCGGCGGCCAGGTGTTCGGTGCGGGCATGGGCCTGACCGCCTACACCCTCGGCATGCGGCACGCCTTCGACGCGGACCACATCGCCGCCATCGACAACACCACCCGCAAGCTGATGGGCCAGGGCAAGCGTCCGCTGTCGGTCGGCTTCTGGTTCTCGCTCGGGCACTCCTCGATCGTCTTCGGCCTCTGCGCGCTGCTGGCCTTCGGCATCCGCTCGCTGGCCGGCCAGCTGGAGTCCGACGACTCGACGCTGCACGAGATGACCGGCCTCATCGGCGTCACCGTCTCCGGCACCTTCCTGCTGCTGCTCGGCCTGATCAACCTGGGCGCCTTCAACGGCATCCTCAAGGTCTTCCGCCGGATGCGCCACGGCGACTACGACGAGGCCGAGCTGGAGCGCCAGTTGGAGCGGCGCGGACTGATGAACCGCATCCTCGGCCGGGTCACCAGGGCCGTCACCAAGCCCTGGCACATGTACCCGGTGGGCCTGCTGTTCGGCCTGGGCTTCGACACCGCCACCGAGGTGTCCCTGCTGGTGCTGGCGGGCGGCGCGGCGGCCTTCTCGCTGCCCTGGTACGCGCTGCTCACCCTGCCGATCCTGTTCGCGGCCGGAATGAGCCTGCTGGACACCATCGACGGCTCGTTCATGAACTTCGCGTACGAGTGGGCCTTCTCCAAGCCGGTCCGCAAGATCTACTACAACCTGACCGTCACCGGGCTGTCGGTGCTGGTCGCGCTGGTGATCGGCTCGATCGAGCTGATCGGCCTGCTCGGCGAGAAGCTGGACATCACCAGCGGCCCGATCGCCTGGGTCGGCGGGCTCGACCTCAACTTCGTCGGCTACGCGATCGTCGGGCTGTTCGTGCTCACCTGGGCCGCGGCGATCGCCTACTGGAAGTTCGGCAACGTCGAGGAGAAGTGGTCGGCCGGGCTGGCCGCCGGCTCCGCGCCCGCCGCCTCCGCGCCCGCCGCCTCCGCGCCCGCCGCCTCCGCGAAGTCCGAGTAGCGCGCACGGAACCGAGGGGCCGGTGACCGGGGTCTGGTCACCGGCCCCTCGGGGCTCTCCGGGCCCGGGCCGGCGGGCGTACGGGCGGGGCGGGCGGGGCGGGTGGCGGCAGCCTTACTTCAGCGCCGCGAGCACCGCCTGCGCCATCACCCGCTCGCCGGTCGCGTTCGGGTGGAACGGCACGGCGGGCGAGCCGGGCAGCGCGCCCTCGATCCAGCGGTCGTCCGAGCAGACGTCGTGCCCGAGGGTCGGCGTGGCGGTGTCCACGTAGGTCGCGCCGTTGGCGGCCGCGGTGGACTTCAGGGCGGCGTTCAGCTTGTCCAGCACGCCGTGCATGTACTCGACGTCGCCCGGGGTCACCGGCTGGCGCAGGACGCACGTCGAGCCGTCGGCGGGCAGCACGGACGGGTAGCCGACCAGTAGCACCCTGGCGCCCGGCGCCTTGGCGTGGATCCGCCGGAGGGTGTCGGCCAGCTGCGGGGCGATGGTGGTGCGGATCCGCTCGGCCAGGTCGTCGGTGCCGTACTGCCAGGACATGCTGCTCCAGTCCCAGTAGCCGTGGTGGTAGACGTCCTTGCAGGGCGTGCCGAGCGGGTTGACGACGGCGCCGGCGATGCAGGTGGCGACCAGTTCGCCGAGGCCGAGGTCGCTGGCCGCGAGGTCGTTGCCGCCGATCCCGAGGGTGACCAGGTCGGTGTCGGCGGTCACCGAGTCCAGCTGGGGGTCGTTGACCCGGATGAAGGCGTCGTACTGGGGCTGGGTCATCGCCTTGATCTTGGCGGCGGAGCAGGTGGCGTCGGTGTACGCGCCGGCCTTGAGGGCGGCGGCGACCAGGTGGCCGTAGTTGCGGTCGGAGCGCAGGCACAGGCCGGCCGACTGGCCCGGCACGCCGGCGCCCGCGGCGTAGGAGTCGCCGAGCGCCACGTAGTGCTTCGGTGCCGGGGTGGCGGCCTGGGCGGCGGTGGAGGTGAGTGCGAGCGCGGCGCCGAGGGCGACGGCGGCGAGTGCGGTGGAATTCCGGAGGTGCCGGGATTTCCGGGCAGGGCGGAGCACGGTTCCTCCTGGGGGGAGAGAAACGACGGGTGGGGGTCGTGCCGAGCCGGGCCGCAGCTACTCGCAGGTAAGTTACTGCCAGGTTTCCCGGGCGTCCATGGTGTGCGCGGAAATTGCCGATATTCCGTCAGGCGGCCCCGGACGGCATTTCACAATTCGTCCGACCGCGGGCCGTGCGGCTGTCGACGGCAATTCCGAAACGCCCCGGAGCGGAATTCGGCCCGGCGGTTGTCACCCGCCGGTTGACCGGACCTCGCCGCAGACCGCAGTATCGGGCGCACAGCGACGGCGCGTCCCGGACGCGCCGCCACCGCGAGCCGCGACGGAGGACTGCGCATGGCCCTGGACGCCGACGTCATCGTCATCGGAGCGGGCCTCGCGGGCCTCGCCGCCACCGCCGAACTCGCCGACGCGGGACGGAAGGTGATCCTGCTCGACCAGGAACCCGCGGCCTCCTTCGGCGGCCAGGCGCACTGGTCCTTCGGCGGCCTCTTCCTGGTCGACTCGCCCGAGCAGCGCCGGATGCGGATCCGCGACTCGCACGCCCTCGCCTGGCAGGACTGGCTCGGCACGGCCGGCTTCGACCGGCCCGAGGACGCCTGGCCGCGCCGCTGGGCCGAGGCGTACGTGGACTTCGCGGCGGGCGAGAAACGTTCCTGGCTGCACGGCATGGGCGTGCGGTTCTTCCCGGTGGTCGGCTGGGCCGAGCGCGGGGGTTTCCTCGCCGACGGGCCCGGCAACTCGGTGCCGCGCTTCCACATCACCTGGGGCACCGGGCCGGGGCTGCTGGCGCCCTTCGTCCGCAGGGTCCGGGCGGCCGCCGCGCGCGGCCTGGTGGACCTGCGCTTCCGGCACCGGGTCACCGGGCTGTCCGCCACCGCGGGCGCCGTCGACACCGTCACCGGCGAGGTGCTGGTGCCGAGCCCGGCGGGCCGGGGCGAGGCCAGCTCGCGCGAGGTCGCCGGGAGCTTCGAACTGCGCGCCCAGGCCGTGGTCGTCACCTCCGGCGGCATCGGCGGCAACCACGACCTGGTCCGCAGGGCCTGGCCGGCCCGGCTCGGCACCCCGCCCGCCAGGCTGCTCTCCGGCGTGCCCGCGCACGTGGACGGACTGATGCTGGAGGTCGCCGGCCGGGCCGGGGCCAGCCTGATCAACGGCGACCGGATGTGGCACTACACCGAGGGCATCGAGAACTGGGACCCGATCTGGGCCCGGCACGGCATCCGCATCCTGCCCGGCCCCTCCTCGCTCTGGCTGGACGCGCGCGGCGAGCGGCTGCCCGTCCCGCTGTTCCCCGGTTTCGACACCCTCGGGACGCTCGAACACATCATGTCCACGGGGTACGAGTACACCTGGTTCGTGCTCAACCAGCGCATCGTCGAGAAGGAGTTCACCCTCTCCGGCTCCGAGCAGAACCCCGACCTGACCGGGAAGTCGGTGCGCGGCGTGCTCGGGCGCGCGCTGCCCGGCGCCCCCGGGCCGGTCCGCGGCCACCTGCGGCACGGGCCGGACTTCGTGGTCGCCGGGAACCTCGCCGACCTCGCCCGGGGCATGAACGCCAGGACCGGCGAGCAGCTGATCGACCCGGACGGGCTGCGCCGCACCGTCGAGGACCGCGACCGGCAGGTGGTCAACCCCTTCGCCAAGGACCTCCAGGTCACCGCGATCCACGGTGCCCGCCGCCACCTCGGCGACCGGCTCATCCGCACCGCCGCCCCGCACCGCATCCTCGACCCGGCCGCCGCCCCGCTGATCGCCGTCCGGCTGAACATCCTGACCCGCAAGTCGCTGGGCGGACTGGAGACCGACCTGTCCTCCCGGGTGCTGCGGCCGGACGGCGAGGTGCTGCCCGGGGTGTACGCGGCCGGCGAGGCGGCCGGGTTCGGCGGCGGGGGCGTGCACGGGTACCGCTCGCTGGAGGGGACCTTCCTGGGCGGCTGCCTGTTCTCCGGCCGTACCGCGGGACGGGCGGCGGCGCGGGCGGTCGGGTAGCGGTGCGCGGCGGGTGCGGGGCCGCCGGGGCGCGGCGGCTGCGGGCCGAGGGCGCGGCGGGTACCGGGGGCGCCGGGGTGCGGAAGCGCGGCACGGGGCGGGCGGGGAAGGGGCGAGCGGGCCCCGTGGCCCGGTGCGCCCCCTCCCCGACAGGGGGCGCACCGGCTGCCGGGCCCTCGGTCAGGCGGTGCGGCCGAGGGTCTGCGAGGGCGACTGCCCGTACACGCGGCGGTAGTCCGCACTGAACCGCCCGAGATGGGTGAAGCCCCAGCGACAGGCCACCTCGGTCACCGTGCCGGTGGCCCGGCCGTCGGCGATGGCGAGCAGGTCGTGGTGGGCGCGGTCGAGCCGTACGCGCCGCAGGTAGGCCAGCGGCGTGGTGTCCAGATGGCGCCGGAACCCCTCCCGCAGGGTGCGCAGGCTGACCCGGGCGGCCTGGGCGATGTCGGACACGGACAGCGCCTCGTCGGGGTGTTCGGCGCAGTAGTCGGTGGCCCGGCGCAGGGCGCTCGGCAGCAGCGCGGAGCCGCGGTCGGCCGTCTCCCGGCCCAGCGAGTGGGGTTGGGCGTCCAGCAGGCCCTCGACCAGCAGCTGCTCGAAGTGCTGCAGGCCCAGGCGGGACTGGCGGCCCAGTGCCGAGACGGCGAACTCGCGGAAGGACCCGGCCAGTTCGAGCCAGGACCGGACGGCAGGGTCGGCCGGGTCGAGGACCGGCGCGAAGCGCAGCTGATCCTGCGGCAGGTCGCCCAGCCGGACGGCGAGCGCCTGTTCCACCGTCTGCCGGGACATCGCCAGGGCCCCGTTCAGGGCCGCGGCGTCCCACTCCATGGTGACCCGGTCGCCCGGCCCGGCCACGGACAGCACGGACGCCAGCTCGGTGCCGTTGGCGACGACCCGGCCGCCCCCGGCGTACGGCAGGATGACGTTGTAGAAGTCCGGCAGCTCTCCGGTCCGCAGGCACACCGGTGTCCCGTACCCGAGGTCGTAGAGCGCCACCGGGCCCTCGTGGAAGGACCGGAACCGGCCCGGGAGCCGCTGTTCACCCAGCACCGTGAGCCGGTGCGGGGCCAGGCGCTCGCCGACCACCTGGCGGAGCTCCTCGATGTTGTTCCCCTCGTAGAGCGAGACCGGACCGGTCGTGGGTCTGGGCGGTGCTGTTTCGGTGACCACGGATTCCCCCTGGGCCGTGAGATCGACGCCGTGGGACGGCAACCCGATCGGACCCCCCGATCCGCCGCCCCCCGGCCTGAACCCCCCGATGTACACCCCGGGGCCGAGATTCCGGCGGCGACACTCCGGGAGCGGCGTCCCGGTGGCCGACATCTACCGGTCCGTATCTCTAACCGGCCATCCGGCGGGACCCGCGGCCGGGGCGCCGGCGGGGTGACGGGTACAGTGCGGAGGCCGGTGCGCAGTGCGCCGCCGACCAGGAGGGGTCAGGAGAACCGATGAGCCGCCGAGACCGCGACGGTGCCCGGGACCGCAAGCGGGGCGCCGGCGCCCCGGTGACCGTCACGGTCTGCCGGGGTTGCTGCTGTGGCACCGAGGCGAAGCACCCCGGGGTGGACCACGCGGGCCAGTACGAGCGGCTGCGGACGGCGGTGGGCTCGGCGGGCCGGGTCCGGGCGGTCACCTGCCTGGACGTGTGCACCCAGTCCAACGTGGTGGTGGTCGGCCCCTCCGCCGAGGGCCGGGCGGCGGGCGGCCGGCCGGTCTGGCTGGGCTTCGTGCTGATGGACGAGATGATCGACGACATCGCCGCCTGGGTGCGCGCGGGCGGTCCCGGCCTCGCCGATCCGCCGGGGCTGCTCGACCTCCAGCTGATCTCGGTCTCCCGGCGGGTGCGCGAGGGCCTGCCCGAGTGAGACGGTGCCCCGGCACTACGGGCTGATCGTCGGATCGTATCCACCTGGGATGAGGCCTGTCCCGGGGCCATCACCACTACCATGACCGGTGGCGTCGGACCGTCCCGGGCGGCGCCGAGCCGTCTGCGCGCGAGGGAGGAAGCCGATGACGACGGTCTGCCGCATCTGCGCGGGCACCGGCCGGACCGCCGGGCTCAGCTGCCGGACCTGCCAGGGCACCGGCACCACCGAGGTGGGCGGCGGGGGCGGCAACTGCTTCCTCTGCGACGGCACCGGGGTGTACGTGCGCTACCGGGTGGACGCGACCGGCGCCAAGCACGCCTACCGGGACGAGATCTGCCGCACCTGCGACGGCACCGGCAACCGGGCCGCCAACCAGTGGGACGAGCCCTCCGGCTGACCCCGGGCCACCCGCGCGGGCGGCCCCGCCGTCACCCGACGGACCCTCAGGCCGAGGGGCGGACGGGGGCCATGATGCGGTGTCGAGACGGTACGGACACGTCCTTTACCGAACCATGGTCGAACATTGGCGTTCGAATGGGGGGTACGCTGCAACCCGTTCACCCGGCGTCCGTGCGCGATCAACGCGCCGCTGGAAGAGTCCCGCGCATGGATATCCCCAACATGGGCGTGCCGGCCAAGCTTGCCGACCGCATGAGCATGGCCGAGCAGCACGAGTACCTGCGGGCCCGTTTCTCCCGCCGCCGGATGCTGCGCGCCGGTGCCGTGACCGTGGGCGCCGTCGCCGTCGGCGGCGCGCTGGGCAGTGGGACGGCCTTCGCCGCCCCGGCCGGCCCGCAGCTGCTGACCGGTGGCACGACCGACGGCATCGACGGATCGCTGGTCGCACCGATCGGCCGTCACCTCCAGTTCGGCCCGGAGCCGGACACTCAGTTCCGCGTCTCCTGGCAGGTGCCGGCCCCGGTCAAGAAGCCGTTCCTGCGCTTCGGCAAGACCCCGTGGGAGCTGAGCCACAAGGTCCAGGCCGAGGTCCGCGCCCTGCACACCCCGGCGCTGACCCCCACCGGCCGGCCGGTGGACCAGTACTACCTGCACGTGGCGCTGGAGGACCTGCGCCCCGACACCACCTACTACTACGGTGTCGGCCACGAGGGCTTCGACCCGGCCTCGCAGCAGCAGATCTCCACCCTGCACACCTTCCGCACCGCGCCCTCCCGCGACCACCGCTGGGGCAAGGTGTACGAGCCGTTCACCTTCACCGCCTTCGGCGACCAGGGCGTCAGCTCGCACGCGGCCGGCAACGACCACGTCATCAAGGCCCAGAACCCGGCCTTCCACCTGCACGCCGGCGACATCTGCTACGCCGACCCGGCCGGTTCCGGCACCGACCCGGACAAGTCCGTCTTCAACGCGAAGACCTGGGACGACTTCCTGGTGCAGACCGAGACGGTCGCGGCCGAGATCCCGTGGATGGTCGCGTACGGCAACCACGACATCGAGGCCTGGTACTCGCCGAACGGCTACGGCGGCGAGAACGCCCGCTTCTTCCTGCCGAACAACGGCCCGGACCCGCGCGCCGTCCCCGGTGTCTACACCTTCCGCTACAAGAACGTCGGGGTCGTCTCGCTGGACGCCAACGACGTCTCCTACGAGATCCCGGCCAACCTGGGCATCTCGGCGAACAAGCAGACCAAGTGGCTGGAGCGCACCCTCAAGGACCTGCGCAACGACGAGACCATCGACTTCGTCGTGGTCTTCTTCCACCACTGCGCCTTCTCCACCACCGTCGCGCACGCCTCCGAGGGCGGTGTCCGCGAGGCCTGGGTGCCGCTGTTCGAGAAGTACCGGGTGGACCTGGTCATCAACGGCCACAACCACATCTACGAGCGCACCGACGCGATCCTCGGCAACAAGGTCTCGAAGCAGGTGCCGAGCGGCGCCACCATCGAGCCGGCCAAGGACGGCGTGGTCTACGTGACCGCCGGTGCGGCCGGCCGCAGCCTGTACAAGTTCGACGTGCCGGACACCTACGAGGGGCACGAGAACCACCAGGACGAGGTCAAGACCTACTACTGGAGCAAGGGCAGGGTGAAGACCCCCGAGACCATCCAGTGGTCGCGGGTGCGCTACACCGGCTACTCCTTCATCAAGGTCGACGTCACCCCGAAGCACCTGGGTCAGAAGTCGGTCATGAAGGTCACCGCGCTCGCCGAGGACGGCACGCAGATCGACAACTACACGATCCTGCGCAAGGTCGGCGAGGGCTGGGACTCGAACCAGGACGACGACGGTCAGGGCGGCGGCTGGGGCTGGTAGTCCCGTCGGGCCCTGGGGAGCCCCGGCGCCGGAGGTCCGGCGCCGGGGCCCGTGCACGTCAGCGCCGGGGCCCGTACATGATCACGCCGACCCCGGCCAGGCAGATCAGCGAGCCCAGCACGTCGTAGCGGGTCGGCCGGAAGCCGTCCACCGCCATGCCCCACAGCAGCGAGCCGGCCACGAACACCCCGCCGTAGGCGGCCAGCACCCGGCCGAAGTCGCTGGCCGGCTGCAGCGCCGCGACGAAGCCGTACGCGCCGAGCACGATCACGCCGACGCCGGCCAGCCACCACGGCCGCGACTCGCGCACGCTCTGCCAGACCAGCCAGCAGCCGCCGATCTCGGCGAGGGCGGCGAGGGCGAACAGGGCGACGGAGCGCAGGACGGTCATGGCCGCCCAGCGTACGTGGTCAGCTCTGGCGGTACGTCGCCAGGAAGCGGCCGATCCGGTTGATGGCCGTCTCCAGGTCGTCGGCCCGGGGCAGGGTGACGAAGCGGAAGTGGTCCGGGCGGGGCCAGTTGAAGCCGGTGCCCTGGACGACGTGGATCTTCTCGCGCAACAGCAGGTCCAGCACGAACCGCTCGTCGTCGACGATCCGGTGCACGGCCGGGTCCAGCCGGGCGAAGGCGTACAGCGCGCCCTTGGGCTTGACGCAGCTGACGCCGGGGATCTCGTTGAGCGCCTTGACCGCGATGTCGCGCTGCTCGGTGAGCCGACCGCCGGGCAGCACCAGGTCGTTGATGGACTGGTGGCCGCCGAGCGCGGCCTGCACGGCGTACTGGGCGGGCACGTTGGGGCACAGTCGCATGCCGGAGAGCATGGTCAGGCCCTCCAGGTAGTCGGTGGCGTGCTGCTTGGGGCCGGAGACCACCAGCCAGCCGCTGCGGAAGCCGGCCACCCGGTAGGCCTTGGAGAGGCCGTTGAAGGTGAGCGTCAGCACGTCGTCGGCCAGCGCGGCCAGGCAGTGGTGCTCGGCGCCGTCGTAGAGGATCTTGTCGTAGATCTCGTCGGCCAGCACCATCAGGTGGTGGCGGCGGGCCAGGTCGAGGATGCCCTCCAGCAGTTCCTTCGGATAGACCGCGCCGGTGGGGTTGTTGGGGTTGATGACGACGATCGCCCTGGTGCGGGCGGTGATCTTGGCGGCGATGTCGTCCAGGTCCGGGTACCACTCGGCCTCTTCGTCGCACAGGTAGTGCACGGCCTTGCCGCCGGCCAGCCGGACCGCGGCCGTCCAGAGCGGGTAGTCGGGCATCGGCACGAGCACCTCGTCGCCGTCGTCCACCAGTGCGGTGACGGCCATCTGGATCAGCTCGGAGACGCCGTTGCCGAGGTAGACGTCGTTGACGGTGACGCCCTGCACGCCGCGCTGCTGGTAGTACTGCACCACCGCGCGACGGGCCGGCAGGATGCCGCGCGAGTCGCTGTAGCCGTGCGCCGCGGGCAGGTTGCGGATGATGTCCTGGATGATCTCCTCGGGCGCCTCGAAGCCGAACGGGGCGGGGTTGCCGGTGTTCAGCCGCAGCACGCTGTGCCCGGCCTCCTCCAGGGCGTTGGCCTGGTCGACCACCGGGCCCCGGATCTCGTAGCACACGTCATTCAGCTTGCTGGACTGCCGAAACTCCATCTGCGGCCTCCCGACCGTCACCACCGCTCCGCTGCTTCAGCTTTGTTCTACCAAGTGTGTACTTGGAAAGTCCAACCTCTTGGCTATGCTGATCCGCATGTCACGCCGAAGCTACGACCAGTACTGCGCCGTCGCCCGCGCCCTG
Source organism: Kitasatospora sp. NPDC096204 (assembly GCF_044763205.1). Taxonomy (NCBI): domain Bacteria; kingdom Bacillati; phylum Actinomycetota; class Actinomycetes; order Kitasatosporales; family Streptomycetaceae; genus Kitasatospora; species Kitasatospora sp. NPDC096204. Next base: position 95,154 of record NZ_JBIWFT010000027.1, read on the forward strand.
GACGCGGTGGGGGAGCGCTGGAGCCTCCTGATCGTCCGTGAGCTCCTCGGCGGCCCGCGCCGCTACACCGACCTGCACGCCGACCTGCCCGGCGTCTCCACCGACATCCTGGCCGCCCGGCTCAAGCAGCTGGAGGGCGACGGGCTGGTCCTCCGCCGTCGGCTGGAACGGCCCGCCAACGCGATGGTCTACGAGCTGACCGGGCGCGGCCGCGAACTGCGGCCGGTCGTCGAGGCCCTGGGGGAGTGGGGCCTGGCCGCCCTCGGCGAGCAGCGGCCCACCGACGCCGTCCGGGAGCACTGGTTCACGCCCCGGAAGCCGGAGGAGGAGGCGGCGGTCGCGGCCGGCTGACGGCCGCGCGCCCGCTCGCCGCGATGGGCGGCGGGGCCCGCTGTGCCGGGGCGGTGGGGTCCGCGGCGGCCGAGGGTGGGCGCGCACGTACGATCGTCGGATCGTCGAACCGCCTTGGTCGGCCCAGGAGAGCGGAGGCCAGCCCGTGCCCACCCCCTACCGCAGCTACGTCGCCGTCGGAGACTCCTTCACCGAGGGCATGTGCGACGACCTGCTGCCGGACGGCCACTACCAGGGCTGGGCCGACCGGGTCGCCTCCGCGCTGGCCGCCGAGAACGGCACCGGCTTCCGATACGCCAACCTCGCCGTCCGCGGCAAGCTCATCGGCCAGATCCACGACGAGCAGCTCGCCCCCGCCGCCGCGATGGGCGCCGAGCTGGTCACCCTGGCCGGCGGCCTCAACGACGTGCTGCGCCCCGGCTGCGACATCGCCACCGTCGAGCGGCAGCTCGGCCGCTGCGCCGCCGAGCTGCGCGCCACCGGCGCCACCGTCGTGCTGTTCACCAGCACCGACCCCACCCGCCGCATGTCGGGCAGCGCCCGGCTGCTGCCCGCCATCCTGCGGCTGAAGGCCTTCGTCCAGGAGCTGGGCCGACAGGACGGCTTCGCGGTGGTCGACCTGTTCTCCGCACCCTGCTTCGACGACCGCCGGCTGTGGGCCGAGGACCGCCTGCACCTGTCGCCGGAGGGCCACCGCCGGGTCGCCGAGGGCGTGCTGGAGGCGCTCGGCCGCCCCGCCGCCTTCGACTGGCGCGCCCCGCTGCCCGCCGCCGCCCCGGCCGGCCGCGCCGAGCGGCTGCGCGAGGACGCCCGCTGGCTGGGCACCCATGTCGGCCCGTGGATCGGCCGCCGCCTCACCGGCCGCTCCTCCGGCGACGGCCGCCCGGCCAAGCGGCCGGAGCTGCTGCCGTACCGCTAGGCCCTCCGCTGGGCTCCCGGGTTCGCCGGTTCCAGGACCAGGCTCGCCATCGGGGCGTGGGTGGTCCAGCCGAGCGCCGTGTAGAGCGCCTGTCCCTCCGGAGTGCCGACCAGCACGCCGGTGCGCGCGCCCCGCTCGTACGCGGCGGACTGGAGCGTCCGCATCACCAGGGCACCCAGGCCCCGGCGGCGGTGCCCCGGCGCGGTGGTGATCTGGTCCGGTACGGCCACCGGCCCGGCCAGGCCCGCCTGGCCGCGGGCGGCGAGGTGCCCGTCCTCGGTGCGCACCAGCACCCGGAGGACCCCGCCCCGCTCCCAGGAGGTCACGGTGTACCCGGCCGGGGCCCCGGGCCGCCCCGCGGTGAGCGGGACGCTCATCAGGAAGCCCGGTGCGTCCAGGCGCCACCGCTCGTCCAGCCAGGGGCGCACGGTGTCGTCCTCGGCGAACAGCTTCAGCCAGGTGGTCGGCGCGGTGACCGTCTCGGCGAGCTTGCGGACCTCGGCCTCGGTCGGCTCCGGCAGCACGTGCCGGCCCACCTCGCCGACCGGCGCGCCGACGTCGATGCTCCAGCCCCAGGGCCGCTCCACCGGCTCGGCGGAGCCGCGTGAGACGGCCCAGCCGGAGATCCACATCCGGACCAGCTCCCTGACGTCCGGGTCCCGCACGTCGCCCACCCCCGTGTGTAATGGTCTCTACTGCATTGCATAACTTACCGGCGCCGAGGGTCGTCTGCCCAGTAGGATTTCCGGGTTCACGGCGCCGCCCGGCGCCCGACTGCTGGAAGGACCCCGGAACGTGCGCGAGACCGAGTCGCCGCAGGACCCCACGGCGGCCGCGCCGAACCCGCTCCGGGCCGACTGCGGCAGCTGCTTCGGGCTCTGCTGCGTCGCCCTGCCGTTCGCCGCCGGCACCGACTTCGCCATGAACAAGCTGGCCGGCAGCCCCTGCCACAACCTCCAGGCCGACTTCCGCTGCGGCATCCACACCCGGCTGCGTGACACGGGCTTCCAGGGCTGCACCGTCTACGACTGCTTCGGTGCCGGGCAGCGGGTCTCCCAGGTGACCTTCGGCGGCCGCAGCTGGCGCGAGGAGCCGGACAGCGCCAAGGCGATGTTCGACGTCTTCCCGATCGTGCGGCAGCTGCACGAGCTGCTCCGCTACCTCACCGAGGCGCTCACCTTCGCCGCCGCCCTCCCCCTCCACGACGAACTGCGGCAGGCGCTGGCGGAGACCGACCGGCTGGCCGGCGGCACCCCCGAGGAGATCCTCGCCGTCGACGTCCCGGCCCACCGGCAGCGGGTCAGTGACCTGCTGCTGCGCGCCGGCGAGCTGGTCCGCGCGGCCGTCCCGCGCCGCCGCGAGCACCGGGGCGCCGACCTCTTCGGCGCCCGCCTGCGCGGCGCCGACCTCCAGGGCGCCAACCTGCGAGGCGCCCTGCTCGTCGCGGCCGACCTCTCCGGTGCGGACCTGCGCCTCGCCGACCTGGTCGGCGCCGACCTGCGGGACGCCGACCTGGCCGGCGCGGACCTCTCCACGGCCCTCTTCCTCACCCAGGCCCAGCTCGACGCCGCCCGCGGCGACGCCACCACCCGCCTCCCGGACTCCCTCACCCGGCCCGGCCACTGGCCCGAGACCGCGCCGGCCCCGGCGGCCAGGGGCGGCTCCGGACCCCGCTCCGGCAAGGGCGGCGGCCGCCCCGCCCGGGGCAACCGCCGCCGCTGACGCCTGCCGGCGCCGCTACTGGCCCACCCGACCGTCGACGCACTCGCGCAGCAGGTCGGCGTGGCCGCAGTGGCGGGCGTACTCCTCGATCCGGTGCACCTGCAGCTCCCTGATCGAGATCCGCTCCTTGCCGACCCGCTCGCCCAGGTCCTGGTGGCCGGCCAACTCGGCGTCCAGCGCGGCCTGTTCGCGCTCCAGGTCGCGGAACGCGGCGTCCGCCACGGCCGGCTCGCCGACGGCCCCGTCGAAGTCCGCGTCCCGCGCGCCGTACAGCCTGGGCAGCGGCTCGCCGTCGGTGATCCAGTTCCGCCAGTCCCGCTCCACCTCGGCCAGGTGCCGGACCAGCCCGAGCAGCGACATCGTCGACGGCGGCACCGAGCGGCGGGCCAGCTGCTCCGGGGCCAGGCCGTCGCACTTCATCCGCAGGGTCAGCCGGTAGTTCGTCAGAAAACCCTGGAGGGTGGCGAGTTCGCCGTCGGGGCCGGGGCCTTCGTTGTTGCGGGGGTCGTCGTCCGGGTCGGCCCACATGTCGGGGTGGACGGTCGCCTCGGTCCATCGTGCGGGTTGTTCGCTCATGCCGTGCATCGTCGGCCCCGACCGCCCTCCCCGCCACTGGTTATCGCCCCTGCGGCCCGGCGTGGCGCCCGCGCGCTCAGCCGGTCAGCAGCCGGGCGCGCAGGGCGTCGACCTGCGCGCGGTCGACGCCGAGCGTGCCGGTGAGGTAGGCCTCGACGGAGCCGTGGCGGGCGGCGAGATCGGCGAGGGCGAGCCGGATCACGGTCTCGGGGGCGCGCCCGTAGCCGGGCCAGCGCAGGGCGCGGCCCGGGTGGGCGGCGTGCCACTCGGCGACGAAGTGCGCGGTGGCGAGCTCGGTGAGGGCGAAGTCGGCGGCGATGACGTCCTCGTCGACGCCGAGCAGGGTGAGCAGCAGGGCGGCGATCAGCCCGGTGCGGTCCTTGCCGGAGGCGCAGTGGAAGACCACCGGGGCCTCGGCGGCGGTGATCACGTCCAGGGCCTGGCGGATCTCCTTCACCCCGTCCTCGGCGACCTCGGCGAAGCGGTCCGCGAGGTAGCGCCAGGGGTCGAGCTCCGGGTCGATCTCGGCCTGGTCGTACGGGCGGTGCTCGATCGAGAGGTTGTGGTACTCCAGGCCCTCGAACCCGGGCACCCGGCCCTTGGCGGCGATCTCCCAGGGGTAGCGCAGGTCGATCACGGTCCGTACGCCGAGCGCCCGCAGCCGGTCGAGGTCCGCGGGGGAGGTGAGCTTGCCGAGCGAGTCGGAGCGGTAGAGCAGTCCCCACCGGACGGACCGCCCGCCGGCGGCCGGATAGCCGCCCAGGTCACGGAAGTTGTGCAGGGCGTCGAAGGAGTGGTGGCGCGTCGTCATGCGCGCACTCTAGAAGAAGACCTCAGGCCCCGGCGGGCGGGTAGCCGTGGGCGAGCAGGTCGAAGGCGCGGGTGGCGTCCCCGACGGCCTCGTCGTGCAGGTCGTCGGCGGTGCGGCCGTCCTGGATGCGGCGCCAGTTGTGCAGGGCGAGGACCCGCTGGGTGGCGGTGACCTGGGCGGCGAGCAGGGTGGCGGTGAGCTCCCGCGGCCCGGGCAGCCCGGGGTCCTCGCGCAGCGCCGAGGCCAGCGACTGCTCGGCGCGCGCCACGTACTCGCCGACCCGGGCGGCCAGGCTGGGGGTGCCGTAGACCAGGGCGGTGAAGGCGAGCACCGCCGGGTGGTCGTTGAGGCCGGTGACCGGGTCGCGCCGGCCGAGGCCGGCCAGGAAGTCCCGCAGCAGCGCGTCCAGCACCGGCTCGCCGGGCAGCCGGCTGCGGACCACCTCCGCGGACTGCTCCTGGTGGTCGGCGAAGCGGTGGACGACCAGGTCCTCCTTGCTGGGGAAGTAGGAGAACAGCGTCGGCTTGGAGACCTCGGCGGCCGCCGCGACGTCCGCCACCGAAACCCGGTCGAAGCCGCGCTCGAGGAAGAGCGCGATGGCCGCCTCGGAGATGGCCCGCCTGGTCCGCTCCTTCTTCAGCTCCCGCAGTCCGGTCATGCGGCTCAGGCTAGCAGCGGACATTGACCGGGACAGGTTTTGGACCTGGTCGCCCGTCGGGTGTGTTCCCGGCGGACGCGGCCCGGACCAGGGCCCGCGGCCCGGGCGCCGTCGTTGTCAGTGCCGTCGGGCACGATCGGCGCGTCGGTTCTCCTGCGGAACGGGCGGAAACGGAGAGGGCATCGTGGCGATCACGAATCAGCGGGTGGCGGAGCACGCGTTCCTGCGGGGGATGTACCGGGACCCGTACTTCCCCGATCACGTCGTCGACAAGGGCAAGGCGATCCTGGTGCGGCTGTGCGAGCGGATCGAGGCCGAGCGGCCGGCGGATCCGGCGGCCCTGTACGTGCTCTCCCACGCCGCGACGGAGGAGTTCAACCTCCTGGAGGCGGAGTTCGAGGCGGCCGGGAGCGAGATCGAGACGGTGGCGCGGGAGGAGATCGCCGAGGACTTCTGGATCGTCGCGACGGCCTACGGGTTCACGGACGTGGACGTGGAGGAGGTGGTCGCGCCCCGGAACTGGTGACCGGCGGGCCGGTCGCCGCAGGGCCCCTACACGCTGCGGTCGGCGAGCACCTCGCGGACGACGTGGCGGGCGTTGGCGGTCAGCGCCTGGTCGGTGTGGCGGTAGTACGGGATCGTCACCAGGGCGATGGAGAACGCCCAGGCCCGGCCGCGGGCCCACATGGCCTCGTCCGCGCCGAGGGCGGCGCGGAAGGCCGGGCGGGTGGTGGCGGGCAGCAGGTTCCAGGCGGCGATCAGGTCGGCGGTCGGGTCGCCGACGCCCATCAGGGCGAAGTCGAGGACGGCGGAGAGCCGGCCGGTGGGGGCGACCAGCAGGTTGCCGGGGGTGAGGTCGCCGTGCGTCCAGACCGGCGGCCCGGCGTACTCGGGCAGCCGAAGCGCCTTGTCCCACAGGGCGGTTGCGGCCGCCGTGTTGATCGAGCCGGCGAGCTGGGCGATGGCCGCGCGGGTGGCGCCGTCCCGGGAGGCGAGCGGGACGCTGCGCTGGGCGGTCGGCGCGCCGGCCGGGTCGGCGGCGCGCAGCGCGTTGACGAAGCGGGCCAGGTCGCCGGCCAGGTCCCCGGGCGCGGCCAGCGAGTTGACCACCGGGTTGGTGCCGCCCAGCCAGCGCAGCACCGACCACTCCCACGGGTACCCGGCGGCGGGCCGGCCGACCTCGAGCGGCGCCGGAACGGGCTGCGGCAGCCGTGGCGCCAGCCGGGACAGCCACTGCCGCTCCCGCCGCAGGCCGTCGGCGGCCCAGGCCACCAGCGGCAGCCGGACGGCGAGTTCGGGCCCGAGACGGAACATCGCGTTGTCCGCCCCGGGGGCGGAGGCGGGGATGATCGGGAGGCGCTCCCACTGTGGGAACTGGGCGGCGATCAGCCGCCGCACCAGGGCCGCGTCGACCACCGGTCCGTCGGGGTGCATCCGGGTGGCAGCGCACATGTCCGGCAGCGTACAGCGCCCGATCGTTTTCGTTCAGCAGGATTCCCGAATCGGCAGGATTCCCGAACTGCGCACGTTCCCGGGCCGGTTCGAGGAGGATCCGCCGGGCAGGACCCGCCGGAAGGCGACCGGCCGGCGCCCCGGCACTGCCGCCCCCGCCGGAGCACGGCACCGCGCCACGCCCGGCCGCCCCGGGGGCGCCCGGGCGTCGTCGTCGGCACCTGCCAGAATGCAGGGCGTACGGCGAAAGCACTGATGGAGAAGGTGACCGGCTTCGTGACCACGCCAGTCGAACAGGTGGCCCGGCAGGCCCAGCAGGCGATCGAGCGGAAGATCGCCGAGGAACTGGGCGTCCGCGAGGGGCAGGTGAAGGCCGCCGTCGAACTGCTCGACGGCGGCGCGACCGTCCCGTTCGTGGCCCGCTACCGCAAGGAGGTCACCGGCTCCCTCGACGACGCCCAGCTGCGCACCCTGGAGGAGCGGCTGCGCTACCTGCGCGAGCTGGAGGACCGCCGGGCGGCCGTCCTGGAGTCGATCGAGGCGCAGGGCAAGCTGGACGACGCGCTGCGCGCCCAGGTGCTCGCCGCCGACTCCAAGGCCCGCCTGGAGGACATCTACCTGCCGTTCAAGCCGAAGCGGCGCACCAAGGCGCAGATCGCCCGCGAGGCCGGCCTGGAGCCGCTCGCCGACACCCTGCTCGCCGACCCGTCCCAGGACCCGGCCGCGCTGGCCGCGCAGTACCTGAACGAGTCGGTCGCGGACGGCCCCGCCGCGCTGGAGGGCGCCCGGGCGATCCTGGTCGAGCGCTTCGGCGAGGACGCCGACCTGGTCGGCTCGCTGCGCGAGCGGATGTGGACCCGCGGCCGGCTGGTCGCCAGGGTCCGCGACGGCAAGGAGGGCGACGGCGCCAAGTTCGCCGACTACTTCGACTTCGCCGAGCCGTACACCAAGCTCCCCTCGCACCGCATCCTGGCGATGCTGCGCGGCGAGAAGGAGGAGGTGCTCGACCTCGACCTCTCCCCGTACGACGGCGACACCGAGGGCGACCTGCCCGGCGAGAACGACTACGAGCAGCGGATCGCCGCCCGCTTCGGCATCGCCGACCGCGGCCGCCCGGCCGACAAGTGGCTCGGCGACACCGTCCGCTGGGCCTGGCGCACCCGCATCCTGGTCCGGCTCGGCATCGACCTGCGCTCCCGGCTGCGCGCCGAGGCCGAGGAGGAGGCGGTGCGGGTCTTCGCCGCCAACCTGCGCGACCTGCTGCTCGCCGCCCCGGCCGGCACCCGCGCCACCATGGGCCTGGACCCGGGCTTCCGCACCGGGGTGAAGGTCGCCGTGGTGGACGCCACCGGCAAGGTCGTCGCGTACGACACGATCTACCCGCACCAGCCCGCCAACAAGTGGGACGCGGCGCTGGCCACCCTGGCGGCGCTGGCGAAGAAGCACGACGTCGACCTGGTCGCGATCGGCAACGGCACCGCCTCCCGGGAGACCGACAAGCTCGCCGAGGACCTGCTGGGGCGCCACCCCGAGCTGAAGCTCACCAAGGCGATGGTCAGCGAGGCCGGCGCCTCGGTCTACTCGGCCTCCGCGTTCGCCTCGCAGGAGCTGCCGGACCTGGACGTGTCGATCCGCGGCGCGGTCTCGATCGCCCGCCGACTGCAGGACCCGCTGGCCGAACTGGTCAAGATCGACCCCAAGTCGATCGGCGTCGGCCAGTACCAGCACGACCTGAGCGAGGTGAAGCTCTCCCGTTCGCTGGACGCCGTGGTCGAGGACTGCGTCAACGCCGTCGGCGTGGACGTCAACACCGCCTCGGCGCCGCTGCTCACCCGGGTCTCCGGGATCACCGGCACGCTGGCCGACAACATCGTGGCGCACCGCGACGCCAACGGCCCGTTCCGCACCCGCCGGCAGCTCAAGGACGTCTCCCGGCTCGGCCCCAAGGCCTTCGAGCAGTGCGCCGGCTTCCTGCGCATCCCCGGCGGCGAGGACCCGCTGGACGCCTCCAGCGTGCACCCCGAGGCCTACCCGGTGGTGCGCCGCATCCTGGCCGCGACCGGCGGGGAGCTGCGCGAACTGATCGGCAACGGCGAGCGGTTGCGCGCGCTGCGCCCGGCGGACTTCGCCGACGACACCTTCGGCGTCCCGACCGTCACCGACATCCTCGGTGAGCTGGACAAGCCGGGCCGGGACCCGCGCCCGGCCTTCCGCACCGCGACCTTCAAGGAGGGCGTCGACAAGATCGGCGACCTGGAGGTCGGCATGGTGCTGGAGGGCGTGGTCACCAACGTCGCCGCCTTCGGCGCCTTCGTGGACGTGGGCGTCCACCAGGACGGGCTGGTGCACGTCTCGGCGCTGTCGCGGAACTTCGTCAAGGACCCGCGCGAGGTGGTCAAGCCCGGCGACATCGTCAAGGTCCGGGTGCTCTCGGTGGACGTGCCGCGCAAGCGGATCGGGCTGACCCTGCGGCTGGACGACGAGGTCGGGCGCGAGCGCGGCGGGGACCGCGGGGACCGCGGCGAGCGGCAGGCCCGCCCGCCCCGCCAGGAGCGCCGTGGCGGCGGTCAGGGTGGCCAGGGTGGCCAGGGCGGTCGCGGCGGCCAGGACCGGCGTGGTGGCGGCCAGGGCGGCGACCGCAGTGGCTTCGGCGGCGGCGCGCCGGCCAACAGCGCCATGGCGGACGCGCTGCGCCGGGCCGGCCTGGCCGGCGGTGGCGACGGCGGCTCGGGCGGCCGCCGCTCCGGGCGGCGCTGAGTCGGGCCCTTGACCGACCACGACGGCCCGGGGCCGGTGGACGCATGCCGCGTCCACCGGCCCCGGGCCGTCGTCGACCGTCCGGACGTTCAGGCCAGGATCTTCTCCTTGGCCTTCTGGTACTCCTCCTCGGAGATCGCGCCCTTCTCCTTCAGCTCCGCGAGTTTCGCCAGGTCGTCGACATGGCTGCGGGGGGCGCCCTCGGGCCCCGAAGTCGCCGCGTCCCGGACGTAGGCCTTGAACGCGGCCTGGTTCTCCTGGGCCTGTTGGATGTCGCGCTTGGTCATCGACTGCCCGCGTACGATCAGGTACACGAGGACGCCGATCAGGGGCAGGATGATCACCAGGACGAGCCAGCCGGCCTTGCCCCAGCCGCTGAGGTCGTGGCTGCGGAAGATGTCCGTGATGATCTTGAACAGCAGGAAGAACCAGAGCACCCAGAGGAAGAACTCCAGCATCGTCCAGAAGATGTTGAGCACCGGGTAGTCCACGGCCAGTGAAGTGGTGTCCATGGCTGAGTAATACCACCGCAAATCGGACATGTTCGCGCGGTGTTCGGCCGTTCAAGTGACCTTCCGCGGCAGCGGGAATAACCGCCGGGGCCGGGGTCTCACCCCAGTGCGGCCCGCCGGCGCAGCTCCACGGCCAGTGCGACCAGCTCGCCCCACCAGGCGTCGTGCCCGGTCAGCAGCAGCCGCTGGGCCTCCGCGTGCGGCACCGCGCGCACCTCGACCACCTGCTCGCCGTCCACCGGGTTGGTCGGCGCGGAGTCCAGCACGACCTCGCCCCAGCCCCACAGCCAGGCCTTCTCCGGGTGCGGCTGCCACGGCCGGTACGGCACCGGGTCCTCGGTGCGGCAGCGGTGCGCGCCCAGCCAGCGGGGCTCGCCGAGCAGCCGGGCGCCGGCCTCCTCCGCCAGCTCGCGGGTGAGGCAGGAGGTGATGCTCTCGTCCCGTTCCCGGGTGCCGCCGGGCAGGAACCAGTGGTCCCGGTCGTCCCGGCAGAGCACCACCCGGTCGTCCGCGAAGCCGACCAGGTGGATGTTGGTGACCAGTGCGTCCGGCGGCAGCTCGGTGGAGAACCGGGCGTCGAACCGCCCCCAGCTCCAGTACTGCGGCGCGTGCAACGCCGGGAACAGTGCGGCGAGTTCGGTTGATCTGGCAGAGGCATCGGTGTGGTTCGCGGTGTCGGTCATTCGGTGATGGTAGTGCCGGCCGGGAAACGGCGGGGGGCGGTCGGGTGGACGAGGGCAATGTCGGAGGTGGAGATGGCGCGCGGACGGCGAGGGCGCGCCCCCTCGGCCGGTGCGCCGACCCAACTGCCCAGCGAGATCTCGGCGGTGATGCCCGGGCCGAAGCCGGCGATCAGCCCGGTGGTGCCCTCGGGTGCGCCGCCGTCGGCGAACAGCCGGGCCAGGGCGTCGAAGACCACGGCGCTGGCGATGTTGCCGCGTTCGGTGAGCGTCGCCCGGCTGTAGCGGAAGGTGGCCGGCTCCAGGTTGAGGAAACGGCACAGGTCGTCCAGGATGCGCGGGCCGCCCGCGTGCACGATGTAGAAGCCGAGCCCGGAGACGTCCCAGCCGTGCTCCCCGGCCAGGCCGCGCAGCGCGGGCGCGAGCATCTCCATCGTGCCGGGCACCCGCTTGTCCAGCTGGAAGTGGAAGCCGGTGTCCTTCACCCCGTACGAGATCCAGTCCTCGGTGTGCGGGACGAGGTGCGAGCCGTTGCGCTCGACCTGCACGCCGCACCCGCCGTTCCCGCGCATCACCACGGCGGCGATCGCGTCCCCGAACAGGCCGTTGGAGAGCAGCGAGCCGACGCCGAGGTCGGTCGGCTGGTAGCAGAGCGAGCAGAACTCGCAGGCCACGATCAGCACGTTGGCGCCCGGGTAGGCGCGGCAGAAGTCGTGGGCCCGGTTGACGGCTGCGCCGCCGGCCGCGCAGCCGAGCTGGGCGATCGGTACCTGGCGGGTGTCGGAGCGGAAGCCCATGGTGTTGATCAGCCAGGCGGTCATCGACGGCATCATGAAGCCGGTGCACGACACGTAGATGATCAGGTCGATGTCACGAGCCGTCAACTCGCCGTGTGCCAGGGCCCGTTCGACCACCTCGGGGACGCGCCGCTTGGCCTCGCGCTCGTACAGCTCGTTGCGGACGGTGAAGCCCGGGTGGGCGAGGGTCCGCTCGATCGGCTGGACCAGGTGCCGGGTGCGCACCCCGGTGTTCTCGATCAGCCGCAGTGCCAGGCCGAGTTGCGGGTGCCCGGCGTGCAGGGTGCGGGCCAGGTCGAGGGTCTCGGCGAGGGTGATGACGTGCTCGGGTACGGCGACGGCGGGGCGGCAGAGTGTTGCCATGGGTGCGGGTCTCCCCAGTGCTGCGGGAACGGTGGGTCGAGGGGAGGTGCTACCAGGCCACCGGCAGGGTGCGCGGGAAGCGCCAGATCGAGCCGGAGTCCCAGTCGAGTTCGGCCGGGTCGACGGCCAGTCGCAGCCCGGGGAAGCGGCGCAGCAGGGTGCCGATGGCGACCTGCAGCTCCATCCGGGCCAGGTGCGAGCCGAGGCAGTGGTGCTGGCCGTACCCGAAGGCCATGTGGGTGGGCGCGCCGCGGTCGAGGTCCAGCTCGTCGGGGCGCTCGTAGACCGAAGGGTCCCGGTTGGCGGTGAGGTAGGAGACGTGCACGGCCTCGCCGGCCCGGATCAGCGTGCCGCCCAGCTCGACGTCCTCGGTGGCGACCCGGGCGATGCCGACGCCCTGGCGGAACGGGATGAAGCGCAGCAGCTCCTCCAGGGCGCGCGGCAGCATGTCCGGCTGGGCGCGCAGCTTGGCGAGCTGCTCGGGGTGGGTGAGCAGGGTGTAGCCGATGTTGCCGAGCTGGTAGGTGCTGGTGTCGTGGCCGGTGACCAGCAGGACCATCGCCATGACGGTCAGCTCGTCCGGGTCGAGCAGTTCGTCGCCGTCGCGGGCGGTGGCGAGGGCGCTGATCAGGTCCTCGCGGGGGTGGGCCCGGCGTTCGGCGGTGAGTTCGGTGAAGTACGCGCGCAGGGCGGTCTTGGCGGCCTCCTGGCCGTCCCGGCTGCCGGGGCCCATCCGCATCATCGCCACGGCGTGGCCGCGCAGTTCGGTGCGGTCGGCCGCGGGGATGTCCAGCAGTTCGCAGATGGTGGCGAGCGGGAGGCGGCCGGCCAGGAAGTGCATCAGGTCGGCGGGGGCGCCGTGCTCGGTCATCTCGTCGAAGTAGCCGTCGACGGTCCGCTGGGTGGCCGGGCGCATCCGCTCGACCTGGCGGTTGGTGAAGCCCTGGGCGACGAGCCGGCGCAGCCGGTTGTGGGCGGGCGGGTCCATCAGGTTGATCGCCTCGGCCTGGGCGATCGGGGCGGGCGTCATCCGGGGCAGGTCGCGGCCGATGCCCGCGGCGCGGCTGAACCGGCGGTCGGTCGTGACCGTCCTGACGTCCTCGTGGCGGGTGGCCAGCCAGGCCTCGCCCTCGCCGTGCGGCAGCCGGATCCTGGCAACCGGGGCCTCGGTGAGCAGCCGCTTCAGGAGGGGGTCGAACTCCAGGCCGTCGGTGTGGTGGAAGGGGCAGTCCCACACGGAAGCATTGGTGGTCACGGGCTGGTCCAGGTGTGCTCGTCATGCCGGGGTGGCGCCCGAGGTGATCCGTCCGGTTCGGGCGTGGACATGCAGATGGTGCCCCATGGAATGGCAAAAAGGGGAGTTCGGTGCGGAGTTAACTCCAATGAGTGAGATTCGGCTGATAGTCACGCGAACTGATGTGCGGTGGAGATGACTTGACGGTCAGCCGCCGCCCGGCGCGACCAGCCCGGTCTCGTACGCGAGCACCACCGCCTGCGCCCGGTCGCGCAGGTTGAGCTTGGCGAAGATCCGGGCCACGTGGGTCTTCACCGTCGACTCGCTGAGCGTCAGTTCGCGCGCCAGCTCGGTGTTGGACAGCCCGCGGCCGAGCAGCGCCAGCACCTCCGCCTCGCGCGGGGTGAGCGGTGCGAGGTCGCGGTGCAGCGGCGGGCCGTCGGCGCCCGGGGCCGGGCGCGGCGCGCCGGCCGCGAAGCGCTCGACCAGGCGGCGGGTGATCGAGGGGGCGAGCAGCGCGTCCCCGGTGTCCACCAGCCGTACGGCGGCGGCGAGGTGGGCCGAGGTGACGTCCTTGAGCAGGAAGCCGCTGGCCCCGGCGGACAGCGCGGCGTAGACGTAGTGGTCCAGGTCGAAGGTGGTCAGCATGATCACCCGGCAGCCGGGCACCTGGGCCAGGATGCGCCGGGCGGCCTCCAGGCCGTCCATGCCGGGCATCCGGATGTCCAGCAGCGCGACGTCCGGGCGGTGCAGGACGGCGGCGGCCACCGCCTCGGCGCCGTCGCCGGCCTCGGCGACCACGTCGATGCCGCGCGCGGTGAGGATCATCCGGAAGCCCGTGCGGACCAGCTCCTGGTCGTCCGCGATCACCACCCGCGGGCGGCTCTCCTGCTCCGGCTCCTGCCCCCGGCCCGGCTGCTGCCCCGGCTCCTGCGCCCCGTTCCCGGCCCCCCGCGACACGCCCATGGTCCCCTGTTCCACGTCCATGGTCCCCTCCGTCACGGCCGGTCCAGCGGGATGCGGGCGCGGACCCGGAAGCCGCCGCCGATCCGGCGCCGGGCGTCCAGGTCCCCGCCGTACACGGCGACGCGCTCGCGCAGGCCGATCAGCCCGCGCCCGGCGCCGTCCGCCGGCCGCGGGGCCGGACCGGGCGCCCCGGAGAGCACGCTCGGGCCGCTGTTGAGCACCTCCACCCGCAGGTAGTGGTCCGCGTAGCGCACCGTCACCTCCGCCGTCACCCCGTCCCCGTGCTTGAGCGCGTTGGTCAGCGCCTCCTGGATGATCCGGTACGCCGTCACGTCGATGCCGCCGGGCAGCGGCCTCGGCTCACCGGAGATCCGCACCTCGACCGGCAGCCCGGCGAAGGCGAAGCGGTCGATCAGCGGACTCAGCCGGCTCAGGCTGGGCTGCGGGGCGAAGCCGTCCCCGGCCGGCTCCTCGCCGCCGTCCGCGGCGGGGGCGAGCAGGCCCAGCAGGTGCCGCAGCTCGGTCATGGTGTCCCGCCCGGCGGCCTCGACCGCGGCCATCGCGGCCGCCGCCTCCTGCGGCATGGTGGCCAGCACCTCGCGCGCGGCCCCGGCCTGCACCACCATCAGGCTCACGTTGTGGCTCACGATGTCGTGCAACTCGGCGGCGATCCGGGCCCGTTCGGCGTCCACGGCGGTACGGGCGGCGCTCTCCCGCTCCCGTTCCAGCAGCCAGCCGCGCTCGCCGATGGCCGCGCGGTGCAGCCGCCGCGCCCGGGCGAGCGCCACCGCCAGCCAGCCGGCCGCCGTGCCCGCCGCACCGGCCGTCGCGACGGCCGCCCACTCCCACCCCGTTCCCCACACGGCGTCAGCCTCCCAGGTCACGCGATGATCCACATCATCCGGGGGTGCCGCTGCCGTACATCCCCGGTACTACGGCCGTCCACGGTTACACCCGGGGTGGGACGTACGGCCGGGGGCCCCGCGCCTACGGTCGTCCACCATGAGCAACGACCACGACGGGACCTCCCGGCCGGACGACGCGCAGGTCGTCGTCGAGCTGTCCGGGGTCCACAAGGAGTTCGGCGACGCCAAGGCGCTCGACGGCCTCGACCTGCGGATCCGCGCCGGCGAGGCGGTCGCCGTGATGGGCCCCTCGGGGTGCGGCAAGTCCACCCTGCTGAACATGGTGGCCGGGCTGGACCGGCCCACCGCCGGCACCGTCCGGGTACACGGGCAGGACCTCGGGCAGCTGAACGAGCACGGGCTGGCCCTCTTCCGCCGCCGCCACATCGGCATGATCTTCCAGTTCTTCAACCTGATCGACGACCTCCCCGCCCTCGACAACGTCGCCCTGGCCGCCCAGCTGACCGGCACCAGCGCCCGCCAGGCCCGCCGCCGGGCACTGGAGCTGCTGGACGAACTCGGCGTCGCGCACCGCAAGGACGTCTACCCGGCCACGCTCAGCGGCGGCGAACGCCAGCGCGTCGCGGTGGCCAGGGCCCTGATGAACCGCCCGGCCCTGCTACTGGCGGACGAGCCCACCGGCGCGCTGGACAGCCGCTCGGGCGAGCAGGTGATGGACCTGCTGATCGACCTCAACCAGATCGGGCAGACCCTGCTGATCGTCACCCACGACCCCAACCTGGCCACCCGCTGCGCCAGCCGGCTCGTCGAGGTGGCGGACGGGCGCGTGGCGAACGAGCGGATGCTGGAGGCCTCCGCATGACCGGTGCCGTGTGGCGCGCCTCCCGGGCGGCCGTGAAGCGCCGCCGGGTGCAGACCGTCGTGATCGGCCTGGTCGTCTTCTGCGCCACCACGACCGTGCTGCTCGCCCTCGCGGTGATCAGCGCCGCCCGGGCCCCCTTCGACGCGGCCTTCGGCGAGCAGCGCGGAGCGCACGTCGTCGCGGCCTTCGACCCGGCCGCGGCCCCGGCGGAGCAACTGGCCGCCACCGCCCACCGGCCGGGCGTCGCGGCGGCCGCCGGGCCGTTCGACCAGGCCACGGTGGAGGTCCCCAGCGACTGGTTCGGCAGCCCGCCCGGGCCGCTGACCCTGGTCGGCCGCGCCGACCCGGCCGGGCCGGTGGACCGGGTGGAGTTGCTCTCCGGCCGCTGGGCCGCCGCACCCGGCGAGGTGGTCCTCGACTCGCCGTTCGGCGGTGCGGCGGACAGGCTCCTGAACACCCCGATCCCCATCGGCGGCGGCCGACAGCTCACCATCGTCGGCTTCGCCACCAGCATGAGCCAGAGCGCCGGCGGCTGGGTCACCCCCGAACAGGCGACCGCCCTGCACCCCACCGGCCGCCAGATGCTCTACCGCTTCACCGACGCCGCCGACGAGCAGCGGCTCAGCTCCGCCCTGGCCACCGCCACCGAGGGCCTGCCCGGGGACGCGGTCGTCAGCACCCAGTCGTACCTGGTGCTCAAGGACGCCTTCTCGGCGGGCGCCGACTCCTACCTGCCGCTGATGACGGTCTTCGGCGTGCTCGGCCTGGTGGTCTCCGCGCTGATCGTCGGCAACGTGGTGAGCGGCGCGGTGGTCTCCGGCTACCGGCACATCGGCGTGCTGAAGTCGATCGGCTTCACCCCGCGCCAGGTGGTCACCGTCTACCTGACGATGGTCTCGGTGCCCGCGGTCGCCGGCACCGTCCTCGGCACGGCGGCCGGCTGGGCGGCGGCGCACCCGATCCTCCGGGCCGCGTTCTCCGGCATCGTCACCGGCACCGCCGTGATCGAGCCCGCCGGCGGGCTGCCCGCCGCCACCCTGATCGGCGTCCCGCTGCTGGTCGTCCTCGCCGCCCTGGCCCCGGCCTCGCGCGCCCACCGGCTCCCCGCCGCCCAGGCCATCTCGGCCGGCAGCACGCCGCGCAACGGCCGCGGCCTGAAGGTCCAGCGCCGGCTGAGCGGCACCCGGCTGCCGCGCGCCGTCAGCCTCGGCCTCGGCCAGCCCTTCGCCCGCCCCGGCCGCACCGCGCTGACCATGTCGGCGATCGTGATCGGCGTGGTCACCGTGACGATGACGACCGGTCTGAGCACCACCCTGACCAGATTGGTGGACCACACCGACGGCCACACCCACGTCAACGTCCAGACCGCCCACTTCGCGGGCAACAAGGCCGCACCCAAGCTCACCCCCGCCCAGACCGAGGCGATGCTGCGCGCCGCTCCCGGTGCCGAGCGGGTCAGCACCCGCGGGCTGGTCCAGGTCGGGCTGGTCGGCCACAACCAGCCCGCGTTCGCCAACATCTACGGCGGCGACGACAGCGCCAACGCCAAGTGGCTCTCGGTGGTGAACGGCCGCCCGGCGACAGGCCCGAACGAGATCGAGGCCGGGCCGTCCTTCCTCCGTCAGCACGGCCTCAGGATCGGCGACAAGCTGACCCTGTCCCTGGACGGGCGGCAGCTGCCCGTCACCCTCGTCGGGGAGGAGTCCGAGGGCAACCCCCGGGCGTTCGCCTCCAACGACGCCACCAGGGCCGCCCTCACCGACGACCCGCACGTGGTCGAGTACGACGTGACGCTCGCCAAGGGCGCCGACGCCGAGGCCTACCGCAAGGCCGTCTCGGACGCCGACCCCAGCCTCTCGGCCACGGTGTTCGCGCCCGACCTGGCAGGGCCGATCGCCGCGGTCATCGCCTTCACCACGATCTTCACGGTGCTGCTGTCGGTGGTCGCCTCGCTCGGCGTCTTCAACACCCTGCTGCTCACCGTCCGCGAGCGCCGCCGCGACCTCGGCATGCTGAAGTCGATCGGGATGACGCCCCGGCAGGTGGTCGCGATGACGGTCACCTCGGTGGCCTGGCAGGGCGTGGTCAGCGGGATCATCGGCATCCCGGTCGGGGTGGTGGCCCACCGGCTGATCGCCGAGAACGTGGTGACGATCGTCTTCCCGGAGGAGATGATCGACGTCTGGAACGCCCCGTTGCTCGCCGGCCTCGCGCTCGCGGGCGTCGCGATCGCCGTCCTCGGCGCCCTCGTCCCGGCCCGCTCGGCGGCCCGGCTGCCGATCGCCGAGGTGCTGCACAACGAGTGAGCGCGCGGGAGCGCCTCTCGGGCTCTTGACGGACGGCCGGTCGGACACCCCGACCGGCCGTCCGTGTTGTCCGAGCTTGCGGTGTCGTCCGCCGCGCCTGTCATGGCGCTGACGGATGCTCAATCCGCGGTGTGAGGGCCCCTATCATCGCGCCATGGCCACCGCTGAGCTGATCCGCATCGTCTCCCGCTCCTCACCCATGGCACTGGCCCAGGTCGAGCGGGTCCGCACCGAACTCGCCGCCCTCCACCCGGGCCTGCGCACCGAGGTGGTGCCCGTCACCACCTCGGGCGACCGCTGGACGGGTGATCTCGCCCAACTCGGCGGCAAGGGCGCCTTCACCAAGGAGGTCGACGCCGCACTGCTCGCCGGAGAGGCCGACGTCGCCGTCCACTGCCTCAAGGACGTACCCGCCGACCGCCCGCTGCCGGCCGGCACCGTCTTCGCCGCCTACCTGCGCCGCGACGACATCCGTGACGCCCTCGTCCACCCCGGCGGCCTGCCGCTCGCCGCACTCCCGCCCGGCACTCGGATCGGCACCTCCTCCGTCCGCCGGGTCGCCCAACTCGCCTCCTCCCATCCGCACCTGGAGTGCGTCCCGATCCGCGGCAACGCCAACAGCCGGCTCGCCAAGCTGGAGGCCGGGGACGTCGACGCCCTGCTGCTCGCCGTCTCCGGCCTGGAGCGGATCGGCGAGCAGGCCCGGATCACCGAGGTGCTCGGCATCGAGGCGATGTGCCCGCCGATCGGCGCCGGCATCCTCGTCCTGCAGTGCCGCGAGGGCGACGAGGCCACCATCGAGGCCGTCACCGGCCTCGGCCACCACGACACCTGGCGCGAGGCGGCGGCCGAGCGGATGTTCCTGCACGCCCTCCAGGGCCACTGCAACAGCCCGATCGCCGGCTACGCCAACGCCGAACGCGACGGCCGACTGTCCCTGCGCGGCCGGGTCTTCACCCCGGACGGCAAGCAGGTGCTGGACGCCCACGAGTGGGCGGGCGCGCTCAGCCCGGAGGACCTCGGTACGTCGGTGGCCCTGGCGCTCAAGCGCCAGGGGGCGCAGGAGCTGATCTCCTCGATCCCGCACTGACCCGGGGGGGAGTAGTCGGGTCGGCCGGGTCGGACACCGCGAGTCCTCCCTGGAACGGATCTTCCAGTACGGGGATGCCGGGCGACAGCAGCGATTCCGGGTGCTCGCTCACCTGTCCGCGGACCATCCTGATGACGAGGACCTCGTTCTCACGGCCGGGGTCCTCGTCATCGCGCACATGCAGCAGGCCATAAGAGCCCGGCGCCCGCTCACCGACCTCGCGGAAGAACGCCAGGATCTCCGCGTCACGGTGGTTCGGGAAGCCGCCGAAGTGGATGAACACTTCCCCGTTCATCCACCGCAGATCGAGCAGATACGGGCTGCCGATCTCCTGGACGCGTTCCTCGATGCCCTCCACGACCCGTCGGAAACGATCGGCGTCGTCCTCGTCATCAGCGCCGGCGCTCTCCAGAACCTTGATCCAGCCGTGGTACTCGAACATGCGCTGCAGCCTACTGAGCCGAGTCTTCTCCTCGTCCCCGGGAGAACC
Organism: Kitasatospora sp. NPDC096204; assembly: GCF_044763205.1. Lineage (NCBI taxonomy): Bacteria > Bacillati > Actinomycetota > Actinomycetes > Kitasatosporales > Streptomycetaceae > Kitasatospora > Kitasatospora sp. NPDC096204. The sequence goes on from NZ_JBIWFT010000027.1 coordinate 114,566, forward strand.
GGGCGGGCGTGAGGGGCGTCCGTTTCAGGCGTGATCAGTGCGGTGCTCGGCGGGATGCCGATGTTCTGGCCCGGGCTGCTGCTCTCGCTGGTGCCCGCGGCCCTGCTGAACCGGCCGGTGGGGCGGCTGCTGCGGGCCCACTGGGCGGTGGGCTTCGTGCTGCTGCTCGGGCTCGGCGGGGTGGTCGTGGCGATGCTGCTGCCGGACGCCTTCCGGCTCTCGGAGGGCGGCGTCCGGCACTGCGCCGTGGAGGGCGGACGCCCTCGTTCCCCGTACGAGCTGCTGCACGTGCGGCACATCGAGCTCAAGCTGGCGACCTACGCCCCGGTCGGCTTCGCGGCCGCGCTGGCGGGCACCCGGCGGCGGGCGGTGGTGGCGCTGCTGGGTGCGGCGGTGCTGCCGTTCGCGGTGTCGGCGCTGCACTACGCGCTGCCGGCGATCGGGCGGGCCTGTGACGTGCAGGACGTCTGGGACGGGGTGCAGGGGGTCGCCCTGGGGGCGGCGCTGGGGCTGGTGGCCGGGCCGCTGCTCCGGGCGGTGCGGTCACGGTCGTGGTCGCGCGCGGCCTGAACTACCGGTCGGGGAGCTCGTCGAGGAGCGGGAAGAGCCGGGCGACGGCGGCGACCGGCCGGGCCTCGGCGGGCCGGGCGGCGGGGTTCGTCTCGCGGTCCCGGTAGCGGGCCAGCACCCGGCGGACCTCCTCGCCGACGGCGGCCATTTCGGCGGGCGTCAGGTAGACGACGGCGCTGAAGGCCTCGTCCTGCTGCCACTCGGCGGGGGCTTCGCCGCGCCGGGCGAGCCAGCGCTGGTGGCTCTCGTCCTCCAGGCCGCGCGCCAGCTCTCCGAACTCGCCGTCTCCACCGGGCTGTTGGGTTGTCGGCAGTCGCCAGGGCCGGGCCCGCCCGTCGGTGGCCGGGGCTTCCTCGATCAGCCCGTACCGGGCCAGCTGCCGCAGGTGGAAGGAGCAGAGGCCGGAGCTGAGGCCGAGCCGGGCGGCGGCCTCGGTGGAGGTGACGGTGCCGTGTTCGGCGAGCAGTTCCAGCAGCGCGGTGCGGACGGCGTGCTCGGGGAGGGGGCCGGTTCTGACGAGGTCTTCGGTCACTTTGCAAAGTCTGCTACTTTGCAAAGTCGACAGCAAGCCCAGCCCCTCGAAGGAGCGCCCGTGTCCGAGCCGAGCGAACGCCCGTCCGTCCTGCGGATCACCGAGGTGGGGGAGGAGATCCTGCGCCGTACCTGCCGGACGGCCACCGAGGAGGACTTCGGCAGTGAGCGGCTGGCCCGGCTGATCGACGACATGTTCGCCACCATGTACGTCGCCGACGGCTGCGGTCTCGCCGCCAACCAGGTCGACGTGGACCTGCGCCTGTTCGTCTACGACTGCGTCGACGACGACGGCGTCCGGCACGCCGGCCACGTCCTCAACCCGGTGGCCGAGGAGCAGGAGGCGGGCCGCGCGCTGATCGAGGAGACCGAAGGCTGCCTGTCCGTCCCCGGCGCCCACACCAAGCTCGCCCGCCCGGCCCGCACCGTGGTGCGCGGCGTCGACCAGCACGGCGAGCCCGTCACGATCGAGGGCGCCGGCTACTTCGCCCGCTGCCTCCAGCACGAGACCGACCACCTGAGCGGCGGGCTCTACATCGACCGGCTCTCCGCCCGCGACCGCAAGCGGATGATGAAGCAGACCGCCGACCGCCGCGAGAAGGTCGTCGCCCAGCGTGCCGCCCGGGCCGCCAAGCTGGTCGAGGCGGCCGAGACGACGCGATGACCGGGCGGCATCCTCGCCTGGCACTCCATCCACCACACCCCGGCCGAGTAACTTCCCCACCTCTTCGCCGAGTTCCACCGAGTCCTCGCGCCCGGCGGCCACCTCCTCCTCGGCGGCTACGTCGGTGAGGCCCAGCCGGCCGCTGCTGAGCCGGTCGGATTCACCTGGACGGGGCACGAGCCCGCGCGGGCACGCATTCGATCGGGGACGATCGAACCGTTCCCCAACCCGGTCGATCCTTCCGCGATCCGCGTGTTCACCCCGGGCGAGCGGGGTCATCCGGAATGTCGAAGGAGCGCCCCATGGGCCGCTACATCACAGACGTGAACATCCTCGCCCCCTACGGAGACGAGGCAGCCCGCGTGCCCACGGGCTGGCACAAGCTGGACACCGATCTCAACAGCGGCGTGGGTGGCGACTACCTCTACCTCGCCTACGAGCGGGCCGACCAGGATCAGGAGCACCCGATCACGGACATCCGCATCCTCGTCGGGGACGAGAAGCCGCTCAAGGGCTACCAGAAGATCCCGGTGGATCTCAACAAGGGTGCTGCCGACGCGAAATCGGGCAAGCGCAATCCGCTCTTCCTGGCTGTGACCCGTGAGGACGGCAAGGGCCGCAAGGCCATCGAGGACCTGGTGATCACGTCCTGGTCCGACGGCGACACGGAGGTCGCCTCGCCGACCGGTTACAGCAGGATCCCCAGGGACCTGAACGACGGTGTCAGCAAGAAGACCAAGACGGGCATCAGCAAGACCCGTCTCTACCTCGACCGCAAGCCCGCCGTCCCGTCATGAGAGTCTCCCGCTGGGCGATCCGCGCCGCGAGCGGTCCGTGCGCCCCATCCACGGAGACGAGATGAGTGACAAGACGGTCCCGGCCGACCTGCCGCAGTCCCTGAAGGACGCCATGAAGCGCCAGCCGCCGAAGGGAGGGCTCAAGGCGGTCAAGCATGTCGTGCTCCTGATGCAGGAGAACCGCTCCTTCGACCACTACTTCGGCAAGGGCTTCGACGGCGTGCGGGGCTTCGAGGACCGCAACACGGTCCTCCAGTCCGACGGCAGGACCCCGGTCCTGCGACAGCCGGGCTCCACGGGGCCGCAGCAGTGGCAGATCCCGAGCGTGGACACCGACAACGATCTCAATCACAACTGGACCGGCGGTCACGAGGCCTGGCACGAGGGCTGGTACGACCGCTGGGTGGCGGCCAAGACGGCAGCCACGATGGGGTTCTACGACCAGCCCGAGGTGGTCGGGTTCTATCGGCGGCTGGCCGACGCCTTCACCATCTGCGATGGCTACTACTCGTCCGTGATCGGCGAGACCACCAGCAACCGGAACTACTTCTTCTCCGGATTCGGCGGCTGGGAACCCACGGGGGCGCGGGTGACCGGGCCCGACGCCCACGTGCGGGAGAAGACGACGAGCAAGGAGGCCTACAACTGGACGAGCTACCCGGAACTCCTGGAGGCCGGTGGCGTGTCCTGGCAGGTCTACCAGGAGTGGGACAACTTCTACGACAACAACCTGGAATTCCACGAGGAGTTCAGGAGGATCGCCCTCAAGGTCCTGGGGGGTAGTAGCAAGCTCAAGAACCGGCACAGCCTGTACAACTTCTACCATCCGACGGACAACGACGGCTCTCCTCCCGGGCCGGACGACATCAGCCAGGCCGATCTGGACGCCCTGGACGGTGAGGTCAAGAAACTCTCCCCCTCCGAGCGGAGCCTCTTCGAACGCGGGTTGCGCCGTCACAAGCCCGCCAAGAACGGGGGCGGTGTCGACAACCTCCGCGGCTTCGTCCAGGCGTTCGCGGACGACGTCAAGGCGAACAAACTGCCGCAGGTGTCGTACCTGATCGCCTCGGCGCGGGATTCGGAGCACCCGGGCAACTCGTCACCGGGGTTCGGTCAGCAGGTCGTGTACCAGGTCCTGGACGCGATCGCCTCCAGCGACGACGTGTGGGACTCCACCATCCTGTTGATCGGCTACGACGAGAACGGCGGACTCTTCGACCACGTCCCGCCCCCGGTGCCGCCGTGGCGGTGGGCCGACGAGTTCGTGGAAGGCCTGCCCATCGGGCTGGGGGCCAGGGTGCCCATGATCGCGGTGTCGCCGTGGACGGTCGGCGGCTACGTCAACTCCCAGGTCTTCGACCACACCTCGCAGGTCCGCTTCCTGGAGAGCTGGCTGGGCGTGCACCAGCCGGCCATCAGCCGGTGGCGTCGCACGGTGGCGGGCGACCTCTCCTCGGTCTTCGACTTCAAGCGCACCACCGCCGTCACGGATCTGTACCAGGGCTCCGGGCCCCGCCGGGCACGGCCGCTGCCGTACCAGCCGGACGCACACCTGGCGTTCGACGACGACACGCAGATGTTCATCCTGCGAATGCACAACAGCGGGACGGACAGCGTGCACTTCACGCTCTACCCGTACGCCGACGAGTACGAGGCCCCGCAGCACTTCGACGTGCTGGGCGCCGCCGTGGAGGCCGTCCCGGTCAAGGGCGGCGCCTACGACTTCACGCTCGTCGGACCGAACGGCTTCCGGCGCGAGTTCGCGGGCAGGACCACCGGCGACTCGGCGCTGGTCGACGTTGCCACGACGGTGGACGAGAAGGAACCGGAGCTGAAGCTCACCGTCACCAACCGAGGCTCCTCGCCCGTCAAGGTGAAACTCGCCCGGACCGAGGGCGGGTACGGCGAAGCTGATCCGCAGGAGAAGGAAGTCCCCGCGAACGGTCAGTCGGTAACGATGACTTGGGAAGCCAGGGACACCCACGGCTGGTACGACGCGACCCTCACCACCACGGAGAAGGGCTCCACTTATCGACGCCGCTTCATGGGCCACATCGAGAACGGCAAGGAGAGCGTCAGCGGCTGACCCGCGCCGGGCCGGACCCGTACAGAGTGGATCTGTCGGGTCAGGGGGCCTCGGTGGTGGCGGCGAACTCTACGAAGGCGCCCCACGCGGCCGGCTCGAAGGCCAGCTGGGGGCCGCTCTTGTCCTTGGAGTCACGGACGTGGACGGTGCCGGGGCTCTCGGCGACCTCGATGCACTGCGCGCCCTCGTTGGTGCTGTAGCTGCTCTTGAACCACGCCAGCTCGGCCATGCCTACCGCTCTCCCAGAATCGCTTCGATCAGGGCCAGGGACTCCTTCAGCCCCAGGGCCTGGGCCCGGATACTGCTGTACCGTGCGGCCATATTACGGACTTCCACCGGGTCCGTGATCAGCCGGTTTACGTGCTGTGCCTCTACATAACCGATCTGCGGCCGGTTGGGCGGGGTCAGCAGTGTGAACGAGCCGCTCATGCCCGCATGGCTCATCCGGTCGAGCGGCATGACCTGGAGCTCGGGGCCCCGCATCTGCCCGACCTTCAGCAGGTGCTGGAGCTGCTGCTTGTGCACGTCCCACCCGCCCAGCGGGCGCCGCAGCACGCTCTCGTCGATCACCCACGTCACCACCGGCAGGGGCCAACGGGCCAGGATCTCCTGCCGGGCCAGTCGCGCTGCCACCCACTCCTCGATCTTCTCGGGTGAGAGGATCGGCCGGCGCATCTCGTACAGAGCGCGGATGTACGCCTCGGTCTGCAGCAGTCCCGGGATCACCATCGTGCCGTACTCGTGGATCTCGATGGCTCGGTTCTCCTCCGACGTGAAGGCCTTGGAGTAGGCCGGATGACGCTCGCTCATCCGGATCTTCGCCTTCATCACGTCGTTCGCCACAACCTTCAGGGCACCTCCGGCGTTGATGATCGGGTCCACCATCGTCAGGAACTCGATCCTCGCCGTTCGCACCCCCCTCTCCATCGCACCGATCTGTTCCTCGCTGTAGCCGGTCAGCTTGGCCAGCTCCTTCTGCGTGATGCCGGCCCGCGTGCGGAAGTGCTTGATCAGCTTGCCCACCGCGCTGTAGAACTCCGCGACCCCGTCGGAGAACTCCGCCGTCTCGCCGTCATCGAACACCGTGCGCTCGACGCCAGCCATGAGTACCACCTGCCCTTGCGATCGATTGATCCGGGCCGACCGACATGTCGACCCTTGGTGTCCGTACAGGCACTCTCCGTGCCTGCTTGGGTCCTGGTCAGCGTACTTCCGCCTCGCCACGCTTGATTCCCATGACGACGGACATCCCCCTCGAAAACCCCCGGTCCCGCACCGCCCTCCTCGCCGCCACCCCCAAGGGCGCCGCCATCGGCCGACGCCTGGCGCGACGTCAACTCACGGATTGGGGGCTGCACTCCACGCACACCGAGCCCTTCCACTGCGCGCTGCTGGTCATCGCGGAGCTGGCCGCGAACGCGATCACGCACGGACGCATTGCGGGGCGCGGGTTCGAGCTTCACCTCTCCCTCGCCACCTCCATGCGCCGGGGCACCACCCTGCGCATCGAGATCAGCGATCCCCGGGGCGACAGGCTCCCCATCCTCCCCATCCTCCCCATCGTCCACACCCCCAACGCCCAGTCCGGTCGCGGCCTCACCCTCATCGACGCGCTCTGCGACCGTTGGGGCACCATCCCCCGCCACCCCAACTCCAAGACCGTCTGGGCCGAGTTCGACCTCGCCGCCACCGCCCCCGATGCCCCCTGAACCCCGGCATAGCCCCCCACCAACTCCCCGATGAACCAGCAGGAGTGGGAAGTCGACCAGGCCGACTTCCCACTCCTTCGACATCCGAGATTTGTCGGATACCCCCGTGTCGACGGCCGCTGCCAGGATGTGGCGCACGGAGCCGAACACTCCGGCCGGACTCCGCCGGGGAGTGTCCGGCCGCCGTTTTGAGGGAGGAACCCACACCCATGAAGATCCGCCGACTGGCCGCCACTGCGGCCGCCGCGGCCGTGCTGGCCCCCGTGCTCGTCCTCGCCACCGGCACCCAGGCGAACGCCTACCCCAGGGCGCTGTCGAAGATGGAGCGGTGCACCGCGGCGTACAACGTCAACTACTGGGCGGGCGGGGCGGCCTTCGCCCGTACCCAGTGGTACGCGTGCATGGGGGGCTGACCACCTCCGTGGCCCCCGGCGCCGGCCGGGGGAGCCGAAGGGAGTGGGAAGTCGGTCCGACCGACTTCCCACTCCCTCGGCGTGATGCGATCCGTTGCTTTCACGGACTCACCATTCCCAGGCCGAGTCCTCGAAGGCGTCGGGTTCGGTGATCCAGCCGGCGTTCAGGACGAGCCGTGAGGTGTGGTGGACGGCGAGGAAGCCGAAGGGACGGTCGAACCGGGCGGTGATCCTGCGGGCGCGGTAGCGGTACCGCGGCGGCAGCCCCGTAGCCGCCACGCCCAGCGCGGTGACGCTCGCGGAACGGAAGCCGCGCGCCCCGAACATGGCGGTGACCGTCTGGGCGGCCGCCCCCACCGCCAGCGGGGCGCTGCTGATGGCGGGGAAGTGCCCTCGGGTTCGGTCCGTCGCCGTCCGGAGGCCGAACAGGCCGGGGTCTTCGAGGAGATCGTGGCGGGCGGTGACGGTGAAGGGCACCGTCTCCACCAGCAGTTCCGGGGTGCCGTCGTGGCTGGGAACGCGTTCGACGGTCAGCCCGGGGCCTGGAGTGCCGTAGGGGAGCCGATCGCCTGGGAGCACCGGCCTGCGGTCGGCGAGGGTTCGTACCGCCGCGGGCAGTACCTGCGCCGGCGAGGCGTCCTCGGTTCCCAGGAACAGGTGGACGTCGACGCCTTGGGCCCCGAGGACCTGCAGTGTGGTGATCGGGCCGATCGGGGTCTGTGCGACTCCCACCCGGTCGAGCAGTGCGGTGATCCGTAACAGGCCGGCCAGGTCTCTGCCCCGCCAGGGGCCGGTCCCCACCTCCATGCCGGCAGGTTCGAACGGGCGGATCCAGTCGGTGTGGACCGTCAGGGCGCCGGCCAGCACCGCCCGGGTGTCCTCGTCGACGTCGACCGGCATCGACGCGATCTGCCCGTCGGTGCACATTGCCGCCCAGGCGTCGAGTCGAGCCCGGTCCGAGGCCTTGTCGCCGGTGAGTTGTTGGTGGACGTGCTCGGGGAGTTCGGCGAGCCAGCCCGGTTCGAGTGGCAGCGTCTCGTGGGTCCACAGGCCGAGCGCACTCCGCACGCCCGGCATCGCATCGATCGCGGCCAGCAGACCCCGCGCCTCCTCCGCGGCGTGTTCTGCCGGGATGCCGACGGCGTCGGCGAGTTCACCGCGGGCGGGGCCGGCGGCACCGTGTGCCAGCAGGGCGAGCAGTGGCCACACCCCGGCGGTGGTGAAGGCCGTGCCGCCTTCCGGTAGCGCGGAAGCCCAGCGCGCGGTCAACGCGTTGACGGCCCGGACGGTGGAACTGCGCGTCATGCCCACCCCATCCCCACCCCATCCCCACCGCTTCGAGGAACGTCTGTTCCCGGGAGCGTAGGGCCGGGCCGTCCGTGGCGGCCACCGAGTTGATTCGTCGCCGGTCGCTCAGCCGTTCAGCCGTTCAGCCGTTCAGTTGTTCAGCCGTTCGGGCTGCGGGTGCTGCGGGTGCTGCGGGGGCCGCGGATGGCCACGACGACGGTGAGCAGCGCCGCGAGCGAGAGGCCCGCCGCCGTGAGGAAGGCCGCCCGGTAGCCGCCCGGCACGTCGTCACCGGCCGCGGCGGCGACGGTGGACAGGACCGCGAGGCCGAGTCCGCCCCCGACCTGGAGCGCGGTGTTGAACAGGGCGCCGGCCAGGGCCTGTTCGCCGGTCCCCGCGCCGGACAGCGCGGTGACGTTCGCCGACACGAAGGTCTGCGAGAGGCCGATGACGAGGACGACCAGGAGCGGCAGGATGACGGTCCAGTAGTTCGTCCCGGGGCCGACCAGCGAGAACAGGGCGAGGCCGATCGTGTAGAAGGTCAGGCCGAACAGCATGAGCCGGCGCGCGCCCAGCCGTGGGAGCAGGCGCCCCGCGACGAGAGGCAGGAGGGTGCCGCCGACGGCCAGCGGCAGGAAGGCCACGCCCGTGGTGAGCGGGCTGAACCCGAGGACGTTCTGCAGCAGGAGCGCGGCGAAGTAGTTCACCCCGACCCAACCCGCGTACATGAGGACGGCGACCGCCAGGGCCGCGGCGAGGTTCGGCCGCTGCCACACCGCCGGCGGGACAAGCGGCTGGCCGGCCCGGCGCTGCCAGAGCGCGAAGCCGGTCAGCAGGGCCACCGCGAGTGCCGCGGCCGCCCAGCCGGGAGCGTCGGCCGCGTTCCCGCCGAGCCGGGTCGAGGCGAAGGAGAGCCCCAGCAGGCCGACGGTCACCAGCGCCGCACCGGGGAGGTCGAGGCGTCCGTGGGCACGGTCCTCGGGCGCGTCGGCGGGGATCAGCGCGAGCACACCCGCGATCAGCGCGACCACCACCAGGACGTTCACAGCGAACATCGACCGCCAGCCGATCGACCCCGCCAGCGCGCCACCCACGACCAGCCCGAACGCGAGGCCCACACCGCCCATGGCGCCGAACGCTCCGAGCGCCCGCGACCGCCCCGGTTCCGTACGCCACAGGGCGCCGAGCAGCCCGAGCGCGGCCGAGACGGTCACCGCCGCACCGGCGCCCTGGACCGCGCGGGCCGCCACGGCGAGCAGCAGCGAGTGGGAGGCCCACACCACCGCGGACGCGGCGGCGAACACCGCCATTCCGCACAGCAGCGCCCGGCGCCGCCCGTACAGGTCGGCGGCTCGCCCGGCCACCATCAGGAAGCCGGCGAACATCAGGGAGTAGGCCGAGACCACCCAGGAGAGCTGCCCGGGGGAGGCGTTCCAGTCCCGTGCCATCTCGGGCAACGCCATGTTGACCGACGAGAGGTTCATGATGTCGAGGGCTTGGGCGGTGCACAGAACGGCCAGTACCGCCCCGGAGCCCCCGGAGCCCCCGGAGCTACCTGAGCCTTGAGATGTCGCCCGGAGAGCGGACGTGTCCAGAGGTTGCGATGTCGTCACGCATCCAGTCTCTGGAGTACGGCTCGGGCCGGGAAGTATGCACAACGAAGTGCCATACTTCCCAAATGGATAGTGTCACCTCATCGCGGAACGTCGCCAAGGCCGCCGACGCCGGCACCACGGTGCAACTGGAGCAGGGCTGCACGACCCGTCGGGTCTTCGACCTGGTCGCCGACAAGTGGATGCTGTCGATCCTCTGCGTGCTGTCCGAGGGGACCGCCCGCTACAGCGCACTGCAGCGGGCGGTCGTCGGTATCACCCCCAAGGTCCTCACCCAGCACCTCCGTTCGCTGGAGGGCAACGGGCTGCTGACCCGCACCGTCTTCCCGGTCGTCCCGCCGCACGTCGAGTACGAACTCACCGACCTGGGACGGTCCCTCAGGCAGGCGCTGCAGCCCCTCCTGGCCTGGGGCGAGTCCCACCTCGACGAGATCGAGCAGGCGCGGAGCGCCGGCTGAAGCCCGCGGCGTCGCGGCCGCCGGGACTGATCCTTCCGCCTGACCTTCCGTGCCCTCGTCTCCCGTGGCGGCGTTAAGCCGCTGACGATCGCTCGAAGTGCGAACTCGAAGTGCGAACTCGAAGTGCGAACTCGAAGTGCGAAGGAGACCGCCGTGGAACGACGCCGAATCCGCAACGCCGTCCTGAGCGGCGCGTGCAGCGCGGCGGCGGCCGTCGGCGTGCTCGTGCCGGCTCAGTCCGTCCCGGCGCAGCCCGTCCCGACGCAGTCCGTCTCGGCGCAGCCCGTCCAGACCGCCGAGGACTACCCCCGCCCCGCGCTTCCCCTCGTGACGGACCAGGCCTTCCAGGACGAGGCCCTCCAGGCACACAACCAGTACCGCGCCAAGCACAACTCCCCGCCCCTCACGCTCGATCCCGAACTCGTCGCGGCCGCCGAGCAGCGCGCCACCCGGCTGAGCACCGGGCACCGGCTCGACCTGGTGCACGAGGGGAGGGTCAAGGGCGCGGGGGAGAACGACTGGTGGGGCTGGGACGGCCCGCTCGAACTGGGCGTCGAGGCGACCCCGGCGCGTACCGCGGTGGACGCCTGGTACAAGCAGGGCAGCGACTACAAGTTCGACAAGCCCGGCTACGAACAGAACCCGGGCACGGGCCTGTTCACCCAGGTGGTCTGGAAGGCCACGACCCGCATCGGCTGCGCCCGCGCCGCGGGGGAGGGGACGGGCGAGACCAAGGACCGCCTGGAGACGTACGTCGTGTGCCTGTACAAGGTGCCGGGCAACGTCGGCGACCCGGCCTCCTACCAGCAGAACGTGCTGCCTCCGGTGGGCGACTGAGCGCCCATTTGGGAGTGGACATGTCCGCGAACGACATCGTCTTCGACGAGAGCGGCCGCCGTGCGGTCTTCTCCGGTGTGAACGCGGCCCTGTCCGACGCGGTCAAGGGATGGCCCTGGCTCCGGAGGCCTCGACATGGCCGTCGAGAAGTCGTACGGCAACCCCGCCGTCACCCGTGACAGGGTGACCGTGGCCCGGGAGGTGGAGATCCGGGTCCGGTTCGAGGCGCTGGGCACTCGGACGATGCGGGAGGCGGCCACCCCGTCACGGTCCAACTGGCCGGCGGGGGCGGAGCAGACCGTCGTGCGCGCGGTCAGGGCGGGCACGGGCGCCTACGGCTACGACGCCGCGACCGGGGAGTACGGAGACCTGGTCGAGCGGGGCGTCATCGACCCGGCGAAGGTGGTGCGCATGGTCCCGAAGTCGGCGGCCGCTGCGGCCCGCACGCTCCTGGCCGTCGGGCCCGGTGGCGCGACGGGCCGGGCGTGATCTCTGGGCCCGGGTGATGCGGGGGCGGTTGCGACGATCGGGCCGTCTGCTTCGCTTGGGGCTGGGGCTGGGGCTGGGGCTGGGGCTGGGCTTGAGGCTCGGCTGCCACGCGGGCCCGCAACTCCCTTAGGTCGCCCGGGGTGTTCACGGCGCACCAGAACCCGTCGGTGCGGTAGCCGGCCAACTGACCCAGCCGTACGAGGTGCGGCAGCGTCGTGTCCGCGTGGTCCCCTTCGTCCGGCAGTAGGGGGACCACGCCGGGCGCGAAGACGTACACGCCGCCGTTGACCGTGCAGGTGGGCGGGGGCGGCGCGGCGAGTTCGGCGACCATCCCCGCGGCGTCGCAGACCACCGTGCCATGGGGCAGCCGGGGCGGGACCAGGGCGACCGTGGCCAGCGCCCCGCTCCGCACGTGGTGAGCGGCCAGCGCGGTGAGCGGGAACTCGGCCCAGATGTCGCCGTAGACGGCGAACCACGGCTCCCGCGGCGCCGGGAGCGTGCGGGCGGCGAGCTTCAGCCCGCCGCCCCGCCCCAGTGGGAGGTCCTCCACGACCACGGTGGTGCGGACCGGCAGGTCCGCCGTGCGCACGTAGTCGGTGATCACCTGCGAGCGGTAGCCCGCCGAGACGACCACCGTCTCCACACCCGCGGCGGCGAACCGGTTGATCTGGTGGCGCAGCAGCGGTGCGCCGTTCACCTCGACCATCGGCTTGGGGCACAGGTCCGTGTACGGGGCGAGCCGTCCGCCGCGTCCGCCGGCGAGGATCACCGCCTGGCGGATCGGGACCGAGGGAGAAGCCTCCGGCGAGCACATTCCCGACCTCCCGGGAGCGACGGCGACACGGGCGGCCCCGCCGCAGCGTGGCCGGACACCGTGGACAGGCACCGTGGACAGCTACCCGACCCGATCACCGTGGAATCCCCGCCCCGGCACTCTGGCCGGAGCGGGGAATCCGCGGTGATCCGATCAGGTGATCGGGGCGAGGAGGAACTGCCGGCCGTCGACGGTGAGCCACTCCCACTGCCGCCCCACTGCGGGCTGTCGGGACAGCGGGTCGTCGATTGTTCGGACTTGGTCAACTCTGCTTTCCTGCAGTGCACTTGTGGGGTGTGATCGGTGGTGATCCTGATCGTGTCCGGCCCGCCAGGCCCGCCAGGCCCGCCAGGCCCGCCAGGCCCGCTCCACGCCTCCGGGTCGACCCTGACGGGAGATCAGGGGGTAGTGACGTCCTGTCCCTGATGCCCCGGGCGGACGGTCGCGGAAGACTCGTCGCCGGGCCGGGAACCGCCGGCCCGGCGACGATCAGTCTGGAGCCGGCCGCACATGAAGACTCAGGTGAGCACGCAGGTGAGCACGCAGGTGAACGCGTTCGTGAACGGGCGGAAGAGCCGCGGCCGTTGGGCCGTCCTGGCCGCCGCCGGAGCCCTGGCGACGGCGCTGACGGTCGGGGCGGGCGCGCCCGCCTTCGCCGCCGGGCCCGTCGCCGTTTCCTCCCCGGCCTCCGCTGCCTCCCCTTCCGCTTCCGTGCCGCCGCTGGACCGGGCGGCGATCCGCGCCGCCCTCGCCCAGCGGCCCGCCGCCGACGTCTCCGCCGCGTTCGTGCGGGTCACCGGTTCCGCGGGGAGGTTCGAGGGCACCTCGGCGGAGGGCGGGATGTCGGTGGACCCGCGGGGCAGGTTCCGGATCGGGTCGATCTCGAAGGTCTTCACGGCCACCGTCGTCCTCCAACTCGCCGCCGAGGGGCGGATCGACCTCGACCGCAGCGTCCGGCAGTACCTCCCGGACTTCCCCTACGAGGCGGTCACGGTGGGGCAGTTGCTCAACCACACCAGTGGACTGCCCGGCGGCGACGGCAAGGCCTGGGGCGACGGCACCACCGGCTGGTTCGCCGAGCACCGGCTCGACTCGGCCACCCCCGAGGAGGTCGTCGCCACGATGAAGGGCCAGGCGCTGGGCTTCGACCCCGGCACCGCCCAGCAGTACAACGGCATGAACACCTTCGTCGCCGGGCTGGTCGTCGAGAAGGTCACCGGCCACCGCTACGCCGACGAGCTGCGCGACCGGATCATCCGCCCGCTCGGCCTGCGCGACACCGACCTCCCGGACGCCGACGACCCGCGGCTGCGGCACCCCGCGACCCACCCGTACCTGACCGTCCCCGACACCGACGGCGGCTCGCACCGGGCGGACGTGACCGAGCAGAGCCCGTGGCCCTGGGCGGAGGGCGGCATGATCTCCAGCGCCCCCGACCTGGAACGCTTCATGACCGCCCTGTTCCGGGGCCGCCTCCTCCCGCCGGCCCAGCAGGAGAAGCTGTTCACCGTCCCGGACGTGCCCCTCGCCCCGCACGGCAGCCACTGCGTGGGCGGTGCCGCGTGCATGAGCATGGGGCTCGAACGCCTCGCGTCCGACGGCATCGTGGTCTGGGGCAAGACGGGCTCCCGGCCCGGCTCCACCAGCGGCGTCTTCGCCACCAGGGACCTCGCCCGTACGGTCGTGTACTCGACCGACCCGACCGCGCTGAAGGGCGCCGAGACCCCGTACGTCATCGGGCTGGTGAAGTCCGCCTTCAGCCTGGACGCCATCGGCTGACGCCTCGGCTCCACCGCTGTGCCGAGGGCGGCCTGGCTCGCGCGGGGGAGGGGGACCGGCCTCGGGGCGGACGTGGGGAGGGGGTGGTGTCCGGGACGGTGGATACATGCTGAAGAACATCCCGGTGGGTGACACCGAACGCCCCGTACCCCGGTGGGCCCTGCGGCTCGCCAAGGCCCTCCCGTTCGTCGTACTGCCGCACTGCCTGTGGCGGCTGCCGTTCGCGTTCGACTTCCGGATGGGGACGGTCGACCCGACCGCCGAGGCCTACGTCTGGTGGTCCACGCCGTACGTGATCGGCCTGAGCGTGGTCACCGAGGCGCTGACGATCCTGACCCTGGGGCTGGTCAGCGGCTGGGGCGAGGTCTTCCCGCGCTGGGTACCCGTGCTGCGCGGCCGCCGAGTGCCACCACTCGCGGCACTCGCCCCGGCCGTGCTCGGCGGCCTGACCCTGGTGGCCCTCTTCGACGGCATGCCCCTCGCCTGGCTGGGCGTGTTCAAGGAAGTCGGCTACAGCAACGCCTGGTGGATGGCCCTCGGCCGGATCTGCACCTCGACGGCGATGCTCTGGGGTCCCATCACCCTCGCCCTCGCCTGCTCCTACTACCACCGCCGCCGCCACGCGAGCCGGCCCCTCGCCACCACCGCGTAGGAAGTCGACCCACCCGACTTCCCACGGAGCCGTAGCGCACCGCCCGGCCCCGGCCGTGATGCCCCCTGAACCGCTCACGTGCCCTGCAACCCGCTGCGTGAGAAGTCGACCAGGCCGACTTCTCACGCAGCGGTGGGGTGTGGCCGGTGGGTGGCGTAGTTCTCGGCAGTGGTGAAGAAAGCTTTCTCCTCGCCATGGGGCCTGCGGGCTGTGTGCTGGACTCGGTGTTGAGTGCGGTTGCCCCGGCGGTGCGCAGGAAGTCGGGTGGGCCGACTTCCTGCGCGTGGTGGTGCTTTGCTCTGGGAGCCTCCATGGCCGACTGGCGCTCCGGGCTGTGTGGGAAGTCGGCGGGGCTGACTCTGCGGCTCGGGCGGTGCTTGGTGGTCCGTTGCGCGAGAAGTCGAATGGGCCGACTTCTCGCGCAGATCACGCAGAGGCTTCCGGTGGCGAGGACGCACACACGCAGGAAGTCGGTGGGGGCGACTTCCTGTACTGGCTGGCGCTGGGTCCGCTGCGAGCGCGAGAAGTCGGACGGGCCGACTTCTCGCGCTCGCAGCGGGAGTGTGGTCAGTGGGTGGCGTAGTACTCGGCGAGGGCGAAGAAAGCCTTCTTCGGATCCCAGGGGACGCCGGGATAAGTGCTGCCCGGGCGGTCCTCGTAAGTCTTGGTGATGCCGTAGCTGGCGAGGTCGAGGTCGTCGCGGGGGTCGCCGTTCGGGCGGTGGACGTGATCGTAGAGGGCGAGGGTGAAGACGAAGGTGGCGTCGATGCCGCCGGCGTCGAAGGCTTCCAGTAGTTCGCGCAGGTGGGCGGCCTGTGCGGCCTCGTCACGCTGGTAGGTGCCGTCGAGGCGGACCGGTCCGTTGTCGTCGTACTCGACGACGTCCAGGCCGAGTGCGCCGCGGTCGCCGGCGCCGCGGTAGGTGGCAGAGCCGAACTCCGTGACGGCGACCGGCTTGCCCTGGGCCGTGAGGTCGCGGACGCCGTCGGCGAAGCGGTCGGCGGTCTCGGCGGAGCGGTACAGGTCCAGCGAGACCAGGTTGAAGGGCTCCCAGTCCACCCGCTCCAGCGGCACCGCGGCGTACGTGACCCGCCCGCCGAAGCGCTCGCGCACCGTGGCCACCGCCCGGTCGAGGAACGCGTTGACCCGGCCGCTGACCGCGCCGAGGTGCTCGCGCACCTGCTCGGGCCGGGCGAGCAGGGCGATCCGCTCGCCGGTGTCGGCACCGGGCAGGAAGCCCGGGTTCATCAGGCTGAGCTCGGCGCCGGTCACGAACACCACCTCGGCCCCGTCCCGTCGCAGCCGTTCCGCGCGCTCGGCGCAGTCGGCGAACAGCTCCAGCATCTCCTCGGCGGTGAGCTCCAGAGGGTACGGGGAGTACCAGATCTCCAGGCCGAGGGCGGCGGCCCGCCGGGCGGCGAGCTCGATCCGGTCGGCGTCGCCGCCCATGATGCGGACCGCGTTGCAGTGCAGCTCCTCCCGGATGATCCGCAGCTCGCGCTCCACCACCACGGGGTCGAACCGGGTCCGGGAGCACGTCCCGTTCCTGACGAAGCCGGTGTCGTAGCTGATTCCCTTGGTACGCACGCTTTCCTGCCTTTCCGGCGAGAGGAAATTTACGGTACGCCCAGTACCGTAGTTGCCTGGGGCCGCCGAGGGCAAGAAGGATGGGGGCGGTCTACGGAGAGGGCGGCGGCATGGCCGGGCAGACGCGGCGGCGCGGGGCGGCGCTGGAGGAGGCGATCCTGCGGGCGGCGGTGGAGGAGCTCACCGACGCCGGGTTCGCCGGGCTGACCATGGACAAGGTCGCCGCCCGCGCCGGCACCAACAAGAACGCCATCTACCGCCGCTGGCCCAACCGGCTGGCGCTCGGCCTCGCCGCGTACAAGCAGCTCGCGAAGGCGGCCCCGGTCCCGGACACCGGTGAACTGCGCGGCGACGCCCTGGAGTTGCTGCGCCAGGCGAACCGCCACTGGAGCTCCCCACTGGGCGCCGTGCTGCGCGAGCTGCTGGCCGCGGCCGGGGGCGCGACGGAGTTCCTGGCGCAGCTGCAGGACCAGTCCGGTGACGCCGCGGCCGCGCCCTGGCTCACCGTCCTGGGTCGTGCGGTCGCCCGCGGCGAGGCGGCCCCCGAGGCGCTGCACCCCCGGGTGGCGACGGTGGCGGTGGTGCTGCTGCGCAACGAGTTCGTGGTGCGCGGGGTGCCGACCGCGCCGGACGACGTCCTGGTGGAGATCGTGGACGAGGTGTACCTGCCGCTGGTGCGCGGGCGGGCGCAGGGCTAGCCCCGGACTTCGCAGATGGGGTTTTAGGTTTCCAGCCAGCGGGGTCGGGTTTCGTCGATGCCGAGGAGTTCGAGCAGGTGTGCTTGGAC
>NZ_JBIWFT010000028.1:0-125549 GCF_044763205.1 Kitasatospora sp. NPDC096204
CCACCTACCGGCAGCTCACCCGCTGGGCTGAGAAAGGGCTGATCAAGAAGGTCCGCAGGGGCCGCTACACGGCAGCCGCCACACCAGCGGCCCCCGCCTTGCACCCCGGCCGAAATCCTTAACTACCCGGCCTTGGTGGAACTTCACCCTCGGCCGCGCCGCACCGGCCGTGACGGGCAGGTCCTGGGGCCGGACTACGCGGCCGCGTCCTCCGCCGGCTCGTCGGCGTGCTTGAGCCGGCTGCGGGCGGTGACCCGGTCCTCGCCCGACAGACCGACCCAGTACTCGTCCGCCCACACCGCGTGGGCAGCCCGCCGCTCGGCTTCCTCCAACCGCGCCGACTCCGCCAGCACCTCCTCGGCGAGACCCTCCCGGGCCGCCTCCAGATCACCGCTGAAGGCCGGCAGCGCGGCCAGATGCGCCCGCCGCTCGGCCTACACCGCCACCAGCGCACGCTGCGCCTCGATCAGACGGTCGGGGTACTCGAAGGTCTTCTGCTGCTTGCCCACGGCAGCAAATCGTACGCGCGAGCGGATCCGCGTCCGGCCGCGCCCCGCCTACACACCTTGACGGCCGTCCCGGAACGGGCGGGCGGATTCCTTGACGGTTGGCCCGGGCATCTTGATGCCCGCCCCAGGCCCCGGCGGGACTCCTTGATGGTCACCCCGCCGTCCGGCCGGGCACCTTGACGACCAACCTTGGAAGGCTTCCTCGACGCCTTGGAGACCGTCCCGCGTGTGCCCCGCGAACCTTGGAAGCCTGGTAAAACTCGCAGGTCAAAGCATTGGTGGAGCCGGGTGTGGATACCTTGATGCCCGCCCCAGGAGTTCCTGGGGCGGGCATCAAGGTGGCGAGGGTGTCAGCGTCGGTCGGGCTTGGTGCCAGACAGGTTCCACCAGGGCATGGCGTTGGCGTCGGGATCGCTCAGCGGCCACCAGACCTCGCCCTCGTAGCTGTTGTTCTCCAGGTCCTCCAGCCGGGCGACGCCGGCCGGGACGGTGCGCAGCATCTTGGCGACGTGCCGGTCTCGGGCGTGGTGCTGGAGCTGGTCGACCCGGTTGAAGAAGCCGGTGTCGCCGGTGCCGGTGAGGACGAACAGCAGGCGGGGGAACCGGATGTAGCGGCGTTCCCAGATCGGCACCCCGCCCTGCTGGGCCTCGGTGGTGCCGTGCCGTACCCCGGCCGGTAGCGGTGCGGTGGACCAGTAGCGGGCGTAGGCGTTCAGTTTCGATGACAGGCGCTCGGCGCTCATGGTGCCGCGGTCGACCTCACTGCGCCCCAGGGTCGGCGAAGTCTTCACCGTCTCCGCCGCCAACCCGGCGGTCGCGACGCTCTTCCTCCAGCCGAACGGCAACCTGGAGGTCTGGAACGCGACTGGGTCGTTCGGGGGCTGGATCAGCTTCAGCGGTGTGGAGTGGTCCTGTGCCGACTGACCGTATTCGGCGGCTCGCCGCCCACACGGCGCTGTGCGGAGCGTCGTTGGTCGTTGCCTCGGTTTGGGGCACCCAGTTGTTCAAGTGCTCTCGACAGCGAGCTCGGCCGCCTACATTGTTGACAGAAGGTTCTGAGCCTTCTGTGGTGGCTCAGTTGGGGGTCGCGGTACGGCGAGAGCCGGCCGGGCTTGGCAGTCGGCAGGGGAGGGGGCTCAGGTGTCCGTTGGGCGGGCAGGGGCGGTGCTGTTGGCATTGGGTGGGGTCTTGGTGGCCGCTGGTGGAGTCACGGCGGCGGTCTTCGCCCGGGATTCGGGAGTGGTGGTGAAGCAGGAGAACCTCCCGCTCACCCCGGAGATGCAGGAGTATGTTCAGAACCCGGAAGCGTTCGAGGAATATCTTCGTTCGCATCCTCCGCGGCCTCTGATGGGTGAGATCCGCGAGGGAGGCAAGTAGAGCACCGCTGCGGGGCTGCGCAACTCGGTCAGCGCAGCCCCGCAACCATCGCCCCTGGGATCAGTGGGAGTTGAGCCAGTCGATCACGCCGACGGCGTTACCTCCATGGTTGGACGAGTACATGTAGTTCTCGGTCCAGTTGCCGCTCTCGTCTGCCACCCGGTGGCTGTTGGTTCCCACGATCTGGCTACTCCCCTGGAAGTCGGCGACGATTGGCCCGCCGCTGGCACCGTGCCCCATGTCGCAGGCGAGCTTCAGCCGGTTGTCGAAAGGGTTCCAGTTGCCCGCGTCGACGGCGTTGCCGTGGCAGTACATGGGCTTAGACCCGTTGTGGAACTCGGAGTTGGGGCGGTTGTAGCCATCGACCGGGTACCCGAGAGAAGTGACTCCGTTGATGTCGGATGCGCTGTTGAAGCGGTAACCGTAAGCGCCGATCCAGTCCTGGAGATTGCCGTATTCTGATTGCGCGGTAACGATCCCTCCGCCCATGTCGCCCCAGAGGTGGTCGCTGTCATCGGCCCAAGCGGACGAGACAATGATCGACTTGACGGGCCAGAACCCCCAGGGGGCCGTTTCGTCGTACCCTGGCGCGAAGAGGAACTTCGAGTAGAATCCGCCGCCCTTGCCGCTGTGCAAGCAATGGCCGGCAGTCCAGATCGAATTCTTGTTGTTCGCGACGATGACGGCGGCGCTGCACGTTCCGAGCCTATCGTTGCCGGCGTCGAAGAAGAGTCGACCAGTGATGTTGATGTCCGGCCCGAGAGGTGAGGCGAGGTCCGAGCGTGACAGATCCCCGATCGTGGCAGCCGTTAGCGGCGAGGTCTGAGCCGCTTTCTGGCGCAACCTGAGCGGCGCGACCGAATCTGCGATGGCAGCCTTGGTGGCCTGTGGCTTGACTTCTGCGTGACGAAGCGCCCGTTCGTGTGCCTTGCCAGCGGCGTCCTTGGTGACTGTTGGTGCAGGCAGTGGGTTGGCGGCGGCCTGACGGATCCGCTCGGGGGTCCAAAAATCAAGGACGGACTGTTCGGGCTCGGGGGTTATCCATGATGTGACGCCGTTCTCCGGAGTCTCCGAAGCGAGCGGGACGTCGGGGGCGGCCTTGGCAATACTGGCTCCGGCTGTCGACATGGCCAGGATAACGGCGGCTATGAAAGTGCGGCGAAATTTCAATTCTTGCTCCGTCCATTCGATTTGCGGCACACCGTTTGCTTACGGCGTATTTCGACCGTAGCGGCGGATCGATGATCGAATAGTCGGCAATGTGCCGTTGGCTGGAAGCGATCGCTAACATGTCTCAAACTCCGTACGGGCCTTCCGGGAAAAACCCAAAGGCGATCCTATTGGTCAATTGTGGGCGGTGCTCCCAAAGGGTGTGTCAGGTGAAATCAAATCCAGATTGCGACATGTCGGATTAATATTGGAACGGGCTCCCGTTCGTCGCGATGGTCGCGCGTTGGGTCTCTTCGCCAACTGAATACTTGAAGATGCCTGCGAAACTCCACGTCAGGGCAACTTCGGGCGAGGTGTGCGTAGCATGTCGGGCGGCGAGCTCGCGGTGTAGCGGAAGCCGCATGATGACTTCCGGCGCGAGGAACGCCTGTTCGGAGTCTTTGTGAGCGTCCCGCCGACCGCAGAACCCACCCTGGGGGAGCTCCAGCGCGCTCTGCTACAGCTCCGCGAAGACCAGCGGGACGGCATCGCGGGACTGCGCGAGAATCTGCGAGCCGACCTTCAGGTCCTTGCCGGCCGGATCGAGCAGGCCGTAACCAAGGACGTCTACTCGTCCGACCAGCGATTGATCGACCAGCGACTCGTCGTCATCGAACGAGACCTCACTGCGGAGACCCGCGCCCGGGAAGCGGCCGAGACGTCGGCGGTCGCGGGTCGGCGGTGGCTGGTCGGCGCGTTCCTCGCACCACTGGTCGTGGCCGCGATGCAGCCGTCCGCCGCCTGCGCCGGTGTGATGAACCCGTTGCCGTTGCACTGGTTCCAGAAGGACGCCGTGGTCGCCACCACCGGCTCCGGCAAGACCCTCATCGCGGCCGGCTGCGCCCGCCGCCTGGCCGCGCGCGGCGTCGTCCTGGTCCTGGTGCCGACGATCGAACTCCTGGAACAGACCGCGGAAGCGTGGTCGCTGAAGGGCGGGCGCCGGGCCTGGTGGTGGCAGCCTGCTTGCGGGAGGAAGCGTTGGAGAGTGCGGAGGCCGGCGGCCGGGTGCGGGCGCAGGTGTCGACGCAGGCCGCGCGGATCGCGGACCTGGTCGCCTCGGCGAAGCCGGGCGAGCCGGCGACGGTGTACGCGACCTACGCGTCGCTGGAGCGGATCGTCCAGGCCCACCGCGACTTCCGGCCTGGGACCTGGTCGTCATCGACGAGGCGCACCGCACCGCGGGGGCGGAGGGCAAGGCCTGGGCGGCCGTGCACGACGACGCCCAGGTCCCCGCCGTGCGCCGGCTGTACTTCACCGCGACGCCGCGGATCGCGGACGACCGGCGGGCGAAGGACGGCCTGGCCGACCTCACCGACACCGACAGCGAGGTCACGGAGAAACTGCCGGCGCTGTGCTCGATGGACGACGAGTCCATCTACGGCCCCACCGTCTTCACCTGGACCCTTGGGCAGGGCATCGAGCACGGCTACCTCGACGACTACCGCGTCCTGGTCCCCGTCGTCACCGACGAGGACCTGCGCGACCTGCTCAACCTGCCCGCCGTCGCCGACCTGCGCTCCCAGCGCACCAACGAGGAACTCCTGCGCCTCGCGGTGCTGCGCGCGGTCGCCGATCTGGAGCTACGGCGGGTGATCACGTTCCATTCCCGGGTGTCGGGGACGCGGGAGTTCGCCGACGGTCTGCCGGCGGCGGCCGCCATGCTGAAGGACGCGGACCGTCCCGAACGGCTGACCGCGCTCGCCGTGGCCGGCACCGACCGCCTCAAGGATCGCCGGGCCGCGTTCGCCACGTTCAAGGCCTCCACGGGCGAGGACGGCGAGCAGTGCTGCATCATCTGCAACTCCCGGCTGCTGACCGAGGGCATCGACGTCGCCGCCGTCGGCGCCGTCTGCTTCGCCGGCCCCAAGTCCTCCGTGATCGACATCGTGCAGGCGGTCGGGTGGGCGCTGCGCCTGGCCGCCTCTCCCGGGCGGCTGACCGGCCACCCGCAACTGCTCCCGGGCACGGGGGCGTCGTCGAGTGGCAGATCGGCGAAACGGTTCCCAGCGGGTCCTGCGGACCGGTCGCAGGCGACACCCCCCTGCTCACCCACAACAGCCTCGACCCCAGGCCCCTCTTCGACGAACTGCCCGCATAGGTCAAAACCGTTGGCCAGGCGTTCTACATCGGCAAGGACGGGATCGAGAAGCTCTCCACCAGCCTGGAAAGTGGCTACACCGCATGGTCGCCGGAAATCGATGCCACCTGGCCAAGAAGTCCGGAAAGGCCGAGGGTGTCAAGTTCAAAACCTCCGCACACGCTGAGACCGGACTCGCATGGATGATGCGGAGCGCATTGGCAAAGGCATGGCACGGCGGCTGCATCGCCCGAGCTCGGAAAGGATCCTCCCCGTACCCGCGGGGGTCAGCCGCCCACCTTGTGCTCGGCGGGGAGCCGGCTCTGCTGCTGAGCCTGCTGATCGCCCACGGGCCAGGAGGTCCTCTACAGTCCCGGGAGCCTGGTGAACCGGGCCGCTGACGGGTACCGCGGCGGGGGCAAGACCGATGCCCGCGACGCCTACGTGATCGCCGATCAGGCCCGGATGCGCCGCGACCTGCAACGGATCCGGCCCGGCGACGAGGCCGCGATCGAGCTCAAGCTGCTGACCGGACGGCGCGCCGACCTGGTCGAGGACCGCATCCGCACGGTCATCCGCCTTCGCGGCGGGCCGCGGCCGGCCCGACCGGTCCGACGAGATGGGCCGTGATTCCGGTCTGCTACGTTCACATGCACGAATGAATCGCTCAGATGTGCAGTCATCGCAGTTGTGGCGGTGCTGCTCCGTGAGCGGGCACAGGACGGCCGGCAGGGGGACCGTAGTCCATGAACGCGTACGCAGGCTCGGACGGGCCGGGAGGGCTCTACGCCGTCCCCTCCACCACGCCGCCGCTCGGACCGACCTTCGGGGTCAATCCGGCGGACCTGGACTTGGCGGCCAAGGCCGCCAAGGAGAGCGGTGAGGCGATACCCGGTGAGCTCAAGGCGATCCACCAGCCCTCCGACACGGCGGTCGCCGCTCTGTCGGGCTGGCAGGTCGGCGCCGCGCTGCACAACTGCACCGCGGCGTGGGAGGAACTGCTGAACAAGCTGGCCTCCGAGGTCGACGGGGTCGCCCTGAAGCTGAGCCAGACCGCCACCGATTACCGCAACGCGGACAAGAACGGCGCCACGAGCCTGAAGCCTTCCGGGCTGTTCCCGCAGGGGACGCACTGATGGTCAGCCTCGCCCAGCTGCGCGATGCCAACCTGTCCGGCCTGGCGCCGGCGGCCACCGCCTACGACACCCTTGCCGCCAACTTCGGCAAGCATGTCCAGAACATGCAGCACGAGGTCCTCAAGCACGTCTTCAACGCGAACTGGGTCGGCAACGCCGCCGGCGCCGCCAACGCCTCGCTGCAGCGCACCGGCAGTCGGCTGGATGCCGCCCACACGGAGATGTCGGCGGTCTCTGGGCTGCTGCGCGAGGCCTCCGAGAGCTTCCTGCTGGCGCAGTCCAAGCTGCAGATGGCATTGCAGGAGGCCCAGAAGCTGGGGCTGACCGTCGCCGATGACGGGACGGTGTCCTGGCCCGCTCCGTCCAAGGCCGAGACGAACGACCCGGGGTACAACATCCCCGAGCAGGCGAAGGCGCTGGCGAACCGGATATCCGGCGCCGTCGCCGAGGCCGGCAACGCCGATCAGAAGATCGCGGGGCTCCTGAACTCCCTGACCGAGCGCGCCCGGAACGGCACGGGGCTGGAGACGGACAAGGCTGCCGCCGACCTCAAGGCCGTCACACAGCAGGGCGTCGACCTGATGGCCGCGGGCTTCCCGCCCGCCGGTGCCTCGCCCACCGAGGTCAACTCCTGGTGGAAGGGCCTGACGTCGGGCGAGCAGCAGCGGCTCATCGAGGCGCACCCGGACCTGCTGGGCATGCGCGACGGCATCCCCGCAGTGGCCCGCAACGAGGCCAATCAGCTCAATCTCGCCAACCTCATCAGCAAGTACCAGCAGAAATCCAACCTGACGGAGGACGAGAAGCAGAAGCTCGACGGCTTCATCGCGATCAGCAAGAAGCTGGAGGAACGCAGGGGCAAGCAGCCGCCCGTCTTCCTGATCGGCGTCAGCGAGGAGGGGCAGGGCCGCGGCATCCTGTCCTACGGCAACCCGGACACCGCGAAGAACGTCAGCGCGTACGTGCCGGGGCTGGGTACCACGCTCTCCGCGGTCGGCGGCAAGGACGCCGACCGCGCCTTGAACGTGTGGAACGCCGCAGCCGCCGCCGATCCCAACGCCGAGGTCGCCTCGATGGTCTGGCTCGGCTACGATCCGCCGCCCGGTCTGGAGAAGCTCGCCCAGGGCGACCCCCGGCCTCTGGAGGTGATGGACACCGACCGCGCCGCCAAGGGCGGCGCCGCCTACGACAGGTTCATGGCGGGCCTGCGCGCCACCCACGACGGCCCCCCGGCCCACCTCGTCGCCCTCGCCCACAGCTACGGCTCCACCACCG
The DNA here is from genome assembly GCF_044763205.1 of Kitasatospora sp. NPDC096204. Taxonomy (NCBI): domain Bacteria; kingdom Bacillati; phylum Actinomycetota; class Actinomycetes; order Kitasatosporales; family Streptomycetaceae; genus Kitasatospora; species Kitasatospora sp. NPDC096204. Next base: position 7,584 of record NZ_JBIWFT010000028.1, read on the forward strand.
TCGGCCTGGGCGCGCAGATGACCGGTGGCACCGGCGCCGACGACATCATCCTCGTCGGTTCCCCCGGCACCGGCGCCACCAAGGCATCCCAACTGAACGTCGATCCCGGCCACGTGTGGGTCGGCGACGCGGAGAACGACCCCGTGAGCCATCTTCCGCCTGCAACGCGTGTCGCCAACGACGTGGCCCTCTTCCCTGCCCTGGGCCCCCTCGGCGACGAGGTGTACAAGATGTACTCCCCTGACAACCAGCTCTGGTTCGGCCAGGACCCGGCCAGCAAGGAATTCGGCGCCAACCGCTTCGCCGTCCCGGACGGCGCGCCGCTGTCCTTCGACTCGCACTCCCACTACATGGACGAGCCGAAGAAGGACCCCGCACCGGACGATGCTGCGGTCTCGGTCAACAACATCGGCCAGATCGTGGCCGGCAAGTACGACCACGTCACAAGGCAGGGCCAACGATGACCATCCCATCCCGTCGCACCTCGCTCGTCAGCGCCGCACCCTCGAACGCCCCGCGACCCGGCAAGCCGCTGACGCGGCGTCTCGCTGCGGCCGCCGTGCCCATCGCGCTCGTGCTGACGCTGACGGCCTGCGGGGCCTTCACCGCCGCCGTCGGCGACGGCGCCCGCCCGGACCCGACGGCGACGGCCCCGCTCATGGCGCCCGGGCAGGCCCTGCAGAAGCTCAACGCCCTGCTGGAAGAGGCGACCTCGAACCTGCAGCCGACGCTGCGGTATTGGGATGCCTGGCCTGAGACCAGGGAGCAGTACTCCTCCGGCCTGAACGAGCACTCCCTCGGCTACGCCAAAGCCTCCCGCAAGCGCCACGTCATGACCAAGGTCGCCCCCGCCAAGTACGCCACCCTGCTGGAAACGGTGCGGAGCGTGTGGGAGGCCAAGGCCTACCGCATCGAAACGGGCCCCGCCGGGCAGGCCGTGTCCGCCACCACGGCGGAGGGGTTCAGCGTGCGCATCGGCATCGGCTCCGCCGGGGACATCGACATCGAGGCCACTGTCAGCCCGATCCCGGTGCCCGATGGCCGGGACCTGTTCGGCACCCCGACACCCGACCCTGTCATGGCCAACGGCAACCCGGACATCCTGCCCAAGTACGACGACCCGTACTGGTCTGCCTGACCACCGGCCCGTCCCCTGTTCCACGTACCGTCTGCTGGGCTGCCGCCGTACGGCGCCCGCACCTTTGGAAAGTCCTCGAATGACCCCCGAACAGGCCGTCCAGGCACTCAACGCGCTCCTCGACGAGGCGATGTCCGCCATCCGCCCCCGGTTGCAGTACTGGGACGGCTGGCCGCGGTCCACCGAGCAGACCACAGGCCCCGACGACCGCTCCCTGGGCTACGCCGTTGCCACCCGCGACCGCTACATCATGACCAAGGTCGCCGCAGCCAAGTACGGCGCGCTGCTGGGCGTCGCCGAACGTGGCTGGCAGGCCCGCGGCTACCGGATCTCCTCCGTCAACCCCGGCCAGCCCGCCATGTTCGCCACCACGCCCACTGGGTACGGCGTGTGCATGCTCTTCGGCGCCGCCGGCAACATCACCTTCCAAGCCACCGTGGGCCCCATCCCCGTCATCCGCGACCGCGACCCCTTTGGCACCTACGTCCCCGAGCCGACTCTGCCAAACGGCAACCTCGACATCATTCCCCGGTACGACGACCCGTTCTGGTCGCACTGAACCACCACCCGGCAGCACTCGAGGCGAGCCGAACTCTCGAACAAGCTCAGCACGATCCCGTCCTGGCCCAGTGCCCCGAACTCGACGCCCTCACCAGTCACGTCAGGTCCTTCGCCCAGATGCTCACCGGGCGTGAGGGCGAGCGGCTACCACAGTGGATCGACGCGGTCCGGCGCGACGACCTCCCTGGTCTCCACACCCCTGCCGTCGGACTTGAACGCGACCTGGACGCCGTAATGGCCGGCCGGACCCTGCCCTGGAGTTCGGGAGCGGTCGAAGGCCATGTGAACCGAATCAAGATGCTCAAGCGACAGATGTACGGACGAGCGGGATTCGACCCCCTGCGAAAGCGTGTCCTTCTCGTGGGCTGAACACGTTCTCGCCGCTGACTATTTGAGAAGCCTGAAGCCCGGTTGAGGAGCCCACGCGCGCAGGAATTCCGCCGTGCCGAACACGGCCGGCAACGGGCCGTCCGTCATCGCGAGCACACCCGGAAGTCCGTCCACGACTGCAACCTGGTCATCCAGTAGCTCAGCGTTGGCAACGCCGCCGACCACGTCCATGATGGCAGCCGTCAGCAGGGCCGTGGCGAGGTGATCGATCGGTCTGTTGCACCCAGCGATGACATCCACAGCGTGTGTCGGGCTGAAGCCGATGAGGGGCTCCAGATCGGGGCCGTCCGCGTGCTCGGCCTCGAAGGTCTCCTCGTCGCCGATTCCGGGACCCATTACGTAAACCAGGAATGGCCGGCGACCGTCGAGTTCCCCTGGGGCCGGGGCGCCGAGTCGGTCGGCGAACACGTTGAGGTCATAGCCGCCAGGGCGCTTCTCCTCGAAGCGAGCTGACGATCCCACCAGGAAACCCCGGAGTCGCTTAACACCTGCGGTCGGAACCGCCTCGGCCAACTCAATCACCAACACTGGACCACCCATAGCGGGAGCCTAACCAGCCGAGCGGCATGCCCCCCAGCCCATTACTCGACGTGACCGTGCCACACAAACCGGCTCTGTCGCCGATTGAGGGGTCTTGGCTGGTCGATCATGGTGACAGGAGGATGCGACGTCGCAGGAGGTCGAAGTTGGCCCGCCCGGCCGTACATCTGCCTCTTCAGGAGCTTGATCCTGGTCACGTTGCCCTCGACCGCTCCCGAGGTGAGCGTGGTGTTCAGGGCCGCGAGAACGGCTGCGCGGTCGCGGCGGATCCCGCCGGCCAGGGTGCGGAGCTCTGGTTGACCGTCGAGGCGGACGTCGGCGAGCCACATGTCGAGGGCCAGGTGCTCGCTGCGGCGTTCGCGCACCATGGTGGCCAAGCGCCGGGCGTACTCGGTGGTAGCGGCCAGAGCGGGGTTGCGTCCGCACCGATCCTCAAGGGACTTGCGTTCGGTGTCGTCGAGCCGCTCGGGCCGGCGCATGATCCAGTCGGTGACGCGACGGACGGTCAGGTGGGGCAGTAGGGCCTGTGTCGGGATCGCTCCGGTGCGGTAGGGCCGTAGGTGACGCCGGACCGTGTTCACGTCACCGCGGTAGCCCGGCTCTTTAATCTCCCTGGTGAGCGCTGCGGCGTTGGTGCATCCCTCCATCCACCGGTGGTGCAGGTAGCGTCGGTAGTCGTCGACCACGCTCGGGCGGTGGGTCGCTGCGACGAGGAGTTGCTCGACGTCGGCGGCTCGGGCGAAACGCAGGACGGTGCCGCGGCTGAGGTGGAGCTCGCGGGCGATGGCACGCAGGCTGTCGCCGCGTTCGATGCGTTCGTGGATCTGCCGGTGGCGTTCGCGGGTTCGGGCGACCAAGGGACGTGGCCTGCCGTGGACGTCCAGCTCGTTCGAGCCGGCGGCCGCGGAGCGGGGCGCGTCGTCCTGGTCTTCGCTCACGGTGAGGGGTTCGCGCAGGTCGGCGCGGTGGCGGCCGACGACGCGCTCGACGGCTTCGGCGAGGTTGTGCAGCAGGTGCCAGGCGTCGGCCACCTGCTGGGCCTGTGGTGCACCTGAACTGGCGCCGTCGCGGAAGGAGCCGGCGCGGTCGCGGCAGATCGTCCGCACCTCGGGATGGTCGCGCAGCCAGGTGGCGAAGGTGTTCGCGGTCCGGTCGGCGAGGACGTCGATCGGCCGGTGGGTGTCCATGTCCACGAGGACGGTCGCGTAGGTGCGACCGCGGCGCACGGCGAACTCGTCCACGCCCAGACGCGGGACGAGTCCCGACGACGGGACGGGCAGCGCGCGGATGAGGCGAAGCAGGGTGTCGCGGCAGGTGGTGATGGCCAGATGTCCGGAGATCCGGGCTCCGGCTCGTCCGCCCAGGAACAGGGTGATGTCGGTGAGCTGAGCGGTGAGGGCGGTCGTGCGGCGCGCGTGCCGGGACGTCAGATCCTGGATCTGCTCGGCGAACGTCCGTCGCCCGCACCGGTCGTTCCCGCACACGAGACGACGCGCCCTCAGCTCCAGGCGTACCCGCCGGCCGGCTATCGGACGGTCCGCCAGACGCCGCTTGTAGTAGCAGTGCAGCCGCGACGACCTCCGCCCACACCCGGGGCAGGCAGCCGACGCCGCCACCGACCGCACGGCGAGACGAACCTCGCCGTCCCCAAGCACGATCTCCTCGACCTCCACGCCGATCCCAGGGAAGAGAAGGTCGACCACACACGCCGCATCCATCACGCCCAGGTCATGCCCACCACCCGCTCCTGGTCGGCACGGACCCCTCAATCAGCGACAGAGCCCAGAAGTTGGACCAGAACCCCGGATTGGGCAGCAGGGCCTGAGCTCCGGGCCACAAGATCACGGTGTCGGACTCCTCTGCCACCATGCCCTCATGTCGACTGCACCTGATCACCGCCCCGAAGACGCCGCGCTCGACTTCCTGCGTTCAGAAGCGATTCCCAAACCGCGTGAGACGCCTCGTGGTCGATTTCGTCCGGATCGATCTCGTTCGGGTGACTGCTCGGTGGTGGGTGCATGAGGGAAGGGACTCCTGCACAACTCGGTGATGTCGAGTCAGCCGAGAACCAGGAGGTCCTGGTGCCCCACTGTGGCGCGTCCGTCCTGTCCTCGCCCAGTTCCGGCATGTCGTGCGACTGCGTCGCCCACCAGTTCGGCAACGCCGCCGACCAGTCGGATCGCGTCCGCCGATACGCCAGCGATCTGACGGACGTGGAATGGACCTTGATCCGCCGCCTGTCTACCCGACGACGGCTACATGCCTGAGCAGCGAAAACCTGAAGCTACGTCCGCTTTGGGAATCGCTTCGCAGTCCCCATGGACGGCCAGTTCAAATGGCATACCGGGAAGCTCTGTCACAGACCGTGACGCCACTTCCAAGGGCGCCGTTCCTGGCTCGGGGCGAGTCGCCTCCTGTCGGTACGACCGTCCCGTGACCGCGCGCCCGGCGGGTCGCGGAGGCGGAGGCCTGGGACGCAGGTCGCGCCGATGAGGTTACGAATCCTTCGCGAACGCGCTGGCGTGGTCGGCGGCCCACTGGCGAAACGTTCGCGGCGCCGTCCCGAGGAGGTCGGACACCGTGGTGGTGACGTGGGCGGGTTGGCCGACTGCCGCGTGCCAGGCGGCGAGCAGCATCTCGACGGCCGCGCTGGGTGCGCCCTGGGAGAGGGTGCGGAACTCGTCCGGCGTCATCTCGTCGAAGGCGAGGCGACGGCCGAGGGCGTCGCCGATGACGGCGACCTGTTCGGCGTGGGTCAGCGACTCGGGGCCGGTCAGGACGTAGTCGCCGCCGACGTGTCCGTCCTGGTGGAGCGTGCGGGCCACGACGGCGGCGATGTCGCGGTCGTCGACCGGTGCCGTCGCGGCGGCGGCGTACGGCCAGCGGACCACGTCGCCCGCGCGGATCGCCGGTGCCCACCAGGGCAGGCAGTTCGAGGCGAACATCCCCGGTCGGACGACCGTCGACTCGAGGCCGGTCGCGGCGATCAGGCGCTCGAGGTCGGCGTGCAGGGCGGCCATCGGGTTGGGCTGCTGGAAGAAGGGGTGCGGCGTCCGGTGCGGGGAGGAGAGGAGGACGACCCGCCGCGCCCGGGCCGCCAGCCGCGCCACGACCTCGGCGGCGGTCGCGGGTGGGGCGGTCCAGAGGAGGAAGACCACGCCCGCGCCGTTCAGGGCCGGCTCGAGTGAGTCGGGCGCGGTGAGGTCGCCGGTGACGACCTCGACCTGCGGCGGCAGCACCGCGGCGGCTTCCAGGCGGCGGGTGAGGGCGCGGACCGGTACGCCCGCGTCGAGGAGTTGGTCGATGACGAGGCGGCCGATCCGGCCCGTCGCCCCGGTCACGAGTACGGGAGCACTGTCTGTCTGACTCATGCCGCCCATAAAAACGTTACTTGGTTAAAAATGCAACTCAGTCACGCTGATGGTACGGTGGTCCGATGAGCGAGCCGACGGGTCTGCGGGACCTCAAGAAGGAGCGGACGCGCGACGCCATCGCCGAGGCGGCCGCGTCGCTGTTCCTGGAGCACGGCTTCGACCGCGTCTCGGTCAACGACATCGCCGCCGCCGCCGAGATCTCCAAACCGACCCTCTTCCGGTACTTCCCCACCAAGGAAGACCTGGTACTGCACCGGTTCGCGGACCACCAGGGCGAGGCGGCCCGCGTGGTCCGCGACCGGGAGCCCGGCATCGCGCCGGCGGCGGCGCTGCATCGGCACTTCCGGGCCGCCCTCGACCGCCACGACCCCGTCACTGGCCTCAACGATCATCCACAGGTGGTCGCGTTCCACGGGCTGGTGTTCAGCACGCCCAGCCTGGCCGGACGGCTCGCGCAGTACCAGCTCGAGGACGAGGAGGCGCTGGCGCGGGCCCTCGGTGACGGCGTCCAGGCGCGCGTGCGGGCCGCCCAGGTGATCGCGACCCAGCGGGTGCTCGCCCGCGCCAACTGGCAGAAGATCGCCGACGGTCGAACTGCCCGCGATGTCCACGCCGAGGCCGTCGCCGACGCCGACCAGGCATTCAACCAACTGCGGTGAGAAGCGACTCCCAAACTGGCGGAGGCGGCTGCCGCTCGAACTTCTGCGTGCATCAGCCTTGTTCGGATGATTGCTCCGCAGCCGACGCATAGAAGTAGGGCCTCCTGCACAGTTCGGTGATGTCGAGTCAACAAACCTCAGGAGGCCGGTGTTCTGACCCGTGAGGTTGGGGACGCGAGGTTCCGCCCCGTCGCCCGATCCAGCAGTGAAGCCTCAGGCTCGACGACCTGGGGCTTTCCCACGATCCTCCGCCGCCCCGGCGACGCGCTGGGTGGGGGCGGCCCGTTCCGGCAAGCCCTGCCGCTCCGCCGCGCTTCAGCCGCAGTGCTCGAAGCTGTAACCGCCGTCACCGAATCCCGAGAACTCGTTGTACCTGAGCTCCCCGATGAAGTCGATGCAGGCCCCCTTGGCGTAGGCATAGACCGGGCCCGCGTACCGGGTGTAGTTCTGGTCGGCGCCGTCCCGGACCCAGCTGCCGTCCCCGGAACGCCGGATGAAGACAGCGATCCGGTTGTGGCCGGTGACTGTCGCGTCGTTTCCGCGGGCGATCGCGCAGTTGTATCCGTTCCCGCTGTTGTAGTAGATGTCGATGAAGCCGACCACCACGCCGACGTTGTAACGGTCGTTGATGTCCCAGCTCTTCTTGAAGGCGTACGCGCTTCCGCACTTGTTGACCCGGTCGGTGGCGTGGGCCGCACCGGCGGAGAGGCCCATGAAGCCTCCGGCGAGGACCGTGGCCGCGAGTACGGCCGCGAGGTGCTTCTTGATCACGGAGAGCTCCCTTGTCGTGTCCTGGTTGCCGAGGGCCGGAACGGCCGGTTGATTGTCGTCGTGGGGCGGCTCGGATCCGGCTCCAGGGTGTGCCTGGTCGCAGTAGGCGGCCGACCGCTCTCGTTGTTGGCGGTCGGCCGCCGGCCGTGGTTCAGCCGCAGTGCTGGGAGCTGTAGATGTCCAGCCCGTGTCCGGTGAACTCGTTGTACGACACCTCCCCGCCGAAGTCGATGCAGGCCCCCTTGGCGTACGCGTAGACCGGGCCCGCGTACTGGGTGTAGTTGTGGCCGGGGCCGTCCCCGATCCAGTTGGCATCGCCGGAGCGCCGAATCTCGACACCGATCTTGTGCTGGCCGGTGACTGTCGCGTCGTTTCCGCGGGTGATCGCGCAGTTGTATCCGTTCCCGCTGTTGTAGTAGATGTCGATGAAGCCGACCACCTTGCCCATGTGGTCGTCGGTGATGTTCCAGCTCTTCTTGAAGGCGTACGCGCTTCCGCACTTGTTGACCCGGTCGGTGGCGTGGGCCGCACCGGCGGAGAGGCCCACGAAGCCTCCGGCGAGGACCGTGGCCGCGAGTACGGCCGCGAGGTGCTTCTTGATCACGGAGAGCTCCTTCGTCGTGTTTCTGGCGCGGGCTCCGGCGAGTTGTCCGAAGACCCGGTGGAGTTCCCACAGTGCGGGCAGATTTGATTGTCCATCTACAAGACTCAGCCGCGGCCCAGGTGAACAGCGGACAACCCGGATTGGCCACGGACACGGCAGGGGGCATGGACGGGCGGGCCGCCTACACGAACGAGCAGGCCTGGCAGCTACGGGGCTCTTGTCACCCGTGGCGGGGCGGTCGGCCGCGCAGCAGGCTCTGGATCCGGCCAGGCAGGCGCAACGCCAGGCCGAGGCCGGTGTGACGGAGGCAGAGGAACTGATCCGAGTGCTGGTGGCGAGCGTGGCCGAACTGCGGGGCGAACTGGGCGCCGGTGTCGGCGTCGAGGGCGGGACGGCCCCTCCGCACTGCTGCCGCCCGACGTGGGTGCCGCGGGGCAGCGGCGGGTCCGGTTGGTGGAGGCGACGCGTTGCCTGGACGAGGTCCGCCGCATCCGGGACAGCGCACACGAGGCGCGAGGGACCGCAGGGCAGGAGCAACGCGCCATGGGGCTCCTGGCTGCTCCCGAAGTCGCGGCTCGACGCCATCGCCGCCGAACCCGGCGCGCTCCACGCGGCCGGCGCCGAGGACCCGCCGGGGGCCGGCGCCCGGGGCGGGCGGGACGACGTGGCTCCGTGACCGCGCAGGCCCGGGCCCGCGCCAGGGCGCGGGTGACGGCGGGCCCCGGCGTCGGCCACCACCGCGCTCGGGCAGGCGGCGGCCCACCAGGACGTCGCTGCCGGGGGAGGCGGGCCTCCGTTCGACGGCGCCACCCCGGCCGCGGGCCTCGCGCCGGGGTGCGGGCCGTCCGCCTGCTCCGGCAAGCACGTTCACCTCGCCCGGTGTGAACATCGCCGCGCCGGACAGCGGGTTCTGTCAGCGGTTCTTGCCCGTGGGCTGGGTCTTCTGGTTGTAGATCTCCTTGCCGTCCGCGTTGTAGGCGTGGACGTAGGGGGCCGGGGGGAAGGACTTCGCGTTGTGGTCGGTGGAGATGGCGGCCGTGTGGACGAACGCGCCGCCCGCCATGACGGCCGGGTACTGCGTCGGGTCGTCGCCGTAGCTGATGGTGACCTTGGCGACATCGGGCGTGTAGTGCCCGGCGCCCAGCGAGAGGAACTGCCCGGCACCGGTCGGCGCGCTGAAGCTGTCGAAGAACTCGACCAGGTGACCGGCGCCCCACAGGCGGTCGTTGATGAACGTCGCGGGGATGGACATGCTGCTGCCCTTGCTGCCCTTCGACTCGCACTGCACGTACTGGTCGGCGGAGTTGACGGCGACGACCACGCCGTCGGTGTCCGAGGAGGCGACGGGAGTGCGGACCGCGATCACCGCGTGGTACTGCGACGCCTCGGAGCCCAGGCAGGACGCCAGGATCTGGGCGGCGGTCCCGGCGTCGATCGAGGCCGTCGTCGTGCTGGAGACGGTGAAAGCAGCCGGGGGGTGGGGGGAAGCCGACACGGAGGGGGCGTCCGTGGTGGCTGCTCCTTGTCGTGGTTCCGGTGAGTGCTGTGGCCCCGGCGAGTGTTGTGGTCTCGATGAGTGTTGTGGTCCCGGAGAGTGCAGCACGGACGGCAGGACCAGGCACAGGGCTGCCGCAGTGCAGGCCGCGCCCGCGCCCAGGGCGTGCCGGAGGTGGCGGCGCCGGTCGGCGCGTCGGCGGATCTCCGCAGCGGGCAGGGCCGGTGCGGGCATCTGCGTGCCGAGCAGCCGCAGCCGGTCGGCGAGGGTGTCGTGGATGGGGTCAGACACGGAGCTTTCCTTCCTCGCTGGTGGGGGTCTGGTCAGCGAGTCTGGCCGCGAGCGCGGTCCGGCCTCGGGCGAGGCGGCTCTTGACGGCGCTGACGCTGGCGCCGGTCTCGGCCGCGACCTGCTCGACGGAGAGGTCGCACATGTGGTGCAGGACCAGGGCGCCTCGCTGTGCCTCGGGCAGGTCGCGGAGCGCGGCGACCAGCATCAGGTGCTCCTCGGAGGGCGGCTCGACGGTGGGGGGTTCTTGGCGGTGGTGGCGTCCGGCCAAGTGCAGGCCCCGGGCGAGACGCCGCCAGCGGGAGTGTGCCAGCCGCCGGGCCGTGGTCCGGATCCATGCCTCCGGGGCCTCGTTCGGGTCGAAGGTGCGCCTTCGGTCCCACGCGCGGATGAAGGCCTCCTGTACCACGTCCTGTGCTTCGGACCAGTTGCCGGTTAACGCGTACAGCTGCCCGGTCAGGCGGGAGAAGGACGCGGCGTAGAACGCGTCGAACTCCTGTGGCGTCATCAAGGGCCTCTCTTCTGGGACTGTCCGTCAGTTCACGGCACAGGCGACTCGCGACTCGCGACTCGCGAGGAAGCGCTCCTCGGCCGCGGCGGTGGAGCCGGGGGTCCTGGGCGGAGCCTCCCGCCCTGTACGCACGAGCGCCGTCCCGGGGTCGCACCGACGGCCTATGACCTGGATCACGTGTGCGGGGTGCGACCTGCCGGGCGTCGGGAGGCGTACAGGGGTGCCGGCGTCAACCGGACGCCGCAGGAAAGGACACGGATTCATGCGCATCCGCCCGATCATGCTCATCGCCGCCACCGCCACCGCCGCGGCCATCGCGACCGCGGGGGGAATGGCCACTGCCGCGCCCGGCACCCCCACGGCCACCCCCACGGCCCACGGCAAGCCCGCCGAGGCGCCCGCCGCCACGGCCAACGGCGCCGGCTCGGCCGACGCCCCGGTGGTCTCCGGCAGCGGCTCGTCCGCCGCCCCTGTGACTGCCACCCCGGCCGCTTTCACCGTCACCAGCACGACGACGGCCCCGATCGACGCCGGGACCGCCGCCCAGATCCTGGCCTCCTGCCTGGGCTCCGAGGCGTCGCAGTACCATGCGGTGATCGCGGTCCGCACTCCCGTCGCCTCCTCGGACACCGACGGCGTGGTCGTCGCCGTCAACTCCGCCGGCCAGTACGTGCAGTGCGAGTCGAAGGGCAGCAAGGGCAGCAGCATGTCCGTCCCCGCGACGTTCATCAACGACCGCCTGTGGGGCGCCGGTCACCTCGTCGAGTTCTTCGACAGCTTCAGCGCGCCGACCGGTGCCGGGCAGTTCCTCTCGCTGGGCGCCGGGCACTACACGCCCGATGTCGCCAAGGTCACCATCAGCTACGGCGACGACCCGACGCAGTACCCGGCCGTCATGGCGGGCGGCGCGTTCGTCCACACGGCCGCCATCTCCACCGACCACAACGCGAAGTCCTTCCCCCCGGCCCCCTACGTCCACGCCTACAACGCGGACGGCAAGGAGATCTACAACCAGAAGACCCAGCCCAACGTCAAGGGCGCCCACCAGTAGGCGTTCCTTCAGGGCTTGGTGGTGGGGCGGTCATCCGGCGGTGGCGCGGGGACGCGCGGCGGATGAGCACACGCAGTGTGACGACGAGTGGATCCGCTCCACCACCCACCTCTCGTCGGCCCGGACCGGGGCGGGTACGCACAGGGGCGTCCGTGCGGTTGACGCAGAGGGTCGCGTTCACGATCCCTAGCAGGGCACGTCGCCGCGGCAGCGCCACAGGGTCTCGCGGTCCGGGTAGACGTGGGCGTTCGGAGAGAGCATGTGGCCGACCCACTGCTGCCCGTTCCCGGCGGCGACGAAGGCCTCCGCCTGGTAGGCGAGCGGTGTGCCGCGGCGGGGGGTGACGCACTCCTCCGGGTCGCTGGTGAAGGTGGCCCCCGGGGCGACGGTGGTGTGGACGACGGAGCGCCCTGGGGCGCAGGAGTGCAGGACGCCCGACCAGAAGCCGGCCACCTTCGCGGTCACCTCGATCGGCGTGCCCGTCGGATTGTCGACCCGGACTGCGAACAGCACCTGACGGGGCTGCACCATCGCGCAGGCGCGCAGCCAGGTGCCGGACGGCCCGGCCTTCGGCGCCGAGCAGCGGCTGTCCCCGCCGAGCGCGCCGACCTCCACCGCCTGGGCGAGGCCTTCGGCCGACTCCGCCGGGACCGCCGCCGGCCCCCGCCGGGCCGCGTCCGCGGACGGCGCCGTCACCACCGAGGCGGTGTCGTCGGGCCCGCTCTTCCCCGCCCACAGCGTCCCGCCGGCCACAGCTACGGCCACGGCTACGGCCACGGCCGCGAGCGCCAGGGCCCCGAACGCCGCACCCCGCCGGCGCCGCCACTCCCACGCGACCCGCCACACCGCCCGCCGGGCGTCCGGTGGCCCATCAGCGACCATCGGACGTGCCAGGACCGGGACGGCGGCGGCCGCGGCGGTGGGGACGGCGGTGGGGACGGCGGTGGGGACGGCGGCGGTCCGGCGCGCCGCGCGGCGGTCGCGCAGCCCGTGGTCCGCCGCCAGCCTGGCCTGCCGGTGCCAGTGCTGCCAGCGGGCCAGCTCCGCCGGGTCCGTGCCGAAGATCCGGGCGAGTTCGGCGAGGACGGCGAGGTCGGGCAGCTCGGTACGGCTCGGGTCGAGGTAGCGGCTGATCGAGGAGGTGCTCAGCCCCCGGACCTTGGAGCCGCTGAGCCGGTCCCGTAGCCGGGCCGCCACCCGGTCCAGGGAGAGGCCGCACGCGCCGAGCCCGTCGTTCAGTGCGCGGACGAGCAGGACCCTGGGGTGTTCCGGCTCCTCCGCCGTGGCCCGCGCGGTCTCGTCCGACGGTTCGTCATGCATGTGCTGCTGTCCCAATCGCTGTCCCGGTGTGCATCGTTTCCGCAGGTCGGAGCGGTGGGACGGGAAGTGGGCGAGCTCTGGGACGCCGCGCCGGCCGAGGGGCCTGGCGATGGCCAGGGAGCTTCCGCAGGATGGTTCCGCGGCAGCGCACCGACTCGCCGACTCGTCGACTCCCGCCGTGCCACCGCCTCCCGGTCCCCGCGTGCCTCCGGCACGCCCGCCGACTGTAGGGGAGGCGACCGGGCGACTGGCAGGACCGGTTCACCCCAATGGAGGAACTCTCATGAAGCCGTACAGGCGCACCTCGACCGCCGCCACGCTGGCCGCCCTCACCCTGTTGCCGCTGCTCGGCGCGGCGACCGCCGCTCCGGCCGTGTCCGCCGCCACCGTGCGGGACCGCGTCGTCTCGGTGGCCAGGGGAGAGGTCACCCCCGACGGCGCCTCGCCCGAGAAGACCGGTTCCTGCGACAAGTACTTCGCCTACCACAGGAACGGCGGATCCTGCGCGAAGACTCCGTGGTGCGCGGCCTTCGCCGAGTGGACGTGGCACCGGGCCGGGATCGAGGAGACGCCCGACGTCCTCGCCGCGCGCGGCATCGGCGAGTGGGGCAGGGAGAAGGGACTGTTCCACACGCGCGGCGCGTACACCCCGAAGCCGGGCGACCTGGTGATCTACGGCGAGCCGGACGGCGGCACGCCCGGCCACGTCGGCGTGGTCGCCGCCGTCCACCGCGACGGGACCCTCGACACCGTCGACGGCAACCTCGGCGACGCGGTCGCCCTCCGCACCGGCCTCGACCCCTCGAAGGTGAGCACCAACCACCAGCCCGTCTCGGGCTACGTCAGCCCGCCCGGCGCCTGAGCCCACCTCGCACCCGCCCACACCCCCGAACCGGAAGGACCGATCGTCATGGAACGCGCCGCCCGTCAGCGCCTCGGCCTGATCGCCTCGTTCGCCGCGGCCGCGGCCGCCCTGCTCGCCGCCCCGCAGCCCGCCCACGCCGCCCTGGACCCGTGGTCGTGCGTGGAGGGACGCGTCTGCGCCTACAGCGGCCCCAACGGGACGGGACAGGTCTGTGCCTGGCCCTACGACGACCCGGACTGGCAGGCCGGGGACACCTGCAGCTGGTCCGCCACCACCAAGGTCCGCTCGGTCTACAACCACGGCACCTCCGGCAGGCCCGTCGGCTTCTACACCGGTGCCGACTACACCGGCCAGCGCGTGGTGTGCACGGCGGCCGGCGCCAAGGGCAACTTCTCGCAGAACGGTGGCACCGGCGTCCACCTCCGCTCCCACCGCTGGACCTGCTAGGACTGCAACGGTGGTTAGTGTGACGAGGCTTCAGCCCCTGGGCTGTGGCCTCGTCGTTGGTAGTGGCTGGTGCGGGCCTGGTGTTGGCGTCGGCGGCGCCGGTGGGACCAGTGCAGGACGTGGGCGATGCCGCAGACCCTGCGGAGCTGTGGACTCGGGCGGGTCATCCGCTGGTGGGCGGGGCTCCGAAGGTGCGCCGGTAGGCCTGCGGCGTCGTTCCGAGGCGCCGGGCGAAGTGGTGGCGGAGGGTGTCGATGCTGCCGAAGCCCGTGCGGTGGGCGACGGCGGTGACCGGCTCGTCCGTGGTCTCCAGGTGATGCTGAGCGAGCAGGACGCGCTGCCCGGTGAGCCATTGCAACGGGGTGGTCCCGGTCTCCTGCCGGAAACGGCGGGCGAAGGTCCGCGGGGAGAGACGGGCGTGGTGGGCCATTGCCTCGACGGTCAGGTTCTGGTCGAGGTTGGCTTCGATCCACGCCAGGACGGGGGCGAGGGAACCGGTCCCGTGCCGGGGGAGGGGGCGTTCGCGGTACTGGCGCTGGCCGCCGTCGCGGTGCGGGGGCGCGACCATGCGGCGGGCGATCGCGTTGGCGACGGCGCTGCCGTGTTCCTTGCGGATCAGATGGAGGCAGGTGTCGACGCCGGCGGCGGTGCCGGCGCCGGTGATGACCGGGTCCTCGTCGATGTAGAGCACGTCCGACTCGACCCGGGCGCGCGGGTGGCGGCGGGCGAGTTCGTCGGTGTAGCGCCAGTGGGTGGTGCAGCGCCGCCCGTCCAGCAGCCCGGCCTCGCCGAGCAGGAAGGCCCCGGTGCAGATGCTCAGGACGCGGGCGCCGCGCTCGACGGCGGCCCGTAGCTCCTCGGCCAGGTGGTCCGGCTGCCGCACGTGCGGGTCGTAGGCCGGGACGCAGATGAGGTCCGCCGAGGCCAGCCGCTCCAGGCCGTGCCGGGTCCGCACCTCGAAGCCGTGCCGCATCGGCACGCTGCCGCCGGTTCCTGAGACGAGGGCGAAGTCGTAGACGGGGAGCGCATCGTCGCCGCGGTCGATGCCGAAGACCTCGCAGAACACACCCAGCTCGAAGGCGTGGGCTCCTTGGAGGGCCAGGACGGCGACATCGCGAAGCACGGGCTCCCGATCTCCTCTCACGACGATGGCAGGAACTTCAGCCTATCCGTCGTTTCTGCCACTCCCGGCGGGTGCCCCCATTCTGGAAGGCTCTCAGGTGTTTCCCCCCACCACGCGAACAGCTAGGCACCGGATGACCACGCACACGCACACCGCCAACGCCGCCCTCTCGTCACAGACGGCCCAGGTCCTGCGCACACTGGCGCTCGACGAGGAGCTGAAGTGGCGCATCCCCGGAGACCCCGTTCTGGGCCCCCTGGCCCGCAAGGTCGCCCGGCGGTACGTGGCCGGCGAAACCCTCCCCGACGCCCTGGACCGCGCGCAGCAGATCCTGGCCGCCGGCCACCGCGTGAACGTCGAGTACATGGGCGAGAGCTGCCGCGACCCGCAGCGCGCCACCGAAGAGACCGACACGTTCCT
This sequence comes from Kitasatospora sp. NPDC096204, assembly GCF_044763205.1. NCBI lineage: Bacteria > Bacillati > Actinomycetota > Actinomycetes > Kitasatosporales > Streptomycetaceae > Kitasatospora > Kitasatospora sp. NPDC096204. Next base: position 23,141 of record NZ_JBIWFT010000028.1, read on the forward strand.
CGCCGCCGCCCGGCTCCTGCCGCCCGAGTGCTCGATCTCCCTCGACCTGTCCCACATCGGCCTCGCCGTCGACGCGGAGCTCGCCCTGGCCAACGCCTCCCGCATCGCCGAGGCCACCGCCGCCACCGGGCGGGAGATGATGATCTCGGCCGAAGGCTCCGACCGTACCGACGCGGTGCTGGCCCTGCACCGCACGCTGTGCGAGCGCTTCGACCACGTGGGCATCACCGTCCAGGCACGCCTGCACCGCACCGCAGACGATCTACCGGAACTGCTCACCCGTCCCGGCCGCATCCGCCTGGTCAAGGGCGCCTTCCTCGAACCCGAGAGCATCGCCCACCGGCGGGAAGCCCCGGCTCTGACCGCCGCCTACCTGAAGTACGCGGAGCAGCTGGCCGACTCGGGCCACCTGTGCTCCTTCGCCACCCACGACTGGGATCTGATCGACCGTATCGACCACTACGTCGGCAGGAAGAACCGGGACCACGCCCCCTGGGAGTTCGAAACCCTCCTCGGACTCGGGCCCGACCGCCTCGACGCCATGGCCGAGCGTGGCCACCCCACTCGCGAGTACGTCGTCTTCGGCACGGAATGGTGGCTCTACGTCTGCAACCGACTCGCCGAAGACCCCCAGCGCCTGCTCCAAGCCCTCGTCGACGCCGCCGCATGAACCCGACCTGGACGAACGCCGCCGTGCCCCGGGACACTGCCGTGGGCACCGCCAGTCAGCCTCGACGACGAGGGCCGTTCCACCCCGGGACGACACACCCGGTCGCTGCTGCAGTCGAAACTCGTGAACATTTCGAACCAGCCGCCAGCCCGGCCGCACCGAGGCGCGCCACAAGCCGGGGCCGCTCGCGCAGCGCTCGACCCACGGCACCGCCGCAGACCGCAGAGGCGGCCCTTCCGAACCGTCAGTAGGCCGCGTTGGCATGGTCGTTGAACCGGTCGGGCAGGTTCGGCCACCATTCGCCCGCGCCCGCGTCGAAGGTCATGCCGTCGCCCGAGAGGTGCACGACCTGTCCGGAGTAGGCGGCGAGCAAGGGTGGTGCTGGTGCCACCATGGATTCGGGTGCCAGGCTCATGGCAGGCCCCCGCCGAGGTGTCCTAGTGTCGGATCATGATGATTCCACCCGTGCTGAGGCGCTCGGCGCTTCGGGTGCGGCGGGACACCGGCTTCCTGGCCGCCGGTGTCATGCCGCACCTGGCCCTGGTGCCCGTGTGGGCCTGGGACGCGACGGTCGGCCCCGAGACGGGGAACCGGGCTTTGGTGCTCACCGTGTCGGCCGCCCTGATCCTGCTCGGTGTCCCGGTGCTGACGGCTGTTCAACGGTACCGCCACCGGGCACTCCTCGGAGTGGACATCCCTCGGTCGACGCCCACGCCGGAGCGGTGGTCGTGGGCGGCAGTCGCCCGACGGCTTTCCTTGACGCGCATCTGGCGCCGGCTCGGGTACCACCTCCTCCTGGGCCCGCTGGTGGCCGCGTTGGAGCTGTCGGTGCTCGCGATGGGGGCCGCGGGCCTGGCGGGCGCCGTCACCTGCGGCTGGGCGTGGGTGCTGCCGGTGGGGGTCCGTCAGGACTGGTTCGGTTACGCGATGCAGGTGCCGTGCTACACGGTGGCCGGTATCGCCCTCCTGTGTGCCGTGCCCTGGGTGGCGGGGGCGGTGGCCCGGACGGAGTCGCGGCTCGCGTTGGCGCTGCTCGGGCCCAGCCGGGCCCAGCGGCTCCAGGAGCGGGTCGAGTACCTGGCCGGGAGTCGCACCGATCTGATCGAGGCAGTCGACGCCGAGCGCCGCCGGATCGAGCGTGACCTGCACGACGGCACCCAGCAGCGGCTGGTCTCCCTCGCGGTCAACCTGGGGCTGGCCATGGCCACGCGCCCCGACCTGCCGGGTGAGGCCCGCGAGGTGATCGCGGAGGCGCACTTCGAGGCGAAGGAGGCGATCGCCGAACTCAACGATCTGGTACGTGGGTTGCACCCGGCCGTCCTCGAAGACCGAGGGCTGGACGCGGCGTTGTCCGGGTTGGCCGCCCGGGTGCCGTTGCCGGTGCGCCTGCGGGTCGATCTTGAGGAGCGGGCGGTGCCCGCTGTGGAGTCGGTCGCGTACTTCGTGATCTCCGAGGCGTTGGCCAACGTGACCAAGCACGCTCGCGCGACACGTGCCGAGGTGACCGTCAGGCGGGTCGGGAAGGTGTTGCGGGTGAATGTCACCGACGACGGACTGGGTGGTGCCCACGCCTCCGCCGGCACGGGGCTGAGCGGGCTGGCCAAGCGGGTCGGCTCCGTCGACGGGACCTTCCGCGTCAGCAGCCCCGTCGGGGGACCGACGACCATCGCGGCGGAGTTGCCGTGCGAGTGGTGATCGCCGAGGACTCGGTGCTGTTGCGGATCGGTCTGGTCAAGGTGCTGGAGATGGGTGGTTTCCAGGTCGCCGCGGAAGTCGGTGACGGGGAGGCGCTGCTGGCGGCGGTGGAGGAGCACCGGCCCGAACTCGCCCTGGTCGACGTCCGGATGCCGCCCGGCTTCACCGACGAAGGGGTGCGCGCCGCGATGGTGATCCGTCGGCGGTGGCCGCGGACGGCGGTGGTGCTGCTCTCGCAGTACGTGGAGGAGCGGTACGCGGCAGACCTGCTGGCGACCAACACCAGCGGCGTGGGCTACCTGCTCAAGCAACGCGTCGCCGATGTGGGGGAGTTCGTGGAGGCGGTGCAGCGGGTCGCGGGCGGGGGCACGGCGCTGGATCCGCAGGTCGTCGCCCAGCTGCTGCTGCGACGGGACAGCGACCCGCTGAACCGGCTGACCCCTCGTGAACGGGACGTACTGGGCCTCATGGCCGAGGGGCGCTCCAACGCCGGCATCGCCGAGGCGCTGACGGTCGGCGAGAGCGCGGTGGCCAAGCACATCAACAACATCTTCGCCAAGCTCGACCTGCCGGTGATCGACACGGACCACCGCCGCGTGCTCGCCGTTCTGCGCTTCCTCGGAGCGTCCCGAAGCAGTACGGAGCGGGGGGCAGCGGCGTCCACGCCCTGAACCGCGTCGACATCGACATCGACATCGACGCCGCCGCCGGAGAGACAGTCGCGGTGACCGGGCCCAGCGGTTGCTTCGCCCGGGGCGCGGGGCCATGACATCAAAACGTAACGCTTCCGTGAAAAGTCGTCAGGCGTAAAGTCTTCCCCAAGTCCTGTTCAATCTGGCATGTTTCCTTCAATTCCCGTGCGATCCCCATCCCCCTCACGCACGGGCCGAATCGGAGGACACGTGTCACCCCTGATATCCCGGCGGCTCGGCCGCCCGGCCGCGGCCCTCGCCGTTCTCTCCGCCATGGCGCTCGCCACCCCCACCGCGTTCGCGACCGCCGCCACCGCGACCACCACCCCCACCGTCCCCGGCGCCGTCTCCGCGCCCGCCGCCCAGGCACCCGCCGCCCAGGCCCCCGCCGTCGCGGGCACCGCGGCCGGCTGGGCCGCCGGCACCCGCGCCTACCTGGTGATCAGCGCCCCGGCCGACGTCGCCGCCGCCAAGGCCGCCGTCGCGGCCAAGGGCGGTACGGTCTTCGCGAGTTACGACCAGATCGGCGTCGTCGTCGCCCACTCCACCAGCACCGGCTTCGCCGCCGCGCTGCGGAGCGTCACCGGAATCCAGCAGGTCGGCGCGACCCGCACCTCCGACGTGCCGGCCGACGCCTACAGCCCGGCCCTGCCCGCCAACCCCGCCCAGGCGGCCACCACGCTCACCGAGTCCAACCGCTGGGACATGACCCAGATCAAGGCCGACCAGGCCTGGAACGTCACCACCGGCTCGTCGTCCGTCAAGGTCGGCGTGCTCGACACCGGTGTGGACGACCAGCACCAGGACCTCGCGCCGAACTTCGACGCCGCCGACTCGGTCTCCTGCGCCTACGGCAAGCCCGACACCCGCAGCGGCGCCTGGCGTGACGTGGACACCCACGGCACCCACGTCGCGGGCACCATCGCGGCCGCGAAGAACGGCAAGGGCGTCATCGGCGTCGCGCCGGGCGTGAAGATCGCCTCGGTCCGGATCGCCGAGCCGACCAGCACCCTCTTCTACGCCGAGAACACCGTCTGCGGCTTCGTCTGGGCCGGTGACCACGGCTTCAAGGTCACCAACAACAGCTACTACACCGACCCGTGGCAGTTCAACTGCCCGAACGACCTCGACCAGGCGGCCCTCATCGAGGGCGTCAAGCGCGCCCAGGAGTACGCCGAGGGCAAGGGCTCGCTGCAGGTCGCGGCGGCCGGCAACTCCAACTACGACCTGGCCAACAAGACCACCGACTCCGCGAGTCCGAACGACTCCACCCCGACCACCCGGACCATCAGCAACGCCTGCCTCGACATCCCCACCGAACTCCCCGGCGTGGTGACCGTCGCTGCCACGGGCAGCGGCAGCGGCAAGGCCTCCTACTCCAACTTCGGCCGGGGCGTCATCGACGTCGCGGCGCCCGGCGGCGACGGCGCCACCGGCGTCTACTCGACCCTGCCCGGCGGCAAGTACGGCACCAAGAGCGGCACCTCGATGGCCTCCCCGCACGTCACCGGCGTCGCCGCGCTGATCGCGAGCGCCGACCCGACGCTCACCCCGGCCGACATCCGGGCCCGCCTCGCGAGCCAGGCCAACGACCTGGCCTGCCCCGCCTCCGACAGCCGCTGCACCGGCACCACCGCCAACAACGGCTTCTTCGGCGAGGGCCAGGTCGACGCGCTGAAGGCCGTCGGCGGCGCCACCCCGCCCACCGGCAAGTACTTCGAGAACACCGCCGACGTGGCGATCCCCGACAACACCACGGTGGAGAGCCCGATCACCGTCACCGGCGTCACCGGCAACGCGCCCTCGACGCTCAAGGTCGGCGTGGACGTCAAGCACACCTACCGCGGTGACCTCGTCCTCTCCCTCGTCGCCCCGAACGGCACGGTGTACCTCCTGGAGGACTTCGCCGACAGCGACAGCACCGACAACGTCGCCAAGACCTACACCGTCAACGCCGCCGCGAGCGCGGCGAACGGCACCTGGAAGCTCCGGGTGAAGGACGGCGCCGCCGGCGACACCGGCACGATCGACGCCTGGAACCTCACCTTCTGAATCTGCTGAACCGTCTGAACCTGCTGAACCGTCCGGACTTTCTGAACCGTCTGGACCTGCTGACCTCCCCGTTCCACCCGGCCGCCCGACGCCAAGACCGCGTCGGGCGGCCGGTCTCGTGAGCCGGCAGCGCGCGGGACGCCGGCTGCCACCGCGGTGGCGTACCCGGCGACGCCGCGTCGGATCAGCGCGTCCCCACGTCCAGCGTCCAGTAGTGCTGGAACTCGGTGCTGCCCGGCGGCCGGGCCTGGTGGTAGTAGCCCACGCCGGCTTCCAGGGCCGCGCAGTTGAGGATGAGGTTGCGGTGCGCCCAGTGCCATGTCGAGTCCCGCTGCATCCAGTACTCCAGGGCCTGAGCGGGATCGGGGGCGGGCTCGGGCTGCCCCTGCTGGAAGTAGACGTTCTCCCCGCGGTAGGTGTGGTAGCCCGCGAGGTCCATGGGTTCGCCGGTGTCCCACACCAGTTTCCCGTCGGGCCCTCGATGCATGTTCGTGTCCAGCTGGACCTCGGCGCTGGGAACGGTGGACAGGTAACTGCTGTGGTCGTACGCGGTGGTCCTGAGCTGTGGGGAGAACCGGAAGGGGCTGGGGCAGGCGCTCATCTTCGCCTCTCCCTGCGGGTCCGGTTCGAGGAGCGGGTACGACTCCGGGTGCGTCCGTGCCTGGTTGACCAGGTCGAAGAGCTCCTGCTCCAGCGGATTCGGCGCGGGGCCGGCGCCCGAGGTGATCTGTCCGATCATGCCGCTGACGTACTCGGTGAACCACAGGTTCCCGTCCGGTCCGGACGCGATGGCGTACGGGTGGCCGTCCGCGGTGGGCAGCGGGTACTCGGTGACGGATCCCGTCGACGTGATGCGCCCGATCCGGTTGCCCGTGGACTCGGTGAACCACATGTTTCCGTCGGAGCCGAACGCGATGGCGTACGGGGAACTGTCCGGGTTGGGCAACGGGTGTTCGGTGACGGATCCCTTCGATGTGATCCGCCCGATCCGGTCGGCCCTGGACTCGGTGAACCACAGGGTTCCGTCCGGGGCGGCCGCGATGCCGGTCGGCCCGCTGTCGGGGGTCGGCAGGGAGTATTCGGTGACGGATCCCGTCGGGGTGATCTGCCCGATCGTGCCGTTCCAGTAGTCGGTGAACCAGAGGTTCCCGCCCGGTCCCGCCACGATCCCCAGCGGGCGAGCGCCCTTGGTGGGCAGGGTGAACCCGGTGATGTCCCCGGCCGGGGTGATCCGCCCGATCGCACCGTTCCAGTAGTCGGTGAACCACAGGTTGCCGTCGGGCCCGGCCGTGACGCCGAACGGGAAGGCATTCGAGTGGGGCGCGCGGAATTCGGCGACGCCCCCGGCCGGAGCGATCCGTCCGACGGCACCGCCGAAGTACTCGGTGAACCACAGGTTGCCGTCGGGCCCGGCGGTGATGCCGAACGGGAGGCTGACCGGGGTGGGCAGCGGGTACTCCGTGACGGATCCCGTCGGAGTGATCCGCCCGATCCGGCTGCCGGTGGACTCGGTGAACCACACGTTGCCGTCCGGCCCGGCCGCGATCCCGAGCGGATGGCTGTTCTGCACGGGCAAGGGGTACTCGGCGATGGACCCGTTCGGGGTGATCTGCCCGATCACACCGTTGTCGTACTCGCTGAACCACAGGTTGCCGTCCGGCCCCACGACGATCCCGGTCGGCCCGCTGTCCGCGGGGGGCAGGTGGAATTCGGTGACGGACCCGTCCGGAGTGATCTGCCCGATCCTGCCGCCGAGGTACTCGGTGAACCACAGGTTCCCGTCCGGCCCCGCCACGATCCCGGAGGGCTGGCTGCCCGCCGTGAGCACGGGGTGCTCGGCGATGTCCCCGCCCAGGGTGATCCGTCCGATCCGGTTGCCGCCGCCCTCGACGAACCACAGGTTGCCGTCCGGACCGGCCGTGATGTCCCACGGGGAGCTGTCCGAGGTGGGGACCGGGTGTTCCGTGATGGTCCCGCTCGGGGTGATCCGTCCGATCCGGTTGCCGGTGGACTCGACGAACCACAGGCTCCCGTCCGGCCCGGCCGTGATCCCCGTTGGCCCGCTGCCCGCGTCGGTCAGCGGGTACTCGGTGACGGCACCGGCCGGGGTGATCTGCCCGATCACACCGTTGTTGTACTCGGTGAACCACACGTTGCCGTCCGGGCCGGCCGTGATGCCCCACGGGAAGCTGTTCGGGCTGGGGACGCGGTACTCGGTGACGGCACCGGCCGGGGTGATCCGTCCGATCATGCCGCTGTCGTACTCGGTGAACCACAGGTTCCCGTCCGGGCCGGCCGTGATCCCGGTCGGCCCGCCGTCCGGAGTGGGCAGGGGATACTCGGTGACCGCCCCACCCGGGGTGATCCGCCCGACCAACCCCCTGTCGTACTCGGTGAACCACAGATTGCCGTCCGGCCCGACCGCCAGGTCCCAGGGGTAGGAGGAGCTGCCCGGGGTGGACAGGGCGTACTCCGTGACGACCCCGGGGAGCGCCGCGGCCGGCGCGCCCGCCCGGAAGGAGTGCGGCAGACGACCTCGACGAAGGCCGCGCAGGGTGAAGGGTGTGGGTGTGGGCATGGGAAAACCTCATCCGCATCCGATGCGGCACCGGCCCCGGTACGGGGGCGTCGGCGCGGGGTGGCGGCCGAGCCTGGCTCGGTGTCGAACGGCGGTGTCGAACGGCGGCGCGAACCCGGGACGAGCCGTTCGCGGTCGCATCCCCGGCCCCGGCCCGCACCGTGTGTGACGGGCACGGCTGGGGGACGGGCACGGCTGGGGTTCGACACCCGTCCTGTTTCCGCTTTCAGCCTGTTACCCCGTGTGGGTGATCGCAACTTGCGCGTTCCCCGTCCTGCGGACGTCGAGGTAGGGCCCTGGAGACGTGGCCGGTTCCCGCCCGGACGGAGGCCGCCCCGGCGTCGGTTCCGGGGCGGCCTCGTTGCCGCGGCCCGCTTCCGGTGGACCGCTGCACATGATGACCTTAGCAGTTGATAAGATTGTCAATTGCATGCATGGTCAGGAAGAGGAGTGCGTATCTCACCGCAGAGCCGCACGGCGGCCACGTCCGCTCCGTACCCGGTGCCGGCAGTGGTGGTGTGCCGCCGTGTGCCGGGTGGGCGCGGCCCGTGCGGGTGCTGCGGGCATCCCTGGTTCCTGTCCGGCCCCGCTGGTCGCGCGGGGTGCATGAGCGCTCGCCGCCGTCCCCGGAGTTGTGCCTGGGGACGGCGGCGAGCGCGACCACGCGCTCGACGCCCGTCCGGCGGGCGAGCCCGTCCGGCCGGTTGCTAAGGTCAACTCCTTGACGATGGCCCACCCGACGGAGACGGTGACGACGTGAACGCCGAAACACCCACCCCGCCTCCCGTGGTCGGCGCGCCCCTGTACCAGCTGAAGGCGGAGTTCTTCAAGACCCTCGGGCACCCCGTGCGCATCCGCGTCCTGGAACTGCTGAGCGAGCGCGAGTACGCGGTCGCCGAGATGCTCCCCGAAGTCGGCGTCGAGGCCTCGCACCTGTCCCAGCAGCTCGCCGTCCTGCGCCGCTCCAACCTCGTCATCGCCCGCCGGGAAGGCTCGACCGTCTACTACCGCCTGACCAACCCCCAGGTCGCCGAGCTCCTGCGGGTCGCCCGGGTCATCCTCGGTGGTGTCATCAGCGGACAGGTCGAACTCCTCGACGGCCTGCTCTCCCAGCCCGAGGGCCCCGCCCGCGACTGACCCGGGACGCGTACCGACCCGCCCCGCCGGTCGGGTGCGCCGCGTTGCCCCGGTGCACGTCCCCGCGGTCCCGTGAAGTCGACCGGGGCGGCGCGCTCGGGGCGCGCAAGCCCGAGGGCGACAACCCGACCACAGCGCGGACCGTCGGCCTCCCGGACCTCAGGACACTCCTCGCCGACGCCGCCACCACCGGCCGTCGCCTCCACGTCCGGCCCAGGTAGGGCCGGACGGGCCCCATCCGCGCACGGGCGATGCTGACGGGCCGTTCGGGCGTGCTGCCGCCCGTGTCGCGGTGCCGGGCCGTCGGTGTCGCCGGTGTGGTCCTCCGGGACGCGGTCGGTGGTGTCAGCCCGTCCGGTCGTCGCGGGGGGTGCGGCCGCTCCAGAGGGGTTCGAGGAGCCCCCAGGAGTGCTGCCAGGCCCGGTCGGCCCGGTGGTCGAGGGCCGTCAGCCGGACGCCGAGGGCGGCGATGACGAGGGCGGCGAGGCCGCCGAAGGCGAGGAGCCCGAGGCAGGCCGCTTCGGCGGCGGTACGGACCGCACCGGGAGGGGCGGAGACGGGCAGGCCGGCGTCGTCCACCCGGATCCCGACCGTCGAACCGGGGACGGTGCCGCCGGGAACGGCGACGGTTCCGGTGGCACCGCGGCCGTCGGGGGAGGTCCACGCGGCGTCGGCCTCGTACCGCGCCCTTCCGGTGCCGGCCCCGACCAGCCGGTGTGCCGGCGTGAGTGCGACCGCCTGGACGTCGTGCGGACCGGTGGCCGTCACGGAGTCCCGGTGCCGGAGCGAGACGAAGCCGGCCGTCGCCGCGGCGGCGCAGCAGGGCAGGGCCAGCACGATGCCGAGTGCGGCCGACAGCAGGGCCCGGCTGCGTGCGCGGTCGATCGGGCGGACCAGCGGGTTGCCGTCCCGCCGGAACGCCTGCCGCAGGTGGGTGCGCAGGCGCGGGACCCGTCCGGCGGGGTCGGGAACGGCGGTCATGTGGGTGCTCCTTCTCCAACAGCCCGGTGGAAGCGGCGGGTTCTCCGACTGCCGGGCGGACGGCGGCGGTTGCGGCCCGGTCTCACGGATGGGGGACCACTGCCACCGGGGTGGTGGAGTGGTGGAGCACCGCGTGGGCGACGGGGCCGAGCAGCATGCCGAGGTGATGACGGCGCTCGCGCCGGCCGACCACGACCAGCTCGGCGCCGGCGGCCGCGTCCAGGACGGCCCTCGTCCCGCCGCCGAGCCGGACGTCCTCGACGACCGGCACGTCCGGGTACCTCCCGCGGTGCTCCGCGAGGTGCTCTGCGAGCAGGGCCGCCTCCGTGCGCTCCTGCCCGGGGACGTCCACCGGCGGCGGCATCATGCCGGCGTACGCCCAGGCGGGGAGCGGTTCCCAGCCGTGGACGGCGCGCAGTGCGGCGCCGCGGCGTCGCGCCTGCGCGAAGGCGAAGGCGAGGACGGCCTCCGCGGGCTCGCCGGAGTCGAGCCCGACCACGACCTCGCCGGGGGGCGCGGTGTCCCCGTCGGGGACGGGCGCCGTCTCGCGGACGAGGACGGTCGGAACGGTCGCGCGCGCGGCCACGGCGAGGGAGACGGAGCCGACCAGCAGGCCGGCGAAACCCCCGAGGCCGCGGGAGCCGAGCACCAGCAGTTCCTGCTCCCGCGCTTCGGCGACCAGCCCGTCCACCGGGTCGTCGGGCCTCACCGCGGTCTCCACCGTGAGGTCCGGGTGGGCGAGGCGGATCCGGTCGGCGACCCGGGCGAGGGCGTCGAGTGCGGCGGGCCGTAGGTCCCCGGGCTCGGCCCGGTCCAGGTTCTCGCCGCTCAGCCAGGGCCAGACGTGCAGGAGGCGCAGGGGCGCCCCGAGCCGCCGGGCCTCCGCGGCCGCCCACATGGCGGCGCTCTCGCTCCGCGGTGAGCCGTCGAGTCCGGCCAGGACGTGTCGCGTCGTCACAAGTGCTCCCTCGGGATCGGGTCGTGGGCCGGGCGCGAGCGCCGCCCGGTGGCACCAATCTCCCGCCGGGCCTCGTGGGGAGCCCAGGGCCGGACGGAACCCGCCGTTGGGCCGGTGGTCCCGAGGGGGCCCGGCGGTGCGTCAGGCGCCGTACGCCGTACGCCGGGCGCCGGTACGCCGGTGCGCGGCCCGGTGCTGCCAGGACCATCGGGCGGGGGAACAGGGACCGCCGGCGGGGGAGTCAGGGACCGCCGGACGCGGGTGACGGGACCGTTGGCCCATGGGGCGCGCCGCTCGCGGGATCGAGGATTTCCGCGACGGGCAACGGCGCGGACCGGGGCCCGTCCGCACGGTTCAGCACCTCGCGAAGGAGCCTGTGATGTCCGTACACGACAGCGGGAGACCACCGGTGGACACGTCGGAGGAGGGCCCACGGGGGCGCAGCGCGTCCTTCGGGCTGCCCGCCGCGACGGCGCTGGTGGTCGGCAGCATCATCGGCACCGGCGTGTTCGCGCTGCCGTTGGCGCTCGCGCCGTACGGGCCGGTCGCGCTGGTGGCGTTCGTGCTGGTGACCGTCGGGGCGCTGGCGCTGGCGGTGACCTTCGGGCGGCTGTCGGAGCGGGTGCCGGGCAGCGGCGGACCGTACGTCTACGCCCGTGAGGCGTTCGGTGAGTTCGCGGGCTTCCTGACCGCCTGGTCGTACTGGATCACCGCCTGGGCCGGGAACGCGGCCATCGCGGTGGCCTGGGTCGGCTACGTCGAGGTGTTCGTCAACAAGGGCCACCACACCGGGGCCTCGGTCGCGATCGCGTTGGCGGGCCTGTGGCTGCCGGCGATCGTGAACCTGGCCGGTGTGCGCAGCATCGGGGCGTTCCAGGTGGTCACCACGGTGCTGAAGTTCCTGCCGCTGGCGTTCATGGCCACGGCCGGCCTGCTGTTCGTGAAGTCCGGCAACTTCGGGGCCTTCAACGCCGGCGGCGGCTCGGCCCTGGGCGCGGTCTCGGCGGCCGGGGCGATCGCGCTGTTCAGCTACATCGGCCTGGAGACCGCCTCGGTGGCGGCCGGGCGGGTGCGGGACCCGAAGCGCAACGTGCCCCGGGCCACCGTGTACGGGACCCTGGCCTGCGCGGCGATCTACCTGCTCGGCACCCTGGCCGTCTTCGGCACCGTCCCGCACGACCGACTCGCCTCCTCCACCGCGCCGTTCACGGACGCGATGAACGGCATCGCGGGCGGCACCTGGGCCGGGAACCTGGTCGCCGCCGCGGCGATCGTCTCCGGGCTCGGAGCGCTCAACGGCTGGACGATGATCTGCGCGGAGATGCCCATGGCCGCCGCCCGCGACGGACTGTTCCCGGCCGCCTTCACCAGGACCCGGCGCGAGGTGCCCGTCTTCGGCATCGTCTCGGCGACGGTCCTCGCGTCGGTGCTCACCGTGATCAGCTACACCCGCTTCACCCAGGTCTTCACCGAGATCGTGCTGCTGAGCGTGCTCACCGCCGTGATCCCGTACCTGGTCTCGGCCGCCGCCCAGCTGTACTGGCTGGTCCGCCGGGGCCGGGAGGAGCTGAGCCGGCGCCGCTTCGCCCGGGACGTCACCGTCACCGTCCTGGCGATGGGCTTCTCGTACTGGTCGATCCAGGGCAGCGGCTACCAGACCGTCTACTACGGCCTGTTCACCGTCCTGCTCGGCATCCCGGTCTACATCTGGCTCAAGCGACCGCACACCCGACCCGCCGCGGCGCCTCCCACCGGCACCGCCACCCCGCGCTGACCCCACGCCGTCCGCACCGAACCCCGAGGAGCACCACCCATGTCCACCCTGCGTGTCGATTCCGAAGCCGGCCGCCTGCACCAGGTGATCCTGCACCGACCGGGCCTGGAGCTGGCCCGGCTGACCCCGCACAACGTCGACGAGCTGCTGTTCGACGACATCCTGTGGGCCAAGCGCGCCCGCGAGGAGCACGACGCCTTCGCCCAGGCGCTGCGCGACCACGGCGTGCGCGTGCACCACTACGCCGACCTGCTCGCCGAGACCCTCGACCTGCCGTCGGCCCGGTCCTGGCTGCTCGACCGGGTGGCCAGCCCGGCCGTCGTCGGCCCCGCCCTGGTCGACCCGGTCCGGGAACTGTGCGAGCAACTGGACGGCGCCACGCTCGCCGAGTACCTGATCGGCGGCGTCCTCAAGGACGACCTGCCGCTGAAGAAGCCGCACAGCCTGGTGTGGAACACCCTCGGCGACCAGGACTTCGCCCTCCCGCCGCTGCCCAACCACCTCTTCCCGCGCGACAACTCCTGCTGGATCGGCGCCCGGTACAGCCTCAACCCGATGGCGAAGCCGGCCCGCCGGCGGGAGACCCTGCACACCGCCACGATCTACCGCTTCCACCCGCTGTTCGCCGAGACCGCGCCCGCGCTGCTCGACGGCACCACCACGGCGCCGGGACTCAGCGTCGAGGGCGGGGACGTCCACGTGATCGCCCCGGGCGTCGTCATGGTCGGCATGGGAGAGCGCACCACCGCACCGGCGGTCGAGAACCTCGCCCGGCAGCTGTTCCTGACCGACACCGCGCACCGGCTGATCGCCGTGCGGCTGCCGGAGAGCCGGGCGTTCATGCACCTGGACACCGTCATGACGATGATCGACCGGGACACCTTCACGCTCTACCCCGGCCTGGCCCACCAGCTGCGCTCGTGGACCCTCACCCCCGCCCCCGAACGGGCGGCCGGCTTCGACGTACGGACCGACACCGACCTCGCCGCCTCGCTCGCCGAGGCCCTGGGCCTGGACAAGGTCCGCTTCCTGTCCGCCGACCAGGACGCCCGCGCCGCCGAGCGCGAGCAGTGGGACGACGGCAGCAACTTCCTCGCGCTCGAACCCGGCGTCGTCGTCGGCTACGAGCGCAACACCACCACCAACACCTTCCTGCGCAAGCAGGGCATCGAGATCGTCACCATCGCGGGCTCCGAGCTCGGCCGCGGCCGCGGCGGCCCGCGCTGCATGAGCTGCCCCGTCCAGCGTGACGCCGTCAACTGACCAGCGAGGAGCGAACCCCATGACCACCGACCTCACCGGCCGCCACTACCTGCGCGAACTCGACTTCACCGCCGCCGAGATCCACCGCCTCCTCGACCTCGCCGCCGAGCTGAAGGCCGCCCGGCGGGCGGGCACCGAAACGCCCCGGCTGACCGGCCGCAGGATCGCCCTGATCTTCGAGAAGAACTCCACCCGGACCCGCTGCGCCTTCGAGGTCGCGGCGGCCGACCAGGGCGCCATGACCACCTACCTGGGCCCGGACGGGTCCCACATCGGCCACAAGGAGACCATCGCCGACACCGCCCGGGTCCTCGGCCGGATGTACGACGCCATCGAGTACCGCGGTTTCGGCCAGGACGTCGTCACCGAACTCGCCCGGAACGCCGGCGTCCCCGTGTACAACGGCCTCACCGACCAGTGCCACCCCACGCAGAGCCTGTGCGACGTCTTCACCATGCGCGAGCACAGCGGGAAGCCGGTCGAGGAGATCTCCTTCTGCTACCTCGGCGACGCCCGCAACAACACCGCCAACTCCCTGCTCACGATGGGGAGCCTGCTCGGCATGGACGTGCGGATCGCCGCACCGCGCGAGCTGTGGCCCGACCCGCTGCTCGTCTCCGAGTGCCGGCGGCTCGCCCGGGACAGCGGCGCCCGGATCACCCTCACCGACGAGGTCGACGAGGCCGTGCGCGGCGCGGACTACCTCTACACCGACGTCTGGGTGTCCATGGGCGAGGACCACGCCCGCTGGCCCGAGCGCATCACCCGGCTGCTGCCCTACCAGGTCAACGCCAAGACGATGGCGGCGACCGGCAACCCGGACACCGCCTTCCTGCACTGCCTGCCCGCCCTGCACGACCGCCGCACCGACCTCGGCGCCGAACTCGCCGCCGAACACGGGCTCGACGGCCTCGAAGTCACCGACGAGGTCTTCGAGTCGCCGGCCTCGCTGGTCTTCGACCAGGCCGAGAACCGCATGCACACCATCAAGGCGGTCCTCGTCGCCACCCTCGGGAGGAAGTGACCATGCGCATCGTCGCCGCCATCGGCGGGAACGCCCTGCTCCAGCGGGGCGAGCACCCCGACGCCGCCGTCCAGCAGCACCACGTCCACGACGCCGCCCGATCGCTCGCCGAACTCGTCACCGCCGGGCACGAGGTGGTGATCACCCACGGCAACGGGCCGCAGATCGGCCTGCTCGCCCAGGAGAGCGAGGCCGACCCGGCGCTCACCGCGCCGTACCCGCTGGACGTCCTCGGGGCCCAGACCCAGGGCATGATCGGCACCCTGCTCGCCCGCGAGCTCATGGAGCGGCTGCCGGGCCGCGCCGTGACCGCACTGGTGACCCACACCGAGGTCGACCCCCACGATCCCGCCTTCCGGCGCCCGGGCAAGTTCATCGGCGGGCAACTCACCGACGAGCAGGCCGGGGCGATGGAGACCGAGCGCGGCTGGACCACCGCGCGGGACGGCGCGCACCTGCGCCGGGTCGTCCCCTCGCCCCACCCCACCGCGATCGTCGAACTCCCCGCCGTCCAGGCCCTCCTGGCCACGGGAACGGTGGTGATCGCCGCCGGAGGCGGCGGCGTCCCGGTCACCCGGGACCCGCACACCGGCCGCGTGCGCGGCGTCGAGGCCGTCGTCGACAAGGACCTGGCCGCCGCGCTGCTCGCCGAACAGCTCGGCGCCGACGCGCTGTTGATCCTCACCGACGTCACCCACGTGTTCACCCACTACGGCACGACCCGCCCGGGCCCGCTGGTCACCGCCACCCCCGAGCGGCTGCGCGCGCTGGACCTGCCCGAGGGCTCGATGCGGCCCAAGGCCGACGCCGCCGCCGGATTCGTCGAACGGACCGGCGGCCTCGCGGCCATCGGCCCCCTCGACAACGCCCTCGGCGCGCTCCTCGGCACCACCGGCACCACCGTCCGCGCACTGCCGACGGTCGCGGGGCCGCGGCCCGCGGCGCTGCCGGCCGGAACCCCGGTCCACGGCCGCGCGGGAACGCGCACCACGGTCTGACACACCAGGAAGGGAACCACGATGAACCGACCGCAGACCCGACCCGCCCCCGCCGTCACGGTGACGACCCGCGGCGAGGTCGCCCTGGCCGCGCCCGACTACGCCCGGACCAAGCTGCTCGCCGTACTCGAACGTCTCGACGAGCCGGTCCTCTCCGTCCGGGTGAGGCTCACCCAGGAGCCCAACCACGCCGTGGCCAGGCCGTCGACCGCCCAGGCCACGATCGATCTGAACGGCCGTCCGGTGCGGGCCCATGTCGCCGCCGCCACCATGCAGGAGGCCGTCGACCTGCTCCAGGACCGGCTGAACGCCAGGATCGCCCGGGTCCGGGCCCACCGGCACCACCACCACGCCGGGCAGCCCGCCGCCGCGGGGCGCGGCAACGTGCTGTACCACCGGTACGACGGCCACTACGGCGTCATCACCCCCGTGCGGTAGCCGGCGCGAGCCGGCCCGGCGGGGCCGCTCCCCGGTCCGCACGCCGACGGCCCGCCACCGAAGCCACGGTGGCGGGCCGTTGACGTGCGGCGAGCGGCCGTGCGACGGCGACCGGAGCCTGGGCGTGGTGGATCACCGCGTGGGAGACCGGGCCGATCGTCAAAACGTTCGGGTCCCTGCCGACAGATGCGGCAGGGACCCGAACATTCACTGATGGTCGCTGCTAGGAACCGCTACCGGAGATCACGCCATTGACGATTGATGATCTGGCGTCCGCCTAGATATTTTCAAGGAAATCCACCGATGCGGCCTTGAGCATCATCTCGTCTATGTCGGAATCATCTCGAAGGTTCGGATTCGCGCAGTAGGAATCAACGGCCGAAAAGAGCTTGTCCACGGCCCTTGCCGACCCTGCGTCGAGGCCGGGATCAATGGCGCGGAACAGTGCAAGAAAAACGGCCTCGAACTCGCTCGCGGAAATCCTGTCCTCCGCGAATGCCCTCGATACTACAGCAAATGGAACAACTCTGCTGTCCATCAGAAAAGAAACCCATCGTGAATTACGCTCTGCAGTTGACTCGGGCTCAGCTTCCATCCGCTCAGGAAACTGCCGTCCGGGTTTGCGAGCACGGCAAGGCCGGTCTTGTCGTCGTAGAAGGCGCTTGCGGGATTGCCCCTGTAGCTAATGAAAACGTGCTTCACGTTGTCTCCGTCCAGAAATTTCCCGATTGCCGCCTCGAAGGCTTTCCTGTTCGCTCCGTTGTTGTTGCCCGTGATGCCGAAGTCTATCGCGTGCTTAAACTTCTTATCTAGCTGCTTGGGGTCAATCGTGACGGCGCAGGAAAAGCCGCCGGAATTATGCACCAGGAGTGGCGTGGCGCCAGCGAGTACATAGTACGTGTGAACGGTCGAGACAGTCAGGTTGTAGGCGGGCTGAAGAGCCTTCCGGTGCGTGGTGGTGGTGATGGACGCGGCCTGGCCGGCAGCAGTCAGTACGGTGTCGCCGGGCTCAAGTGCAACAGCGTCCTGCCAGGTGTGCCGATTCTCCGACCAGAACGGATGGTTGTCAGTCGCGGTGACGGTACCGTCGGCACCATCCGCCGAGGTGACGGTCAGATCGGTGAAATCGCGGTCGTCAGGCGTGTAGATAGTTGCCTCGACTGGGCGTGGTCCGCTTTCGCCGGTCTGCGGATCGGTTGCTTGGACGGTGTCGCCGATCCTGATCTGTTCGATGGGCTTCGTTGTGCCGTCGCCCATGAGAACGAGGGTGCCTGCGGGAAAGCTGTTGCGGCAGGCCTTGGTGACAGCCTTGGCCGCCTTCTTGGTGCCGGTGATCCAGTTCCAGGCGGCCTCGACCCCGGCGAGGGCCTTCTTGCCGAATTTCTTGATGAGTTTGGCCCCGGCACTGGCCCAGCCGGCGATGGGGATCATGCTGAAGCAGGACAGGCCGAAGTCCACGCCGCTGGCGTAGTCGGCCAGGTACTCGCCGCCGGTCCAGAGGCAGTTGATGAGGTCCGCGGCCTCGCCCGGCCCGGGCACGAGCCCGATGAGGTCGAGCTTGGTGTGCATCATGTCGGCGAAGCTGTCGTAGCTGGCGTAGTCCGCCGGGTTGACGCTGGTGCCGAAGTACTTCTGGTAGGTCAGGTAGCCGTTGAGTGCGTCCTCCCAGGAGATGCCGCTGTCCTCCGCGAACTGACGGAGTTTCGTGTAGGCCCAGAACGTTTCTTCGTCCTGCGCCGCGCGGGCCTTTTCCGCCTGGGCCGCCGCGATGGCCTGCTTCTGCGTCTCGATGGCGATCGCGGTCGCGCGGTCCGCGGACTCGTGCGCGTTCTCCGCGGACTGGCGGGCGGCTGTGACGGCGGCGTAGGCGACGTCGGCGGACTGTCGGGCGGCGGTGGCACTGGCCGTGGCGCGGAGCGCGGAGTCCTGTGCGGCACTGGCGCTGGCCCGGGCCTGGGCGGCGGCCTTGCCCGCGGTGGCTGCCGAGGTCCTGGCCTGGGCGGCCGAGGTGTCCGCCTGGTCGGCGGACGTCTTGGCGTCCCTGGCGTAGCGGGCCGCATTGTCCGCGGACTTCTGGGCCTGGGCGGCGGCTTCCTGAGCCTGAGCGTTGGCGTTGTTGGCATCGGCTGCCGCCTTGGCCGCGACGGCGGCGTTCTCCTGTGCGAGGGCGGCGACCTGGTAGGCGGAGGCGATGGTGTTGGCGACCGTCGCCTCGTGCGCGCGGGCGAGGTCGTCCTGCTGGCGGGCCCGGTAGCGGCCGCTGGTGAGGAATTCCGTCTTGGCTGGGCCGGGGCTCTCGATGGCGATGGCCGCGGCGAGTTTGACCTCTTCCCCGCTGCCGTCACCGGACTCCATGAGCTGGGAGACCACGACCTGGTCGTCGCTGGCCTTGGCGGTGTACTGGCCGCGGGTCAGGAAGGCGGTCAGGGCCTCGGCGGTGTTGGTCTCCAGCGCTGCCTGCGCGGCGGCATTCACCCCCGGTCCGCCGGTCTCCAGGAGCTGGGAGACCTTGACCCGGTACTCGCTCAGCGCGGCCTGGTGGCGGCCGGTGGTGAGGAAGGTGTGGACCTGGGCGGCGTCGCCGCCGGCGAGGACGGTGGTGGCGGCGGTGCGCACCGCCGGGAACTCGCTGTCCTGGGCGAGCTGTCGGGCTTGGGTGATCTCGTCCTGCTGGCCGGAGGCCGTCCAGGCGGAGCGCACGTAGTCGATGACGGCCTGGTCGGAGCCGGTGAGGGCGTACTCGGCGGCCGCCTTGCTCCACGGCCCGCGGGTCTTCAGCGCCGTGACGGCCATCTTGCGGCCGTTGGCCACGACGGTGGCGGTGTCGGCGCCTGGCTGGGATGCCTGGGCGGCGAGCTGGGCGGCACTCTGGTCGAGGGCGAGGGCCTGCGTCTTGGCCTTGTCGGCTTCGATGACGCCGAGGTCGAAGGCGGCCTTGAGGTCCCGGGCCTGGTTGATGCCGGTGGCCTTGCGTGCCTCGCGTTCCTCCTTTTCACCGGCCAGGGCGATCTGGTGGACCTGTACGGCCTTGTTCACCGCCTCCGTGGCGGTGTTGGCGGCCGTCGTCGCGCTGGCGGCGTGCGCGGTGGCGCGCTCCGCCGCAGTGGCGGCGTTCCCGGCGTGCAGGGCGGAGTTGCGGGCCGCCTCGGCCGCGTTCGCTGCGTGGGTGCCGGCGGACCGGGCCGCGGCCCCGGCCTCGCGGGCTGCCGCGGAGGCCTGGTCGGCGAGGGCGGCGGCCTTGTTCGCCGAGCGCGTCGCCTCGGCGGCGTGCCGACCGGCGGAGATTGCGGCCTGTGTGGCCTCCTCCGAGTAGGCGCCCGCCGCGTTGGCGTAGTTGTTGGCCGCCGCCGCTGCCTGGCTGGTGGCTTCGAGGTCCCTGTCCGCGGCGGCCGCGGCGCGGGCCGCATTCGCCGCCGCGGTCGCGGCGCCGGCGGCGCGGTCGGCGGCGTCGGCGGCGTAGAGGGAACGTTCTGCTGCGTGTTCGGCGGCTTTCGCCGCCTCCTCGTTGACCTTTCCGTCGGCCGCCGAGGCCAGCGCCTGGGTGGATGCCTTCTCCGCGCCGGCAGCGGCGGATTCGGCTTGCGACGCGGCGGCCGCGGCCAGACGTGCGGCGGTGTTGGCAGCCTGTGCGGAGGCGATGGCAGCCTTCGCCGCCATCGCGGCCTGGCGTCCCGCCTCGGCGGCGCGCTTCGCGGCGGCGGCAGCCTTGACGGCGTCGCCCTGTGCGGCCGCGGCCTCGTTACTGGCCTTCTCGGCCTCCTCGCGGGCCAGGCGCGCTCCCGTGACGGCCTGGTCGGCGGTCTCGACGGCGGAGTTCTTCTCGCGCTCCGCCTGGTCGCCGGCCTCCTTGGCCTGCTGGGCGAGCTGGGCGACGTCCGCGTACTCCCGGTCCCGGGCCGCGGAGATGTGCTGACCGACCGCCAGGAACTCGGTGATGTCGTCGAGCGACCCTTCCAGGGCCAGCATGCCGGCCTGTTTGGTGGCCGGTCCTCCGGTCTCCACGACCTGGGAAACCCGGACCCGCTGGTCGCTCTCGCGCGTGACGTCCTGCGTGTGGTTCAGGAACGTGCGGACGTCCTCGATCGAACCGTCCAGCGCCTTGAGTGCGGCGGCCTTGGTGGTCGGGCCGCCGGACTCGGCGAGCTGTGAGACCAGTACCCGCTGGTCCTGCTCCAGCGGTGCCTTGAAGCCCTGGGTCAGGAACGCGGCGACGACGGCGTTGTCGTGGCTGTCGAGTGCGGCTGCCGCGGCTCGACGCAGGGCCGGGCCCCCGGTCACAACGATCTGGAGAACCGCCTGGCTGTTGTCCTTGGCCTCGGCCTTCGCCCACTCGCTGTCCTGGCCGGGGCCCGCCGGGCCGAGGAACGACGCGACCTTGTCGTCGCCCCCTGCAAGCGCCTCCTCCGCGGCGGCCTGAACTGCCAGACCGCCGCCCTTCCAGGCCTGCAGAACCCGGCCCCGATCGGACAGCACGGGAGCCGCAGGATCCGTGTCCGCCGACACCGGCGTCGCGGAGACCAGCGACACCATCAACGCGATCGGCAGGATCCCGCGGCACAACCACCGTGTGCCCGGCCCCCTCTCTCGGAATGCTCTTCTCAGTTCCGGCAAATTCACGAAAACCCCTCCAAAAGAACCAAGGAAATTGGACGCGGGCAGCACAAATAAGGCCTTCATCGAAGGCCTGACCTGTTTTCAGCACGAACAATCGGAGTGCTTTAGGCAATTCCTAGGCAGTCTCCGCAACACCCAAGTATCCATGTCGAC
Source organism: Kitasatospora sp. NPDC096204 (assembly GCF_044763205.1). Lineage (NCBI taxonomy): Bacteria > Bacillati > Actinomycetota > Actinomycetes > Kitasatosporales > Streptomycetaceae > Kitasatospora > Kitasatospora sp. NPDC096204. The sequence continues at coordinate 44,168 of NZ_JBIWFT010000028.1, forward strand.
GCGGTCGCTGACCATACATTAGGGTCGGGTGGCCGGTGGGGCTGTCGGGACTGTGGCCGGCCATGATGTCCGGTTTTGCCCTCGAAAAAACGCATAAAGACATTAACCAAACCGGGACAAGTCAAAGGAATTTCATGAGATACCGTGCTCCCCGTGCCAGGGCGGCGTCAGCCGCCGTGGCACTCACCGTGTTCGCCGGGCTGGCGTCCGCCGCGCCCGCACTCGCCGAAACCCCCTCCGCCGCGGACGCCCCCACCGTGGTCGAGGACGGCGCCTATCCCGACGCCGCCCAGATCCTGGCCGACAAGGGCATCACCCTCACTCGCGGCGACGGTGGTATCACCCTCGCCGACTGCACCCAGCCCGGCGGCTACCAGATCAAGGTCCTCGCACGCACCGCCCTCGAAGACGACGGCGATATCATCTGCTTCGCCGCCCCCGGCGCCACCGGCTACCTCGCCTTCACCATCCCCGACGCCTACCGCATCACCACCTACAACCGTTCGGTGCGCGCCAGCCTGTCCACCGACCAGAAGCCCACCGAGACCACCGATGTCCCCGCCAACGGCACCAAGGGCATCGGCGAGTCACTCGACCCCAAGGCCCACGCCGTCCTCCTCGAACTGCGCGTCACCGGCTCCACCGTGACCCCGCCCACGGGACAACCCGATCCCGCCAGCGCGTTCGCCGCCCACCTCGCCGTCGGCGACCAGGGCCGCACCTGCACTGGCGCACTCGTCGACCGGCAGTGGATCCTCACCGCCAAGTCCTGCTTCGCCGACGACCCCTCCAACCCTGGCACCGTCACGGCCGGGGCACCCAAGCAGCCCACCACCGCCACCATCGGCAGGACCGACCTCAACGCCACCGGCGGACACCAGACCAGGATCATCGAGCTGGCACCCCACCAGGACCGCGACCTGGTCCTGGCCCGCCTGGACGTCCCGGCCGACGGAATCGCGCCGATCGCCCTCGCCACGACCGCGGCAGCCGCCGGTGGAACGCTGACCGCCGCTGGCTACGGCCGCACCGCCACCGAGTGGGCCCCCGGCAAGCTCCACGCGCCTGCCGCCATCGCAGGCGCCGTCGTGGCCGCCGGCTTCGACCTCACCCCCACCGCCCCCGGCCTGATCTGCAAGGGCGACGCCGGCGGGCCGATCTGGAGCACCGAGAACGGCAAGGCCGCCCTGGTCGGCGTCATCTCCCGTTCCTGGCGGGGCGGTTGCCTCGACACCCCCGCGACCGAGACCCGCACCGGCGCCTACGCCGCCCGTACCGACGGCCTGGCCGCCTGGGTCACCTCGGCCGTGGCCACCGGTGGCGTGGTGGTCAAGTCGGACACGAAGCTGCAGTCCGGCCAGTCGATCACCGGTGCGGATCTGAAGCTGACCATGCAGGCGGACGGCAACCTGGTCCTCACCCACCGGCAGGTCAACGCCGGTGTCCTGTGGTCGAGCGGGACCTCGGGCAACAAGGGGGCGTGGGCCTATGTGCAGCCGGACGGCAACTTCGTCGTCTACAAGAGCGACGGCAACCAGTCCGCCGGCACCGGTGCCCTGTGGGCGTCCAACACGTGGGGCCAGAGCGGCGCGTTCCTCAAGCTCCGGGACGACGGCAGCCTGGCCGTGGTCAAGGCCGACGGCAGCGCCGCCCTGTGGTCCACCGGCGCCACCCGCCTGGACCCGAAGCTGAACAGCGACACCAAGATCAAGACCGGTCAGTGGTTCCAGTCGCAGACCGCCGTGGTCGAGATGCAGGAGGACGGCAACCTGGTGCGCTACCGCCGCGCCGACGCCGAGCCCACCTGGAACACCAACACCTCCGGGAACAAGGGGGCGTGGGCGCACGTACAGCCGGACGGCAACTTCGTCGTCTACAAGAGCGATGCCAACCCGTCCGCCGGCACCGGTGCCCTGTGGGGCTCCAACACGTGGGGCCAGAGCGGCGCGTTCCTCAAGCTCCAGGACGACGGCGGCCTCGTGCTGTACAAGAAGGGCGCCGCCGAGACGGCCGCCAACTCCGTCTGGTCCTCCGGCACCTTCCGACCCGTCAGCCAGCTTGCGGCAGGCCAGCAGGTGTACGCGAAGACCACCCGCCTGGCGATGCAGTGGGACGGCGACCTCGTCCTCTACCGCCTCAGCGACAACACGGTCCTGTGGCACAGCAACACCGCCGGCAACAACTACGCATCCCTTCGCATCCAGGCCGACGGCAACGCCATCGTCTCCTCCGCGGACGGCAACCGCAGCCTCTGGGCCACCGGCACCTTCTGGTCGGCGGGCGCCTACCTGAAGCTCCAGGACGACGGCAACCTCGTCGTCTACAAGGCCGACGGCGGCGAAGGCATCGGCAACGCCATCTGGGCCACCAACACCCTCGCCTGATCGCTGCGTCAACCAATACCAAGCACAGCCCGGGTGACTCGTTCGGCCGGATGCCGTCACACGCCCGGCGGGCTCCATCTGCCTCCTTCAGGAGCACTTGGAGCCCGCCGGGCGTCCCGCATACCCGCCCCGAGCCGGACAGCGGCCTCGCGGCAGGCGGTCGCCGTCCGGTTGTCGAGTTCTTGGTCGACGCGCTGTACCCGGCGCTGCTGCGGCGCACCGTCTGACGCCTCGCCGGGGCCGTCAACTGCAGGGTGGGCGGTAGGGAGTCCGGGATGGCCCATGGGGGAGGTCCTTGGGACCTACCGGATCGACCTGTGGTGGACCGCCGAGCCAGAGGATGACGAGGACAACCAATAGGCATCACGGGGCGTAGCACCGTCGGCAGGCCCCGGCCCTCTGCAACGAGACGTACCAGTACACCGAGCAGCTTCAGCCCGTCAGACAGAACCAGGACGCCGGCACTCCCTTCGCGTGGTCGCCCTCCTGGACGCTCACTGCGGAAGGCCAGTCGCTCAGGTGCCCCGGCACCCGGTTCCCCTCGCACAGGCTGACAAGCCGGCCATCGGGCCCGAACCAGCGGCCCGCATGGGGCGTCCGCGTAGTACGCGGCCACTTCGTCGGCCCAGGATTCGAGCCAGGCCGTCGATGGAGGCCGGGTGCGGGCCGAGGATGGCAATCTCGGCGGGCAGTTGGGTCGGTTGCGGCACCCTACGTGCCCGAGGAAACGCCGGTGCTCCCGGCTGGTCGGCGGTGGCTTGCCAAGCCCGGGGCGGCGTTCCGGCGGAGGGCGTGAGGGAGGTGGCGAGCGTGGTCGAGGTCTGGGGTGTGGGAGTCGTCGGCGCTCCGCGAGCACACGGGCCGGGGCATCAAGGCGTTCGTCGGGCAGTATGGGGGAGAGGTTCCCCGAGGCCGTTGCGAGATCACCCACGATGAGGACGAGTTGCTGACGTTCCATGACTTCCCGGCCGAGCACCGGGCCCACCGGCGCTCGACCGGTCTGATCGAGTCGACGTTCGCCGGCGCAGGGCGCCCGGCCGGACCGGCCCCGGCGGTGGCGGCATGAACCGGCCGACCAACGGGGCACTGCACCATGTCGAGATCTGGGTGCCGGACCTGGAGCGGGCCGTCGTCTCCTTCGGCTGGCTGCTGGAGGCCCTGGGCTACACGCTCTTCCAGAGCTGGGGCAACGGCCGCAGTTGGAGGCTCGGAGCGACCTACCTGGTCTTCGAGCAGTCCCCGGACCTTACCGCCGGCCGGCACGACCGGTGCCGGCCCGGGCTGAACCATCTGGCGTTCCACGTCGAAGACCACCACACCGTGGAGGCACTGGCCTCGGAGGCACTGCGGCACGGCTGGAACCTGATGTTCCCCGACCGCCACCCGCACGCCGGCGGCGAACAGAGCTACGCCGCCTACCTGGAGAACACCGACGGCTTCGAGGTCGAACTCGTCGCCGTCAACCCGTCCGAACCGGACTGACGACGATCACCCCGGCCACAGGTCGTGACGACAGCTCCCGCCCCGGGGAGCCGGCCGTCGACGTCCGGCCCGAGTTCCGCACCCTGTGGCGGCGGTCGGACGGCTGGTGGTTTCTCGACGAAGCCGCACGCGTGGCGGGTCTGCTCCCCTATCGTCGGGTGGCATGGGGAGCTTGGGGGACGGCGGGTTCGGCGGTTCGGTGCCCTACTCGGGTGTGCCGCCGGTGTTCGAGGACCGGACGCCGGACGCGTGTGTCGTGGTGCCGGGCATCATGGGCAGCGTCCTGGAGGACGCCGCGACGGGGCGCCCGCTGTGGGGTGTGGACCTCGGGATGCTGACGGGTGCGTCGGCCGGTGAGGGGCTGTTCGGTGCGCTGCGGGCGGACGAGTCGGAGCGGGCCGCCGACGCGGACACCTTCCGGCGGGCGCCGCTGACCCGCGTCCGGGCGACCGGGCTGCTGGCGAAGCCGTGGTGGCTGCCCGTCCTGGAGGGCCTGGACCCCTATGGCGAGGCGGTCAAGAGCCTGCGGAAGGTCACGCTGGCGCCGGAGGCGGTGGCGCCGTTCCCGTACGACTGGCGCCTCGCCGTCGCCTACAACGGCGCGGTGCTCGCCCGCGCGGCCCGCGCGCACCTGACCGACTGGCGGGAGCGGGTCGCCGCCCGGCCCGAGTGGCGGGCCGCCGGTGGGCGGCAGCCGCGGCTGCTGTTCGCCGCGCACTCGATGGGCGGGCTGGTGGTGCGGGCCGCACTGGAGCAGGACCCCGAACTCGCGGCTGACACCCGGGCGGTGGTCACCGTCGGGACCCCGTTCCTCGGCTCCGTGAAGTCCGTCCTCACCCTCAACCTCCTGCACGCCGGGGCGAAACCGGCCAGGCTGCTGCGACAGGTGCAGGCGATGGCGGCGACCCTGCCGGGCGTCCACGACCTGCTGCCCGACTACCGCTGCCTGGACCGCGGACTGGAGGTCGACCGTCTCACCCCCGCCGATGTCGCCCGGCTCGGCGGCGACGAACACCTGGCCGCCCGCTCGCTCGACGAGCACACCCGCCGCTGGGAGCACCCGTTCGCGATGCCCGGGCACCGCGCGATCGTCGGCGAGGGACAGGCCACCGTGCAGACCCTCGACGAACAGCAGCGCGCCGGGCATGCGGTCGCCGTCGGACGGCACCACTCCTTCGACGCCGGCGCGGACGGCGAACTCGTCCGCGACCCGGCCACCGGCATCCCCGCCCGCCGCGACTCCCGCGGCGACGGCACCGTGCACACCCCCTCCGCCCAGGCCGGCGGCACCGAGGCGCGCACCTACGTCTTCGGCCAGCACGGCACCCTGATGCGCCACGACGACGTCCTGCGCCAACTCCGCAACATCGCCGTGGAACGCCCCCAGGGGCCTCGCCTCTCCGGCACCAGCGCCGGACCGGGCCTGGAGACCCCGCGGCTCGGCGGGACGTTCGGGCAGCCGCTCACCCTCCACGTGACCGGCCTCGACACCCCGGCCAGGGGGAGCCTCACCGTCCGCAGCGCCACCACCGGCCGCATGGGCCACCCCCTCACCCTCCGCCGCGACCCCGACCGAACGGACGGCGCCCTCGCCGCCCGCTTCACCGCCGACGCGCCCGACCTGTACCGCGTGACCCTGGACGTCGAGGACCACGTACCGATCACCCAGCTCGTCCTCGTCAGCCCGCCCGACGCCTGAGCCGGAACGCCGCCTCGACCGCACCCGACGCCTGAGTCGGAGAGCCGGCCCGACGCCTGAGCCGGAAACCCCGCCCGACGCCCGACGCCTGACCCGCCCGACGCCTGAATCGGAACCCCGCCTTGACCACACCCGTCGGTACCGACCGGAACCCGACCGAACCGCCCCCCGAGGGCGGAGGGATCGAGCTGTTCCCGGTGAACTTCACCGCCTACCAACACCACCACGACCTGGACACCGGGTCCCACGTCCGGGCGATCGCCGACCTGCTCGCCCCGTACGGTCCGCGCGTCAACAGCTGGGCCACCCCCGAGGACGAACGGGACCGGCAGGCGGTCGAGGACCGGCTCGGCGAATGGAAGCGGCCCACCGCCTCCCGCGGTGGCAACACGGTGCTCTACTGGGTCGGCCACGGCAGCGCCGAACACCTCGCCCACCACCGCACCCCCACCCCCATCGACGACGGAATCTCCCCGGAGGAAGTCGCCCGCGCCATCGGCAGCCGCCAGGTCCACCCCGACAGCGAGGACAGTTGGGCGATCGTCGTCATCGACGCCTGCTTCTCCCAGGGCTTCGCCCAGGAGGTGCACCGCATCCTCCTCGGCAAGAAGTACCGCGATGCCGGCCGCTACCTGCTGCTGTCCACCGCGGCCGAGGGCTACACCGAACTCGGCACCTTCACCGGCGCCCTCCGCCGCGTCCTGACCGTCACCTTCCGCGGGAAGCCCGACATCGGCCTCGCGGAACTCGGCGTCGAACTCAACCGCGAACTCCGCGGTGGCTACCGCGGTGACCGGGCCGTGCACGGCGACCGGCTCGTGCGTCTCACCCCCGATGCCGCCACCACCGTGTCCGCGCCGCTGGACCAGCTCGCCGAACTCCAGGCCGTCATCGACCGGTTGCCCACCGACGAGCAGCGCCACTTCCTCCCCAAGGCGTCCGGTGCCGAACTCGGCGAACTCGCCTGGTACTTCCACGGCCGCACCGAGGAACGCGACCGCATCCTGCGCTGGCTGGCCACCGCCACCCGGGGCGCCCTCGTCGTCACCGGCCCCGCCGGCTCCGGCAAGTCGGCCCTCCTCGGCCACGTCCTGCTGCACACCCGTACCCGGCTGCGCGACGTCCTCGTCCGCCACGGCCACCTGACCGCGCTGCCCGCCGAAGTGCCGTGCCCGGACGACCCGTTCGACCTCGTCGCCCACCTCTCCGGCCTCACCCTCGCCCGCACCGTCCAGCTCCTCGCCGAAGCCGCCGGCCTGCCCGACCTCGTCCGGCAGGCCGACGACGGTCAGCCACCCGCCGTCCTCGCCGCCCGACTCGTCGCCCGGCTGCGCGCCCGGCCGACCCGGCTGACGCTGCTGTTCGACGCCCTCGACGAAGCCGAGCAGCCGCTGCTCATCGCCGCCCTCCTGCTGCGCCCCCTCGCCGCCCTGCCCGCCGTCCGGGTCGTCATCGGCACCCGCCGCTCCACCCACGAAGGCCCCGACCAGCCCACCCCCACCGACACCGACATCCTCGACGCGCTCCGCCCCCGGCCGACCGGCCCCCGACCGTCCCGTGGCGAGGCCGGACCGTGGGCCGACGTCGAACACGTCGAGGTGAAGCAGGACCCTCAGGCCCTCGCCGGATACCTGCGCACCAAGCTCGACGCCGCCAGACACCGCGGCGTCCTCGACGCCGACGAGGCGACCATCGAGGACGCCGTCCACCGCCTCGTCACCGACCACCAGCAACACGGCGCCGAGCCACAGCAGTTCCTCTACGCCCGGCTCGCCGCCCACGAACTCCTCAACGACCCGGGCCTCCTCGCCGACCCTACCCCCCTGATCGGCCGCACCCACCGCCAACTGTTCACCCGCGCCCTCCGGCGACTCCACCGCACCAACCCGGACTACGCCCCCCTCCTGCGCGCCCTCGGCCTCGCCCAGGGGCGCGGCCTGCCCGCCCAGGACGGCATCTGGGCCCTCGCCGCCGACGCCCTCGACGGCCGCACCGACACCGGCGGCAGCATCCCCGAGCTGCTACGGGACGCCGCTCCCTACCTCACCCTCGACCACGAACACGAGCGGAGCGTCTACCGCCTCGCCCACCGCACCTTCACCGAACACTTCACCGCCGCCCCGGACACGGCCGGCGGCCACGCCCTCCTCACCGCCGCCCTCGCCGGGCACGGCCGGCAGAGCCTGGGCGCGCAGGAGGACGCCACGCAGGAGGACGCCACCGTCCCGCCGGACGCGGTCGTCAGCCCGTACATCCGCCACCACCTCGCCGTCCACGCCCGCCTGGGCCACAGTGCCGGGGCCCTCCACACCCTCGCCGACCACACCGAGGTCCTCGACGCCCTCGACCTCACCAGCATCACCGCCGCGGCCTTCGACCACGGCCTGCCCTCCCACGAACTGCCCCCGGCCATCGCCGGAACCGTCCTGCTCCAGCACCACGCCCGCGACACCGCCGCCACCGAGCAGGCGGCGGGCAGTACGGCCGGCTGGCGTCGCTGGTGGCGCCGACTCGGCACCAGCTACATCCAGGGCGCCCCGCCCCCGGCCGAAGCACGCCCCCGCGACCCGCGCGGATGGCCTCCGGATCTGACCGTCGGCGAACTCCGGCAACGTCAACTCCACCTGCAACTCACCGGCCACACCGACAAGGTGAACGCGGTGGCGCTGTTCACCGCACCCGACGGCACTCCGCGTCTGGCCTCGGCCGGTGCGGACCGGACGGTGCGGATCTGGGACCCGGCGACCCGAGCCCAGGACGGTCCTTCCCTCACCGGCCACACCGACAAGGTGCGTGCGGTGGCGGTGTTCACCGAAGCCGACGGCACCGTGCGGCTGGCCACGGGCGGTGACGACGGGGCGGTGCGGATCTGGGACCCGGCCACCGGAACCCAGGACGGCGTTCCCCTCACCGGCCACGGCAGCGGAGTGGCCGCGGTGGCGGTGTTCACCGCGCCCGACGGCGCCGTGCGCCTGGCCACGGGCGGCGACGACCGGACGGTGCGGATCTGGGACCCGGCGACCCGCGCCCAGGAGGGCCGAACCCTCACCGGCCACACCGACAAGGTGAACGCGGTGGCGGTGTTCACCGCACCCGACGGCGCCGTGCGCCTGGCCACGGGCAGCGACGACACGACGGTGCGGATCTGGAACCCCGTCACCGGCACCCAGGAGGGCCGAACCCTCAGCGGCCACAGCGGCGTCGTGCGTGCGATGGTGGCGTTCACCGGACCCGACGGCACCGCGCGCGTGGCCACGACCGGCGGCGACGGGACGGTGCGGATCTGGAACCCCGCCACCGGCACCCAGGAGGGCGACACCATCACCCACAACTTCGGAGTGGCGGCGATGATGGTGCTCACCGCGGCCGACGGCACCCCGCGCCTGGCCACCGGCGGCTTCGACGGGGCGGTGCGGGTCTGGAACCCGGCCACCGGCGCCCTGGAAGCCGTACCCGTCACCAGCGACGACCACTGGGTGAGCGCGGTGGTGCAGTTCACCGCGGCCGACGACACCCCGCGCCTGGCCACCGGCGGCGAGGACCACACGGTGCGGATCTGGAACCCGGCCGACCGCCCCCAGGAAGGCGAACCCGCCGACGACAGCATCTACGGAGTGATGGCGGTGGCGGTGTTCACCGCGCCCGACGGCACTGCGCGCCTGGCCACCGCCAGCCACGACAAGACGGTGCGGATCTGGAACCTGGCCACCGGCAGGCAGGAAGGCGCGCCCCTCACCGGCCACACCAGCTGGCTGCGCGCGGTGGCGGTGTTCACCGCGCCCGACGGCACGCCGCGCCTGGCCGCCGGCGACGGCGACGGGACGGTGCGGATCTGGAACCCCGCCACCCGCGCCCAGGAGGGCGTGCCCCTCACCGGGAACGGCAGGGTGGTGGATTCGGTGATGGTGGTCACCCCCGCCGACGGCACTGCGCGCCTGGCCGTCGCCGACAGCGACGGGAACGTGCGGATCTGGAACCCGGTCACCTGCACCCAGGAGGACGGCCCCCTCACCGGGAGCACCAGCGGGGCGCGGAAGGCGGCGGCGTTCACCGCGGCCGACGGCGCGCCACGCATGGCCGTCGGTGGCGAGGACGGGACGGTGCGGGTCTGGAACCCGGCCACCGGCGCCCTGGAGGGCGCACCCCTGACCTGGCACGACCACTGGGTGAGCGCGGTGGTGGCGTTCGACGCGCCCGACGGCACGGCGCGGGTGGCCAGTGGCGGCATCGACAAGACGGTGCGGATCTGGGACCCGCACACCCGGACCGGGCAGACACTGAACCTGGCGGACCGAGTCGAGGCACTGGCGGAAGGCCACGGGCTGCTCATCGCGGGCACCTCGTCGGGCTACCTCGCGATCGACATCGCGTCCCTGCCCACCGACCCCGCCGGTACCGGCACCCCGCTGTGACCACCTGGGCGGCCTCGCTCGCCCGATCGGTGGAACGGTGGGAGGCCGGCCCCTTCGGCTCGGCGGGCGTGTGCCGTCAGTGTGCGTCGCGTCCGAAGACGGACCGGTCGGCGGACTGGTGGCCGTCGGACTCCGCGCCGACCCGGGCCTCCACGGTGACGTCGTTCGCGGTCAGCAGGTCGAGGGTGGAGACGGCGACCTGGGGGTGCAGGCCCGCGGCACCGCGCAGGGCGGTGCCGCGACGCCGTCAGGTCACTGCGCCGTGAGCCGCGGGGTGCGCGGCGGTACCGTCCGGCGGTCGTCGGTCGCCTCGAAAGCGGCGGCGAGGGTCAGCAGGGCGTTGTCGTCGTAGGCGCGGCCGGCGAAGGTCAGGCCGACGGGCATGCCGGTGTCGGTCATGGTGCCCATGGGGACGGTCACGGTCGGGATGCCGAGGTGGCGGGGGACCAGGTTGCCGTTGGCGACCCAGACGCCGTTGCGCCAGCCGAGGTCGGCGGACGCCTCGCAGACGTCCATGTCCGCCGGGCCGACGTCGGCGGCCGTGGGGAACACCACCGCGTCCAGGCGGAGTTCGTCCATCCACTGCTCCAGGTCGATCCGGCGCGTCTCCTCCAGCCCGCGCAGTCCCTCTTCGAGGTGCGGCATGTCGGTGAAGGACGCGTACGGGCGCTCGCGCACGAAGCGCGGGTAGTCGCTGATCGAGTCCTCGAAGCCGTCGTAGCGGTCCGGGAGTTCACCCTCCCACTTCGGGAAGATGCGGTCGCCGTCGACCTCGGTCAGGGTGGCGAGCGCGGGGTCGCCGTTGGCACGCAGGAAGTCGTCCCAGGCCCAAGCGGAGAGGTCCTCGATCTCCACCTTCAGGAAGTCGCGGCCGACCAGCCCGCGGGTGAGCAGCGAGGGCGCGCCGGGGCGGTCGGACTCGTAGTTGGTCACGACGGGGAAGTCGACCTCGACCACTTCGGCGCCGGCCGCCTCCAGGTCACGGCGCGCCGCGTTCCACAGGTCGATCACCGAGGGGCGGGTGTCGATCCGCTGTCCGGTGCTGCCGCCGATGCCGCCGTCGGGGTTCGTTCCGGCGTCGGGGTCGGCGTTGACGTACATCCGGGGCACGCCGACCCGCTTGCCGGCCAGGGCCGCGCGCGCCGCCGCCGTGTCCGCGGGGGCCAGCGCCGGGTAGGAGGCGGGGCGGACCCGGGACGCCGCGGGCAGCGGGATCCAGGGCTGTGCGCGCCACAGGTCGCCGCGGGTGTCCGGGTCGTCGGTCACGATGACGTCGAGCAGTTCGAACAGGTCGGCCATGGTGCGGGTGTGCGGGACCACGACGTCCATGGTCGGCACCAGCGGCCAGTTGCCGCGCACCGAGATGACGCCGCGGCTGGGTGTGTAGGCGCACAGCGCGTTGTTGGACGCGGGTGCCCGGCCCGATGACCAGGTCTCCTCGCCGAGGCCGAAGGCGCCGAACGAGGCGGCCGTCGCGGTGCCCGAGCCGTTGGAGGAGCCGGAGCCGTAGGCGCTGGTGAGCCAGTCGGCGTCGTACGGGCTCTCGGCGCGGCCGTAGACGCCGCGCTGCATGCCGCCGTTGGCCATCGGCGGCATGTTGGTCAGGCCGATGAGGACGGCCCCGCCGGCGCGCAGCCGCTCGATGGCGAAGGCGTCGCGCTGGGCGACGAGGTGCTCGAAGGCCGGCGAGCCGGCCGCGGCGGTCAGGCCCTTGGCGAGGTAGCTGTCCTTCGCGGTGTACGGGATGCCGTCCAGCGGGCCGAGGGTCTCGCCGCGCGCGCGGCGGGCGTCGGAGGCCTCCGCGTCGGCGCGGGCGTCCGGGTTCATCACGACCATCGCGTTGAGCGCGGTGGCGGTGCCCGGCCGGTCGTACGCCTCGATCCGTGCGAGGTAGGCGTCGAGCAGCCCGACCGCGGTGGTCTCGCCCTTCTCCAGCGCTGCGCGCAGGTCGGCGATACCGGTTTCCACTACGTCGAATCCCCGCGTCATGCGGATGGCTCCTGGGGTGATCGGGTTTCGCGCGGCCCGCATGCTTCCGGTCGCACGTGCACCGCGTCAGAAGTCGGCAGCCGCTGCTGGAACGTTCCAGCACGTGCACCTTATGCATTGCTGGAACGTTCCAGCAAGGAGCGCGTACCGGAGCGGGTGGCCTGTTCCGGGCTGCGTCTAGACTTCCTGGCTGTGACCAGCCGCTCCGTGACCCTGATCGACGTGGCCCGGGCGGCCGGGGTGTCGAAGAGCACCGCCTCCAACGCGCTCGGCGGCTCCGGCCGGGTGTCCGAGACCACGCGCGGGCGCATACAGGACGTGGCCCGGAGGCTCGGCTACCGGCCGAACACCGCGGCGCGCAGCCTGCGCCGCTCCAGCACCGGTGCGATCGGCCTGCACCTGCCGCGCACCGCGACCCGGCTGGAGTACTACATGAACCTGGCGTTCGGCGCGGTGGAGCGGGCCCGGGAGGACGGCCTGGACCTCGTCCTGCTGGCCCCCGGCACGGCGTCCGGCGGCGGACTCGCCGCCCGGGTGGACGGCCTGCTGGTGATCGACCCCGAGGTCGACGACCCGGAGGTCCCCCACCTGCTGGACGCGGGGGTGCCGGTGGTCACCGGCGAGCGCTACCTCGGCGGCGGGGCCGCACCCAGCGGGGCCGTGGTGTGTGACAACGCCGCCTCGCTGGCCGCGCTGCTGGACCACCTCGCCGAGCGCGGCGCCCGCCGCCCCGCCCTGCTGGCGCCCGGCCCCGGCTCCGACTGGGCCGCCGCGCTCCGGGCGGCGGCCGACACCTGGAGCGCGCGCCACGGCACCGAGGTGCTCCTGCGGACGGTGCCGTTCGCGGCCACACCGGCCGAGGCCGAGGCCGCCACCACGGACCTGATCGCCGGCGTCCCGGGCCTGGACGCGGTGGTGTGCGCCCCCGACGGCGCGGTGCCGGGCGTGCTGGCGGCGGCGGCACGGGCCGGCCTGTGGACGGGGACCGACCTGCTGGTGGCCGTCTGTGTCGACGGCGCCGCGGCGCGCGGTTCGAGTCCCCCGGTCACGGCCGTCGACCTGCGGGCCGCGGAGTACGGGCGCGCGTGTGCGGCCCTGTTGAGTGATCTGCTGGCGGGGGAGGCCGAGCCCGGCGTCGTACGTCGCCACGACTGGGCGCTGAACGTCCGGGACTCCACCGCCGCCGGTCGGTCTTGAACTCGGTTGGTCCTGAACTCGGTCGGTCCTGAACTCGAAGGTCCGCCGGAGCGCGGCAGCTCCGTGTCGGCGCCACAGGTGCCGCGCTCACGGGAACGCCGCGGCCGGTCTGGCATGCTCGCGTGCATGGACGGTGCCCCCGGAACGGAGTGTCGGCCGGGCGAGCCCCGGTCGGCGCGCGACGCCGCGTTCCTGAAGCGCTTCGACGCCGCCATGCGGCTGCCGCTCGTGGTCTCGGCCCTTCTGCCGTTCGTCATCGTCCCGCAGTCGGGCGGGGCGGTCGGCGTCGTCGTCGGCATCGCCACCTGGCTGGTGTTCCTGGCCGACTACGTCGTGCACGCCCGTCGCCGTCACCACTACGGGCGAACCGGACTGGGCTGCTTCGACCTGTTCGTGGTGGTGGCCACCGCGCCGTGGTTCCTGCTCCCCGGCGCGTCCGCGGGCCGGTTCGCGGTCATGCTGCGCCTGGCTCGGCTGGCCCGTCTGGTGATGGTCAGCCGAGGAGCCCGCCACCTGTTCCAGCAGTTGGGGCGGGTCGCCGTCGTGGCGATCGGGATCGTGGTGGTCGGCTCGCTGACCGCGTACCGTGCCGAGAGCCCGGTCAACCCCGAGTTCGCGACGGTCGGCGATGCCCTGTGGTGGGGCATCGTCACCCTCACCACGGTCGGCTACGGGGACATCGTTCCCGAGACCCTGTCGGGGCGCTGGGTGGCGACGGCCATCATGGTCACCGGGATCGCCGTGCTGGGTGTGCTCGCGGGGGCGCTGGCGAGCTTTCTCCGACTCGACGGGAGCGGGGCGGACGCCGAGGACGTCGGCGGGTCGCCGTCGCCCGCGGCCACGCCCACCGCCGCGGCCACCGCGTCCGCGGACGCACCCCTGGAGGCCCTGACCGCAGAGGTGGCAGCCCTGCGTCGCGAGGTCGCCGACCTGGCCGAGAGGCTTGCGGGAACCCGCCCCGAGCCGCCCGCGGCCGGGGCGGACGACGGCGTCTGAACCCGGGTGCGGCCCTGATGGCATCGGTGGGGAAGGGCGGTTCGAGGCACCGCTCGTAGGGACCGGGTCTGTCGGTGCGACTTCGTAAGGTCGACGCCTGATCGATCGCGAAGCCTTCTCCCCGTTGCTGTTCTTCGAGTTCGACCACAAGCCGGGCACGTTCTGCGCCTTCGGCGAGGACGCCGATGCCCTCAGGGTCCTGGGGGCGCTCTTGCAGGAGGCATGGCGGGACCGGTTCGTGCTCAGGGAGTACATCGGCTGAAAGTGCGTTCGGCCGCGCGGGTGTGTTCGGCGTGTGGCGCGGCGAGTGGCGCGGCGCCGTTCATGCGCAGCCGACACCTGTGCGGTGACCGGCAGGACGTGTGTGGTGCGGTTCACGCCGCCGCGTCCGGGGCGGGGTGCCGTCCGGGTATCGGGCCTGGTCGGGGCCCAGGGATCCTGCGCATGATCCTGCCCGCCACCCGCGCCGACTACAAGGCCGCCGAGACCCACGCCTACGAGCCGGGCGAGGCCCTGCGCTGCCCGCTGGTCGCCCTGACCGGCGACGAAGACCCCAAGGCCACCGTCGACGAGGTCGCCGCCTGGGCCGACCACACCGAGGGCTCCTTCGACCTGCGGGTCTTCCCCGGCGGCCACTTCTACCTGGCCACCCACCAGGGCGCGATCGTCCGGACGATGACGGACCGTCTGACCACCTCCTGAACACCCCGCCGCGGCGGCCCGGACCGGCAGCGACCGCTCCGGGCCGCCACGGCACCGCCCGCCACGCCGGCGCTCGTCACGGCGACACCTCGACCACCCGCGTCACCCGGGCGGACGGCGGCGTCTCTTTTGCAGCCGGGCCGTCCCGGCGCGATGGGGGACCTTCGGCCTCGGACGCGTGGACCTCCCGGCCCCAGCGGACGCCGGGCCGAGGCGGTGGGATGGAGGCAGCGCGGGACCGGTGGGAACCGGAACCGCCTTCGTCACCGTGAGAAGGGCAGGACCGCCATGAAGGCCGCCGTCGTCCGCGAGTTCACCGCACCGCTGGTCGTCGAGGACCGTCGGGTACCCGAGCCGGCCGCGCGCCAGGTCCGGGTCCGGATCGAGGCCTCCGGCCTGTGCCACACCGACATCCACGCCGCCCGCGGCGACTGGCCCGTCCAGCCCAGCCCGCCGTTCGTCCCCGGACACGAGGGCGTCGGCATCGTCGAGGCCGCCGGCGAGCGGGTCCGCCACGTCCGGGTCGGCGAACGGGTCGCCATCCCCTGGCTCGCGGACGCCTGCGGACGCTGCGACCAGTGCGTCTCCGGCTGGGAGACCCTCTGCGTCCACCAGCACAACAGCGGCTACTCCGTCGACGGCGCCTACGCCGAGTACGCCCTCGCCCACGGCGACTACGTCGTCCCCGTCCCCGACGGCATCGACCCCCTCGACGCCGCCCCGCTGTCCTGCGCCGGCGTCACCACCTACAAGGCCCTCAAGGTCTCCGGCGCCCGCCCCGGCACCCGCGTCCTGGTCTCCGGCATCGGCGGCCTGGGCCACCTCGCCCTCCAGTACGCCCGGCTCTGCGGCGCCGAGACCATCGCCGTCGACGTCACCGACGACAAACTCGCCCTCGCCCGCGACCTCGGCGCCGACCACGTCATCGACGCCCGCACCCAGGACGTCGCCACCGAGGTCCAGGCCCTCGGCGGCGCCCACGCCGCGATCGCCCTCGCCGTCAGCAACGCCTCCTTCCAGGCCGCCTACGGCGCCCTGCGCCGCGGCGGAACCCTCGTCCTGGTCGCCCTCCCCGCCGGCGGCAAACTCGAACTCCCCGTCTTCGAAACGGTGTTGAACGGCACCAAGGTCATCGGCTCGATCGTCGGCACCCGCGAGGACCTCGCCGAGGTCTTCCGCCTGCACGCCCTCGGCCGCACCCGGGTCATCCGCGAGACCCGCCGACTCGAGGACGTCAACACCTGCTTCGACGAAGTCCTCAGCGGCAAGGTCTCCGCCCGCCTGGTCTTCGACCTGCGCTGACCGGGGTCCGGTCGGCGATCCACAATCCGAAGGTATGAGGAAGGGAACGACATGAACGACACGGTGGCGCAGCGGCGGATCGTGGTGGGCGTCGACGGATCGGCGTCCTCCCGTGCCGCCCTGCGGTGGGCAGTGCGTCAGGCCGCCCTGGTCGGAGCCGCGGTCGAGGCGGTGATCACCTGGGAGTACCCGGCCGTCTACCACTGGGGCGTGCCGGTGGCCGACGTGGACGACGGGGTCGTCGCCGGGTACGCCGGAAAGACGCTCGCCGAGGCCGTCGCGGAGGAGACGGGCCCGCAGTACCCGGTCGAGGTGCGCGAACGGGTGGAGTACGGCAACGCCGCCCAGGTCCTGCTGGAGGTCGCCGAGGGTGCCGAACTCCTGGTCCTCGGCAACCGCGGCCACGGGGGCTTCGTCGGAGCGCTGCTCGGCTCGGTCAGCCAGCACTGCGTCCACCACGCCTCCTGCCCGGTCGTCGTCGTCCGGGACACCGAGCACGAGCAGACCGAGCCCGCCGAGCGCACCGAGCCTGCCGAAGGGTCGGCCGCCGCCCGGTGACCCGCATCCGCGGCCGAGGGGACCTCCAGCGGCCGGGCGCGGGCGGGGTACCGCCGGCCCGGCCGACTCGGCCGCGTCCGGGGATCAGCGCTGTTGCCGTCCGGTGCGCGGGGTGAACCGGTCCGTCAGCCGGACCACGGCGAGGGCGGCCGCGTACCCGACGGTGAACAGCGCCACCAGGAACAGGAGCGCGGTCGCGCTCATGATGTAGGAGCCCGTCAGTACGGGGGCGACCACGGGCGGCACGCCCAGGACGACGGCGGTCAGGGCCGCGGAGCCGACCGTGCGGGTGCTGCAGGCGACGGCCGCGCCGGCGACCACCGGGGCGAGGACGTGGAATCCGGTGCGGAAGACCGTCCCCTCGCCGGGGCCGAGGGCCTGGGTGAGGACGGCGTCCGAGGCCGTGAGAGCGATCACGACCCCCCACGGTACGGCGGGGCGCGGTTGCGTGGTGCGGTCCGGCGGAGCGATCAGCAGCACGAGGGCGTTGAGGGCGAACAGCACGGTGTCCGGGCCCTGCAGGGCGTAGGTCAGTGGGACGTGCGCCTGCGCACCGGGCAGCTCGGGGTCGGCGGACAGGACGAGCAGCGGGGCCACGACGGTGGCCGCCGCCAGGACCCGGGCCGTCGTCCAGCGGCCGGCCAGGGCCGCGACGGCCATCAGCGCCGCCGGGACGAGCAGGGCCGCCGTGGCGACGAGCGATCCGACGCGTACCCCGCCGTCCGGGTCGGTGGCGGTCCGGACGGCCCACCAGAGGTGGACGGCCGCGTAGCTGCCGGCGAGTGCGGCGGCGAGCGGGGCCGCGGTGGCCAGGGCCCGGCCCGTCGGCAGGTGGGAGACCAGGCCGAGTCGGACCCGCAGCCCGTGCCCCGCCACGTCGGCGACCTCGCGCAGAGCGGCGAGCGGGGACGCGGCGCGGACGCGGCGTTCGGCGTGGTCGGCGACCTCCGCCAGCGCGTGGGTGCCGTACGAGGCCGGGTAGAGGGCGAGGGCACGGCGCAGCAGGTGGGTCGTCAGGCGGGCGCCCCGGTGGTCCTTCCGGCCCTTCCGGCCGTTCTGCTCCTGGTGCTCCTGGTGCGAGGTCATGCCGTGCCTCCTGCGAGCCTGTTCCGGGTGATGGCGAGGCGCCGGTCGGCCTCGCGGAGGGCGGCGCGCAGCCGGTCGCTCTCGCCCGTGAGGGCCTGGGTCCCGGTCGGGGTGAGGGCGAAGACGCGGCGGGGCCGCCCGGCGACCGTCTCCTCCCGTTCGACCCGGATGAGGCCTTCGGCGAGCAGCCGGTCGAGCGTGCCGTACAGGGTGCCGGCGCCGAGCCGGACCCGCCCCTCGGAGACCGCGGCGACCTCGTCGCCGAGCGCGTAGCCGTGCCGTGGCTGGTCGGCGAGCGCGGTGAGCAGCAGGAAGGTGGGCTCCTGCATGGAGCGTTTCTTCGTCACACCGGCCACCATAGTACGGTCACCGTAGTGTCTGGCAAGGGCGGTGGTGCGCCGGTAGAGCGGTGGGCGATGCCGGGTCGGTCGCGCCGCCGGGCGGCCCAGCCGGCCACAGCGGTCACCGCCGGTCCAGCCCCAGGCGCACCTGCCGAGAATGCGGCACGGCCATGCGCGCCATACGCTCGACACATGTCCGACGTCACGTCTGCCGGCGCCACAGCCGGCGATCTTCCTGCGCCGGCCGAGGGGCTACTGCTCACACACTTCCTCACGGTCAGCGACGTCCCTCGCTCGCGGGCGTTCTACGCCGACGTCCTGAGCGGACGGGTGGTGCTGGACGAGAACCCCTGCATCGTCAAGGTCGCCAACAGCTGGATCATCATGAACCCGGGCGGCGGGCCCACCGACGACAAACCCGATGTCATCCTGCGCACACCGGAGGATCCCGGCACCGTCTCCAGCTTCCTGAACGTACGGGTGGCGGACATCCACGACTTCTACGCCACGGCGAGCGCCAAAGGGGCCGAGTTCCTCACCCCGCCCATCGACCGCCGCGCCGAACTGCGCTGCTACATGCGCGATCCGGACGGCTACCTCATCGAGGTGGGCCAGGCCACGGGGCTGCTCAGAGGCATCCTGGCGCGTACGGACACGGAAGCCTGACGACAGCGCCTCATCAGGGGGCGTCTCTCGTGTCCCACGCCCGTCCGCGCGGGCGTCGAAGGCGTGGCACGTACTGCCGTCGGCCGGAGTCAGCCGGGGTACGTGAACTCGTCGGCGGGGCCGGACGCGGAGAGACAGCCGTTCACCAGCACCCTGACGTCCACGATCTTGCCGCGGGACGCGCCCGACGGCGGTGCCGTCGCGGTGATCCGGGTCGGCGAGCCGAGAGTGACGGAATCCGACGTGTCCCGCTGTCGGGGCTGCCGTCGCCGTCGGCGCCCGTATCGCCGCCGGCGTCGAATTCCCCGACGACGAGGCGCGCAACGAGAAGGTCCGCGCCTTCCGCCGCCGGAAGCTGCCGGTCTACACCGAGGCGTACGGCGGCTGGCTCGCGGCCCGACGCAGAGGTCATCGACACCGCCCGCCTCACACCGCGCCAGGTCGCCGACCACGCGTCGAAGACCATCGGCGCCCTGTGACCACCGCCGTCGACGTGAACCTCCGTCACCACTCCGCCACCGGGGGAGACCGACTCCCTCGCGGGCTGATCGTGACGCAGACGGTCAGGTAGCCGCACAGGTCTTTCTCGTAGCGGTGGCGGGCGGCGCGCCCGCGTCACCCAGGACGGGTGGACCAGCGGTCCGTGCCGGACGAAGGAAACGGACTGCTTGAGACGGCGTACGCGCGTTGAGCTCCCGTCAGGGGCGTCCGCGGCGAGGAAACGGTTCGATCACGGACCAGGTGCTGTGGCAGGATGCCCCGTCTCTTCGCTTCTTGGTTCGACCGGGGGTCTCCTGATCATGCGCCGCTCCACCGTGCTCGCCGTCGCCGTCGCGGCGGTCTCCCTCGTCGGTCTGGTGGGCTGCGACGACGGCGCTGCGCCGGCCGCGTCCTCGACGGCGTCCGCGGTCGCCACCACGCCCGAGGCCGTGCCGACCTCCGCGCCCACGGCGACTCCCACCCCGCCGCCCAGCGCCGTCGCGACGCCCGCGCCCACCGCCACCGCGGTCGCCGCCACGGCGGGCGGGGTGATCGACCCGGAGGCGGCGCTCGCGCTCGCGGAGAGGACGCCGTACGCGGCCACCCAGGACTTCATCTCCGACGGCGGTCCGATCAGCGCGGTCATCAAGGCCCGGGTGAACCTCAACGGTCCGATCCGCTCCGGTCGGCTCGCCGAGTTCATGAGCGTGGGCGGCGAGGACATGATCGGCAGCGCGAACGACAGCCCCAGCGTCGTCGTCACCGACGACGGCACCACCTACATCAGGAACGGCAGCAGCTGGCGCACCTCCCCGCTCGGCAACCGGATCGCCGACTACCACGGCTACGCCAAGGCGGTGCTGGCCCTCGGCCCGTCCGCCCGCAAGGGGATGGAGGACTGCGAGGGCACGCCGTGCTACCACCTCTCCGGCACGGTGGACCTGGAACAGATGAAGGCAGTGGAGCCCGAGCAGTACAAGATCCTCAAGGGCAAGAGCGTGGAGAGCTTCCAGCTCGACCAGTGGATCGACGCCCAGGGCCGCACCGTCCGCTACGACAAGAAGACCGAGCTGCGGGGCGTCCGGATGCGTACCTACGGCACCTTCCGCGACTTCGGCCCGGTGGAGAAGGTCGACCCGCCGCGGTAGAGGAAGTAGTCGTACCACTCGATCACGTCGGCGCCGCGCGGGCTCCACCGCTTCACCAGTGACGTGGCAGGCCCCGAACGCCGAGCCGGCCGCTCAGAGTTCCCCCAGCACCGAGGCGAGCAGCCCCGGGAAGCGGGCGTCGAGTTCCGGGCGGCGCAGCGCCATGATGCGATTCTTGCCCTCCTGGCGGGTGGTGGTGAGACCGGCCTCGCGGAGGATGCGCCAGTGGTTGGAGAGCGTCGACCGCGGCACCGTGAGCCAGTCGGGGCTGCAGGCGCTCTCGCCCTCGGCCGCCATCCGGCGGACCAGGGCGAGGCGCACCGGGTCACCGAGTGCGTGCAGCACGGCTGCCAGTTCCAGGTCGTCTGTCATGGCAGTAGTATGCCGATCGTTTTGATATTTCGGGAAAGTCGAAACGATCTTCAGTGGCCCATCACGTCTGCCCTCCGGAGCGCTGCCATGCCTGCACTCGCCACCCTCGCCCGCGTCTACGTGGACGATCTCGACACCGCGCTGCCCACCTTCGTCGCCCTCGCCGGCGAGCCGCCCCGGTTGCGGTTCGAGTACCGCGACCTGGAGCTGGCCGGCGTCGGTGGCTTCCTGCTGATCGCCGGCTCGCCCGAGGCGCTCGCGCCGTACCGGGACACCCACGCCACCGTGCTGGTCGACTCGCTGGACGAGATCCTCGACAGCGGCACCCTGCTCGACGGCCCCAACGCGGTGCCCACCGGCCGCAACGCGACTCTCCGGCACCCGGGTGGCGCGATCATCGAGTACGTGGAGTTCGCCTCCGCCTGACCTCCCCGAGCGAGCACCGGGCCACCCGCCCGGCGGTGCGCCTCGGCCTGACCCGGCGCGTCCACGCCCGCGTGGACGCGCCGGCAACCCGGAACGTCGCCGGCGTCGACCACCTCTTCAGTCGGGACCGCTCAACCGGCCGGGCCTGGTCGACGGCTGCCTTCGCGCCGTACGGCCAGGACCAGCCAAGGGAGTTCCCCGGCGGGACGCGGGCGTCATGTCCTCTCGCTGGTGGCGAGCGCGGCCGCGGCGTTCGGGTCGTGGGCGGCCAGGATCTTCAGGCCGGGGTTGCGGCGGCGGAACTCGTTGACCTGCGCGGTGGTGGCGTGCAGCGGGCCCTTGGCACCGACGCCGGCGATGTGGCCTTCTTCCAGCAGGTGGTCGTCATAGGTGAGGTCGCCGACCATGAGCAGCGGGCCGCGTCCCTGACGGCGCACGAGCAGCGACATCGAGCCGGGGGTGTGGCCGGGCGTCCGGACCAGTACCAGCGAACCGTCCCCGAACAGATCGTGGCCTTCGGTGAAGGGTGCGATGTCGTCCGTCTTCCGGAACCGCGGGTGGGTCCAGCGCAGGCCGGGCAGTTCGATGTGGCTGCGCAGCAGGCCGCGCATCTCCGGCCGCGGCTCACGTAGCGATGCCCATTCCTCGGCACTGACCAGGATCTGCGCGTGGGTCAACTCGCGCAGTCCGCCGATGTGGTCCTGGTGCAGGTGGGAGATGATCGCCGTCGTCACGTCCGCGATGTCGTAGCCCTGGGCCGCGAGCTTCGCGGTCAGGGTGTCGCTCTCGCCGATCTCGAACCGGGCCAGCCGCTTGTAGATCAGCCCGGTGAATCCGCCCGGAAAGTAGCCGGGGTCGGTGACCGAAGCCCGGTCCTGCCCGGTGTCGAACAGTACGAGGCCGTCCTCGTGCTCGATCACGTACACGTTGATCGGCCGCGGCGCGGTCCACCGCCGCGAGGTCATGACCCACCAGAGCTGTGGCTTTCCGCTCGCCCGCACATGCTCGGGGTGGATCGCCACTCTGCCGGTGCTGATGGCGGAAACCTTCTTGATCTTCGTCATGGAAAATAGTCGACCCGCCATCCAAATCGTCTCGAGTAGGCACGCCGGGCGTCGCAGGTTGGGTTGTTCCGGTTCCGGACTGAATTCCGGGACGGCAATCGGGACGCCGGACATCACGGTGCGCCGTGCACGGATCGTCATCGGGTTTCGAGGATGTCCTTCAGGACGTCGAGGTTCCTGGCGACGGCGTGCTTGATCCGGGGGCCGGCGAGCGCGGCGACGGCCTTGAGGGCTCCGGAGGCGGTGAGGTGGACGCTGTTGACCAGCCGGGTGGTGTGCCGGTCGACCGCGGTCAGCCGGTAGGTGGCGGTTCCTGAGAACGGGCCGAAGTCGCCGTCCACGGTCAGCAGGCCCGGGGGGTCGTACTCGGTGACGCGGAAGTGCTCCTCGGCGGGGCGGGGGAGGTGGCGGGTCTGGCGGTAGGTCGTGCCGACCCCGATCGGCCCCGGGGAGGTTTGCTCGGTGGTGTCGAGCGCGTAGTTCCAGCGGGGGAGGTTCTCGGGCCGCGCGAGGTAGGCGAAGACCTCGTCGACGGGTGCGTTGATGGTCAGGGTGTTCTCGAACTGCATGGCTGTCTCCTTTGCTCGGCGCTCCACGGGGCGCCGGAGAAGCAGGTGGCGAAGGCGAGGGTCGGAATCCTCTCTGGAGTGTTGGCAGAAGTGCTCATAACGGACATGTTACGCGACACATATGTCGTGACACAAGTGAGCCGCATCACGTGGGAAGTCCGCCTCGGAGCACAGCACTCCAGCGGCGGTGCGTGTGCCCGTGCCCCGCGCGGTGCGATGCGGGTCCGGGTCTCCGCGGTGGCGGAGGTCCGGGTGCCGGTACGGGACCCGCCCGTTCGGGTGGTCTCTTCGTCGGCGCGTGTGGCTTTGCTCGGGCTGCTCCGAGGCGGGGTGGTTGGCTGTGCGGCGAGCCGCGGCAGACAGGTCATCCGCGGTGCCGTGGAGGACGGGCAACCGCCGATTCCTCCCCGGCCGCGGGGCCGGTGTGCCGGGGCCTCGGGGGATCCGAGCGGCTGGAGGTGGTCGGTGGTGACGGCTGGACGCGGCGGCGGACCGTCCGGGAGCGGGGTCCGGCCGCGATGGGGCGCGCGTGCGGGGCGGCGCCTGCGCCCGGCCTTCACGCGGGCCCGTACCGCGGCCGGTGCCAGGCTGTCGGCGGTCACGCGCGGGCTGGGCCGGCTGCCCGCCCCGCCGGGACCGTTCCGGCCCGGCTTCTGGCGCAGCCCGATCCGCGGGCCGTGGCTGACCTCGGTGTTCGGCTCGGTGCTGCTCGTCGGGATCCCGGTCCTGTTCGTGACCGGGGCACTGTCCTACGCCGCGTACAACCCCGACCTCGGGCCGCTCAACGACCAGACCCCGGACAAGGGCCTGCTGGGCTTCTACCTCTTCGACTGGCCCACGCGCCCCTCCTGGCTCTACCGGCTCACCCAGGGAGTGCACGTGACGCTCGGCGTCGTCCTGGTGCCGGTCGTGCTGGCCAAGCTGTGGTCGGTCATCCCGAAGCTGTTCGAGTGGCCGCCCGTGCGCAGTGCCGCCCACGCCCTGGAACGGCTGTCGCTGCTGACGCTGGTCGGCGGGGTGGTCTTCGAGTTCGTGACCGGGATCCTCAACATCCAGCTCCACTACGTCTTTCCGGGCTCCTTCTACACCCTGCACTTCTACGGGGCGTGGGTGTTCATCGCCGCGTTCGTCGTCCACGTCGCGCTCAAGCTCGGGAAACTGGTCCGTGCCCTGAGGTCGCGCCCGCTGTGGGGTGAGCTGCGCACCGGCGTCGCCGGCACCCGGCCCGAACCGCCGGACGCGGACGGCCTCGTGGCGGCGGACCCGGCCCCGCCGACGATCGCCCGGCGCGGTGCGCTGGCCCTGGTGGGCGCCGGCTCCCTGGCCCTGATGGCCGTCACGGCCGGGCAGAGCATCGGCGGCCGGCTCCGGGCCACCGCGCTGCTGGCGCCGCACAACCGTGAGCCCGCGAACGGTCCGAACGGATTCCAGATCAACAAGACGGCCGCCTCCGTCGGCGTCACGGCGGCCATGGTCGGCCCCGACTGGCGACTGGAGCTGTACGGCGCCGCTCCGGTGCGGGTGTTCACCCGGGAGCAGCTGCTGGCGCTGCCGCAGCGGTCGGCCCGGCTGCCGATCGCCTGTGTGGAGGGCTGGTCCACCGAGGACCAGCACTGGAGCGGACTGCCGCTCGCCGAGCTCGCGGCCATGGCCGGGCTCCCGGACGCGGCGGACGTCCTCGTGGAGTCGGTCCAACCGCCCGGCCCCTACACGTCCGTGCTGCTGCGCGGCAACCAGATCCGCGACCCGCTCTCCCTGCTCGCCCTGCACGTCAACGGGGCCGACCTCTCGCTCGACCACGGCTACCCCGCCCGCATCATCGTCCCCGCCAACCCCGGTGTGAACAACACGAAGTGGGTCGGCCGGCTGACCTTCAGGACGTGACGATGGACCGACCCACCCCCGTCATCCGCTGGTACGGCGCGCGGCCCCTGCACCTGCTCGCGCTCCTCGCCTCCTTCGCCCTCACCGGCTACGCGGCCCAGCGCCTGGTGGCCGAACGGCCCCTCGCGGTGGCGGTCTGGTTCGTCGGCGCGGCCGTCGCCCACGACCTGATCCTGCTCCCGCTCTACTCGATCGCCGACCTCTCGGCCCGATCGGTGCTGCGCCGGCTGCCCGGGCCGGTGCCGGCCGTGCCCTGGATCAATTACCTGCGCGTGCCGGCGGCCCTGTCCGGCCTCCTGCTGCTCGTCTGGTTCCCCCTGATCCTGCGGTTGTCCGAGCCATACCCGGGAGCGACCGGGCTGTCGATCGACGTCTACCTCGACCGGTGGCTCGTCATCACCGGGGTCCTCTTCGGGGCGGCCGCCGTCGGCCTCGCGCTCCGGATCCGCCGCGCGCGCCGGGCCGGGCGATCGGCGAGTGATGACGAAGCCGTCCGCGAACCGTAGGACCGTACGTCGACCGTTTCCTTCCGGCCCGCGCCCGCGGGTGACCGGACGTCTCCCGATGAGAGGTGGTGCACATGGCAGTGCGTCAGGATTCCCCGCAGGCCGAGCTGGGCGTGATCGGCGGCTCCGGACTGTACGAGCTGCTGGACACGGTCACGGAGGTGCGCGTCGACACGCCGTACGGTCCGCCGAGCGACGCGCTGGTCCTGGGCGAGGTGGCGGGGCGGCGGGTCGCGTTCCTTCCCCGGCACGGGCGCGGCCACGCGCTGGCCCCGCACCGGATCAACTACCGGGCCAACCTCTGGGCGCTGCACTCGCTGGGTGTGCGGCAGGTGATCGCGCCGTGCGCGGTCGGCGGGCTGCGGCCGGAGTACGGGCCCGGGGTGCTCCTGGTGCCGGACCAGTTCGTGGACCGGACCTCGGGGCGGGTGCAGACCTTCTACGACGGGCAGCCGCTGCCGGACGGCTCGCGGCCGCACGTGGTGCACGTGTCGATGGCCGACCCGTACTGCCCGGCGGGGCGGTCGACCGCCCTGGAGGCGGCGCGCTCGGCGGCCTGGGAGCCGGTGGACGGCGGCACCCTGGTGGTGATCGAGGGGCCGCGCTTCTCCACCCGGGCGGAATCCCGCTGGTTCGGCGCGAACGGCTGGTCGGTGGTCGGCATGACCGGGCACCCGGAGGCGGCGCTCGCCCGTGAACTCGGGCTCTGCTACACGTCGTTGGCCCTCGTCACGGACCACGACGCCGGCGTGGAGAAGGGTGGGGGCGTCACCCAGGCGGAGGTACTGGCGGTCTTCGCCCGCAACGTCGACCGGCTGCGCACCGTGCTGTTCAAGGCGCTGGAGGCCCTGCCCGTCGACCGGGAATGCCCCTGCCCGCACGCCCTGGACGGCCTGGCGACCGGCCTTCCCGGCGTCCCGGGTGACTGACCGGACTGACCGGACCCGCAGCGTCCTGCCCTGCGCGCTGGCGCTCGCCGCGCTGGTGGCGGGCCTGGCGCTGACCGTGACCGGCGGCGGGACGCTCGCCGACCGGTCGCGGCTCCCCGGCTGGTACCTGCTCGATGCCGCACTGTTCGCGTTGGCGCTGCTCCTGCTGCGGGGGGTGGCCGACCGTCACGTGGCGCCGCTGGTGCTGGCCGGGAGCATCCTGGTCGCCGGGACGGGGCTGCTGGCACCCCCGCGCACCAGCGACGACGCCTACCGGTACGTGTGGGACGGGCGGGTCCAGGCGGCCGGCGTCTCCCCGTACGCGCACACCCCGGACGATCCGGCGCTGGCCGGGCTGCGCGACCCGGGCCTGTTCCCGGACGGGGACGGGTGCTCGGCCTGGGACGAGCGAAGGACCGCGGCCGGGGACTGCACCCGGATCAACCGGCCCGCCGTGCACACCGTCTACCCGCCGGTCGCGGAGGCCTGGTTCCTCGTCGAACACCCCTTGGGCGGTGGGGTGCGCGGCGTGCAGGTCGGTGGCGCCCTGCTGGCGGTCGCCACCACCGGTGCGCTGGTCGCCGTCGGCGGGCGGAGCCGGCGGGCGGCACTGTGGGGCTGGTGCCCGGCCGTGGCGCTCTGGGCGGTCAACGACGCCCACGCCGACACCCTGGGCGCCCTCCTCATGGTGGCGGGGCTGGGCTGCGCGGCCCGCCGCCGGACCGGCGCCGGCGGCGCGCTGCTCGGTGCGGCGGCCGCGGCCAAGCTGCTCCCGGCACTCGCGCTGCCCGGGGCGCTGTCCGGGCTGTTCGCCCGGCGGCCGACCGGGAACGACCTGCTGCTCGCCGCGACGGCCCTCGGGACCTTCGCGGCGGCCTACCTCCCGTACGTCGTGCTCTCCGGCACCGGTGTGCTCGGCTACCTGCCCGGCTACCTGAGGGAGGAGGGGTACGAGCAGGGGCACCTCGAACGGTTCGGCCTGCTGCGGGTGATGCTGCCCGACTCCTGGACGCCGTGGGCGGCCGCACTGGTGCTGGCGGCGGTGGTGCTGCGGGTCCTGCGGCACGGTGACCCGGCCAGGCCCTGGTGCGGCGCGCTCCTGGTGACCGGGACGGCGCTGCTGCTCGTGGCCCCGAGCTACCCGTGGTACGGGCTGCTGGTGGTCGCCCTGGTCGCGCTGGACGGGCGGTGGGAGTGGCTGGCGGTACCGGCTGCCGGGCAGGTGCTCTACCTGACGGGCGGGGAGGACGCCCAGCGCGCCGCGTACGGGGCCGCGCTGCTGTGGGTGCTCGCGGTGCCGCCGGTGCGCGGGCGGCTGCGTGGCGGAGCGCGCCGGGCGATGGCCGGGGCGGTGCCGGAGACGACCAACCCGTGACCGGGTACCCGGGCAGTCGGCCGCCGGACACCCGGGCCGCCGGCCGGCCGGTCGGGGACCACGGGCAGACCCCCGGTCTCACCCCTTGCGCAGGGCGAGGAAGCGGCGTCCGCAGGAGGTCCAGCGCTCCGCCTCGACGAGGCCCGCCGCGCCGGCCAGCCGCAGGGTCGCCGACCCGCCGAGACGGGCCCAGGGGAAGGAGGGGCCGAGCCGCCCGCCCGGCCCCTCCACCCGGACGACGGCCCGTTCGTCCACCTCCTCCGTCTCCACCTCGACCAGCAACAGCCCTTCCGGGGCGAGGAGTTCGGCACCCCGGCGGAGCAGCGCGCCCGGGTCGCCGCCGATGCCGAGGTTGCCGTCCGCCAGCAGCGCGGCACCCCAGCGCCCCTCGGCGGGCAGGCGGTCGAAGACGGATCGGCAGATCGCCCGGCCGCCGAGACCGACCGTGCGGGCCACCGCGGTCCTCGTCACGTCCACCCCGAGGACGGGCACACCGAGGGTGAACAGCGCGGCCACCAGCCGGCCGGGGCCGCAGCCGAGGTCGAGGACCGGCGCGCCCAGGCGGGTGCAGCGCCGCAGCAGGCTGTGGTCGGCGCCGGCCGCGGGAGCGCACCAGCGCTCGATGTCCAGGCGCAGCCGGCGGCCGTCCTCGTGACGCAGCCACAGCGGGCCGCGGCCCGTGCGGACGGCTTCGGCGAACGGGTCGTCCACCCAGGGTGCCGCCACCGTCAACTCGCCACCTCCGGCGCGGTCGTCACGGCTCGCAGCCGGGCGGCGAAGCGGCTTCCGGGGGACTCGGCGGCGACCTGCCGGGCATCGTCGGCGGTGTCCACATCCGTCAGTACCGGCAACCGGTGGACGGTCAGGCGGGCTTCCGCCAGGCGGCGCAGGAGCACTGTGCCGGTGTCCGGCGTGGACATCGGCACGTCGTGCAGCAGCCGGGCGGCCAGCTCCGCGGTCGGCCGGGCCAGGCCCAGCGCCCAGAACCCTCCGTCGGCCGCCGGGCCGTACCAGGCGTCGACACCCGGCCGTCGGACGGCGGAGAGCGGCTCCGACAGGGTGGCGGCGTCCAGCTGCGGGGTGTCCATGCCGACCAGCAGCGCGGGGGCGCCCGGGGCCAGCCGGGCCGCGTGCGCGAAGGCGTCGGCCAGCCGCCGGTCCAGGCCGCCGTCGCACTGCGGGACGACCAGCCACCCCGGCGGCAGCCAGTCGCCCGGCTCGCCGTCCAGGACCAGCAGGCGGCGCCCGGCGGGCATCGAGTCCAGGGAGCGCAGGGTGTCCGTGAGCGCGGCTTCGGCCAGGGCCGCCGCCTGGCCCGGGGTGAAGGGCGGGGTGAGACGGGTCTTGACCCGGCCGGGGACGGGCGCCTTCGCGATCACCAGGAGCGTGGGCGGCGGCGCGGCCAGCACCACCCGCATGTCGCGGACGGCCTGGCGGGTGCCCCGTACGGTTCCGGTGACCTTGGACCGGCCGGCCCGCGGCAGGTAGTCGACGGAGGTCTCGGCGATCCGCAGCCCGGCGGCCGAAGCCGCGAGCACCATCTCCAGCGGGTATCCGGAGCGCCGGTCGCCGAGTCCCAGGGCCAGCAGCTGCTCCCGGCGGGCGGCCCGCATCGGACCGAGGTCGTGCAACCGGACGCCCGTGCGGGCCCGCAGCCGGCGGGCGAGGACGGCGTTGGCGAGCCGGGCGTGCAGGGGCCAGGCTCCGGCGGTGGCGGGCCGGCGGCGGCCGAGCACCAGGTCGGCCGTGCCGGCCAGCACCGGGGCGGCGACCCGGGGGAGTTGGGCGGGATCGAGCGAGCCGTCACAGTCCAGGAAACAGACCAGCTCGGCGGTGGCGGCGCGCAGCCCGGCGTGGCAGGCGGCACCGAAGCCGCGTCTGGGTTCCTCGACCACCGTCGCGCCGAGGGAGCGGGCGAGTGCGGCGGAGCCGTCCCGTGAACCGTTGTCCACGACGATCGCCCGCCAGCCGGGCGGAACCCGTTCGAGGACCCAGGGCAGCGCCTCGGACTCGTCCAGACAGGGCAGGACCACATCGCCGACCGGCGGGGGAGGGGGAGCTTCTGTCACGGCGGTCACCGTAGCCGCCGGGTGGCCCGGCAGAGCCGAACCGCGCCTTCACGCACGGGCCGCACCCGTCCGGCAGCACCCGTTCGGGGGAGCCACGGCGCGTGGGGGGCCGCCGGGGACCGGCCTTCCGGCCGCCGGGCGTCAGGCGCGGAGCGGCGCCGTCGCGAACTCCGTCATGCCGTCGGCGAAGGCGACCCGGGCCCGCCAGCCGAGTTCCCCGCGCAGCCGCGCGGAGTCCGCGGTGATGTGCCGGACGTCGCCGAGCCGGTACTCACCCGTCACCACCGGCACCGGCCCGCCGTGGGCGGCGGCGAGCGCCACCGCCATGTCGCGGATCGTCCGGACCTCACCGCTGCCCACGTTGTACGCCCGGGCACTGCCAGGAAGCCGACCGCCGACCGCCGAGAGCGCGGCGACGTTGGCCCCGGCCACGTCCCGGACGTGGACGAAGTCCCGTCGCTGCCCGCCGTCCTCGAACACCCGCGGCGCCTCGCCCCGGGCCAGGGCCGAGCGGAACAGCGAGGCGACCCCGGCGTACGGGGTGTCGCGCGGCATGCCAGGGCCGTAGACGTTGTGGTACCGCAGCGTCAGGACGCGCCCCCCGCACGCCCGGGCCCAGGCGGAGGCCAGGTGTTCCTGGGCGAGCTTGGTGGCGGCGTACACGCTGCGCGGATCGGTCGGGGCCTCCTCCGCCACCAGCCCGGGGCTCAGGCCGGCGCCGCACCGGGGGCACGGGGGCTCGAACCGTCCGGCATCCAGGTCGGCCGGGCGTCGCGGACCGGGCGCGACGTCCCCGTGCGCCGGGCACCGGTAGCGGCCCTCCCCGTAGACCACCATCGACCCGGCGAGCACCAGGTTCCGCACGCCCGAACGGGCCATCGCGGCGAGCAGGACCGCCGTGCCGAGGTCGTTGCAGCCGACGTACGCGGGCATGTCGTCCAGGTCCAGCCCCAGGCCCACCATCGCCGCCTGGTGGCAGACCGCGTCCACGCCCACCAGCGCCCGCTCGACCGCCGCCGCGTCCCGCACGTCACCGTGCCGCGCCTCCACGCCCTCCGGCAGCACGGGCATCACCCCGGAGGGATGGACGGCGGGCAGCAGCGCGTCCAGCACCCGGACCTCGTGGCCCGCGGCCGCCAGGGCCCGTACGACCGCCGAACCGATGAACCCGGCACCGCCGGTGACCAGAATCCTCATGACCCGGGACGTTACCGGCGCTACCGGGCCGACCGGCCGAGGCGGCCGTCGTGTCACCCCGCCCTGACCCCAGCCCCAGGGCCGCCGGGCTAGCCCGTTCGACGTACCCGGGGGGAAGGCTCGGCCGCTCCGGGTGGTGTCCGGCGGTACGGTTCGTCACGGTCCGCGCGGCCGCCGCGGGGACGGGCTCCACGGGCGGCGTGGCATCGACAGCAGGAGGAGGCGCCGATGCCGGAGGGCTTCAGCGCGGGCGACACGGCGTTCGTGCTCATCGCTGCCGCACTGGTGATGCTGATGACCCCGGGACTGGCCTTCTTCTACGGCGGCATGGTGCGGGTCAAGAGCGTCCTGAACATGCTCGCCATGAACTTCGTCGCGCTGGCGATCGTCAGCGTGCTGTGGGTCCTCTACGGCTACTCGCTCGCCTTCGGCACGGACTCCTTCGCCGGTCTGATCGGGAACCCGGACCACCTGGGAATGCGCGGCATCGGCCTGGACGACCTGAAGGGCTCGATCCCGGTCACCGTGTTCGCCGCGTTCCAGCTGATGTTCGCGATCATCACCCCGGCGCTGATCAGCGGGGCGATCGCGGACCGTGCCAGGTTCACCGCCTGGGTGCTGTTCGTCGCGCTGTGGGGCACCGTGGTCTACCTCCCGGTCGCGCACTGGGTGTTCTTCACCGACGACGGGCACGGCGGCTGGCTGGTCGACCGGGTGGGCGTGATCGACTTCGCCGGCGGCACGGCCGTGCACGTCGACGCCGGTGTGGCCGGCCTCGCGCTCTGCCTGGTGCTGGGCAGACGGATCGGCTTCGGGAGGGACCCGATGCGCCCGCACAGCCTGCCGCTGGTGATGCTCGGCTCCGGGCTGCTCTGGTTCGGCTGGTTCGGCTTCAACGCGGGCTCGGCGCTGGCCGCCGACGGTGTGGCCGGCATGGCGTTCATGAACACCCAGGTCGCCACCGCCGCCGCGATGATCGGCTGGCTGGCCTACGAGAAGGCCCGGCGCGGCGTCTTCACCCTGCTCGGCGCCGCCTCCGGTGCGGTGGCCGGCCTGGTCGCGATCACTCCGGCCTGCGGCTCGGTCTCGATGCTCGGCGCGATCGCGATCGGGCTGGTCGCGGGCGTGGTCTGCTGCGCCGCCGTTTCGCTGAAGTACCGCTGGGGCTTCGACGACTCGCTCGATGTGGTGGGCGTGCACGCGGTCGGCGGGGCGGTCGGCTCGCTGCTGATCGGTCTCCTGGCCACGGGGCACGTCGGCCAGAGCGCGAAGGGCCTGTTCTACGGGGGTGGGCCCGGGCAACTCGGCAAGCAGGCGATCGGGGTCGCGGCGGTCGCCGTCTACTCCTTCGCGATCTCCTGGCTGCTCGGGCGGGCGATCCAGCGGACCATCGGCTTCCGGGTCTCCCCGAAGACCGAGACGGTCGGCATCGACCAGGCCGAACACGCCGAGACCGCCTACGACTTCACGAGAGCGAGGATTCCCTGGCCCGTACCCGAGGAGCCCCGGACGCGGCCGCGGGGGCCGGCCGGGCACCTGATGGGAGCGCTTCGACGAGGCCTGAGGAGGAACTCCTCCAAGAAGGCGGGACCGACCGGGACCGACGCCGAATGAGGCCGGTCGCCGGTCGCCGGTCGCCGGTCGCCGGTCGTGGGTCGTCGGTGGTCGGTCGTCCGCCGACGTGCCCGTCCGGGCCGGGCCGGTCGGTCGGTCGGTCGTGGCGTGCCGTCCGCCCCGGTGGTCGGTCGGGCGGCTACTCCCCCCAGGGGGAGGTGGCGGCGGCGAGCTCCAGGCGGGTGACGCCGTCGGCCCGGCGTTCGCGGAGCAGTTCGCCGCCGAGCGAGTAGCGGGGTGCCGCGGCCGCCGAGCGGGCCGCCCGCTCCACGATCGCGTCGACGAGCGAGCGGACCATGGCCAGCCGGGGGTAGGCGGCGTGGATCCGCTGCGCGTGCGGGGCGACGACGTCCGCGTTGCGGCCGAAGTCGGCGCTCACGCCCTCGCTGGTGAGGTAGGACAGCAGGCCGCGGCGCTCGGCGATGCCGGTGGAGGCGTGCAGGGCGATCGCCTCCCACACGCGGTCGACGTCCGTCTCGGGGACGTGGTGCTGCCGCAGCAGGTCCGCCGCCAGGTCCGCGCCCTCCACCTCGAAGCGGGCCTCGCCCTTCGCCAGGCTGCCGGTGCCGAGGTCGTGCAGGGCGGTCGCGGCGAACAGCAGGTCGCGGTCGTATGCGGCGTCGTCCAGGCAGCCCTCGTGGGCGGCGAGGAGCTGGGCGAAGAGGAAGCTGCGCACGCTGTGGTTGGCCACCGCCGGGGTCTCGGTGGTCCGCACGGCGGAGAGGACGGCTTCGGCCAGGGGGCCGGTGGGCAGGTCGAGTGAGAGGTCCATGGCCCCAGGCTAGGAACCGGGGCCCCGCCCGCGACAGTGGCACGGGGGCCATGGGTCGCTAGGATCGTGCCATGCCGATCACGCCGATCACGCCGCGCACGCGAAGTACGCGAAGTACGCGAAGCACCCAGGCCGCCGAAGGGCACCTGGTCGCCGTGCTGGCACTTCCGGGGGTGCTCCCGCTGGACCTCGGCATCCCGGTGCAGACCTTCGGGTCGGACCCGCACTACCGGGTCACCGTCTGCACGGACCCGGCCGCCGGACCGGTCGACAGCGGCGGCTTCACCGTCGCCGCGTCCGCCGGGCTGGAGGCGCTGCGGGACGCCGGCACCGTCGTCGTCCCCGGGTACCAGGACCCGGACAGCCTGCCTCCCGCCGCGGCGCTGGCGGCGATCCGCGCGGCGCACGAGCGCGGAGCCCGCCTCGTGTCGATCTGTACGGGCGCGTTCGTCCTGGCGGCCGCCGGGCTGCTGGACGGGCGCCCCGCGACGACCCACTGGCGGGATGCCGCCGAGCTGCAGCGCCGGTACCCCCGGATCGACGTGCGACCCAACCAGCTCTACGTCGACGACGGCGACGTCCTCACCTCGGCGGGCGTGACCGCGGGCATCGACCTCTGCCTGCACATCATCCGGCGGGACTTCGGCGCCGCGGCCGCCAACGCCCGTGCCAGGGCACTCGTCGCCCCGCCCCAACGCCCGGGCGGGCAGGCGCAGTTCATCGACCGCTTCCGACCGGCGGCCTGCGGTGAGGAGCTCGGACCGGTCCGCACCTGGATGCTCGACAACCTCGCCCGACGGCAGAGCGTGGACGAGCTGGCCCTCCGCGCGCACATGTCCCGCCGGACGTTCATCCGCCGCTTCCAGCAGGAGACGGGCACCTCGCCGATGGCCTGGCTGACCGCGGCCCGCATCGACTGGGCCCGCGAACTCCTGGAGACGACCACGACACCCGTCGAGCAGGTCGCCCGGCTCAGCGGCCTGGGCAGCCCCGCCGCCTTCCGGGCGGCCTTCCACCGCCACGTCGGCACGTCCCCCGCCGACTACCGGGCCACCTTCAGGACCTTCAAGACGTCCCCTGGCGCGTACGGTGCGAGCACGGGGTGAAGTGGGCTTCCGGGGAGGGTACTTCAGGCGGGAGGGGCGCAGCGGAGAGCGCCCCGGCCGGTGATCCGGGTCAGGCGCCGGGCGGGGAGTGCGGTGCGGGGCCGCATCCGGAGGGCCGTTCCGGTCGCGGCCCGGTGGTGCGGGTGGTGTCCCGCTGCGGTCAGCAACCGCCGCCGTTCGGGGAGCAGGCGTCGGCGGGCCGCACGGTGGCGAGGGTGATCAGCTGTGGCTTGGTGCCGAGGGTGAGCACCTCGGGCTCGGCGGGGACGGGGCGGCAGCCTCCGCTTGTGCCCGCTCAGCGCGATGGACGGGACCATGTCGACGGGCCCGTGGCTCTCGCTCGGCACGACGAGACCGAAGTCGAATTCGGGCAGGTCCGCGTCGGGCGTCCAGCCGAACTTCTCCTCGTGGTAGGCCATGCGCTGGAACGGCGCGTACGCTGCGCCGAGCGCCCCGTCGACGTGGATCCAGAGCGGTGCCGAGCAGGAGGCGTCCCGGCTTCGACGATCCTCCGGCCGCTCCGCGAAGCGGCCGGAGGATCGATCGTGGGGACGGGTCGTGGGCGCTCAGCAGCTCAGATTCGAGCCCGGCACGGTGCCGAGCAGCTGGGTGAAGCGCTGGTAGGCGTCGATGCGGCTCTGCACCTGGGCGGGGTTGCCGCCGTTGCACTCCAGTGAGCCGTTGATGCTGCGGATGGTCTCACCGAAGCCGTAGCCGTTGACGATCGCGTTGTGCGCGGTCATGGTGCCCGGCCCGTTCTGGGTGTTCCAGTACCAGAGAGCGGTCTTCCAGGCGACGGCCGGATCGGTCTGCACCAGGTTGGGGTTGCGCAGCAGGTCGATGCCGAGGGCGTCGCCGGCCGCCTTGTAGTTGAAGTTCCAGCTCAGCTGGATCGGGCCGCGCCCGTAGTACGCGGCCTGCCCGGCCGGGCAGCCGTACGGCTGTGAAGTGTCGCAGTAGTGCGGATAGTTGGCGGTGTTCTGCTCGACGACGTAGACCAGTGCGCCGGTCTCGTGGCTGACGTTGGCCAGGAAGGCCGCGGCCTCCTGCCTGCGGACGGTGTCGCTGCCGGTGGCTGCGAAGGCGGGGTAGGCGGAGAGGGCGTCGATCAGGCCCTGGTAGGTGTAGAAGGGGTTCCGGTTCGGGAACATTTGGTCGAACTGGGCCTGGCTGACGGGGAATCCGCCCGGGGTCGGGGTGCCGGTGGACGTCGGCGTGACGGTCGGGGTGGGGGTCGTCGTCGGGCCGGTGCCGCAGCCGCCCTGGTCGGACCAGACGCCGGAGCCGCCGGTACTGGGCGGCTCGTTCTGGGTCCACCACTTGGCGAGCCAGTTGTGGCCGCTGTAGGAGACGGTGGCGCCGCCGGTGTAGACGGCCGAGGAGTTCCAGGGCGTGGCGCAGACGGCGGCACTGGCGTTGGCCGCGGGCAGCAGCAGGACCACCGCCAGCGCCGTGACGACGGCGGAGAGCAGTGCGAGCAGGCGTTTCGTGGACACTTGATCACCCCTTGTGCGGTGTGGGGCCGCACGGTCGTGGAGGTAGGGACGTCGGGGCAGGGGAGCGGGGCCCCGCGGGGTGGGGCACGTCGTGGGGGACGGGCGGACCGGGGTGCGGGCCGGTGCGGGGCTGCCCCAGACTCAAGCGGAGTGGTCTATACCTGTCAAGGGGTTCCGGCAAAAGACGCACCCCGCGGGCGCGGCCCCGCCGGCGCGTCGGTTGACCGGCGGGCGGCGGCCGTACGGGCGAACACCGGCCCGTGGGCGAGCCTGGAGGCATCAGCCCTCCGGTCCCGGGCATGCATGAGGGGTCGTCCGGCACCGGGCCGCGACGGCCCGGACCGAGCCCCGGATCCGGCCGGGGCGGCACGAAGGGAGTGGCGGGCCATGGGTGAACCGCACGGCAGGACGGCACTGGTGACGGGCGGGTCGCGCGGGATCGGGCGGGCGGTCGCGCTGCGGCTCGCCGCCGACGGGGCGCTGGTCGCGGTGCACTACGGCGGCAACGAGAAGGCCGCCGCGGAGACCGTGGAGCTGATCGCCGCATCCGGCGGCCGGGCGTTCGCGGTGCGGGCCCGGTTCGGCGAGAGCGGCGCGCTGGACCGGTTGTTCGAGGGCCTTGCCGCCGGACTGGCGGAGCACGGCGAGGACGGCCTGGACGTCCTGGTCAACAACGCGGGCATCCACCTGGCCGGTTCGATCGGGCAGATCACCGAGGAGGAGTTCGACCGGGTGATGGCGATCAACGTGCGCACCCCGGTCTTCGTGATCCAGCGGGCCCTGCCGCTGCTGCGGGACGGCGGACGGATCGTGAACGTGGCCTCGGCGGCCGCCCGGATCGGCTCGCCCCTCCAGATCGGCTACACCGTCAGCAAGACGGCGCTGACCGCCCTCGCCGCGCCGCTCGCCAACGAACTCGGCCGGCGCGGGATCACCGTGAACACCGTCAACCCCGGCGTGATCCTCACCGACATGACGTCCGGGTGGACGAGCGCCCCGGAGGCGATGGCCGGGCTGGAGTCGATCACCGCCCTGGGCCGGATCGGCCGACCGGAGGACGTCGCGGACGTGGTGGGCTTCCTGGCGGGCCCGCAGGGCCGCTGGGTGACCGGTCAGACCATCGACGCCTCCGGCGGCACCTACCTCGGCCCGATCCCGCCGGCGTGACCGGACCGGGCTCCCCTTCGGGGACGCCTCCACCTGTTTCCCGTCCACCTGCTTCCCCGGGACCTGTGGCACGAGCTCTTGACCGTTCGCCGACTTCCTCGCCGAGGCCGCCGAACTGCTCGACGACGCCCGGGCGCGGACGGTGCGCACGTCCTGGGCGCCGACGGTGCTACTTCTGCCAGCCGATGGTCTCGGGCAGCGGGCTGTAGAAGATGGTGGCACCGACATTGGCGAGGCCCTTCCGGATCCCGTAGGTGGAGGGTCCGCTGTAGAGCGGCAGGAAGGCGTACTGCTGGAGGGCCTTCTGCTCGACCTTGTTGACGGCCGCGATCTGCTCGCCGAGATCGGCGATCTCCCCGGTGGCGCGGATCTCCCCGTCCAGCTCCGGGGTGCCGGCTCCGGTGATGTTGGAGTCACGGTCCGAGCAGTAGAAGTCGCACAGGTACCGCGCGCCGAAGGGGTCCGTCGAGCGGTTGCCGGAGACGAACAGGTCGAAGCGGCGGTCGCTGAGCACCTTGGAGAAGTCGTTCTCGGAGACCTTGTTGATGTCCACCTTCACGCCGACAGCCTTGAGCATCGCGGTGAACGCTCCGGCGGTGGCCTTCTCGATGGGGTCGTCGCCGAGCAGGGTGTAGCCGAGTGCGAGCTCCTTGCCGTCCTTGGTGCGGATGCCGTCGGCCCCGGGCTTCCAGCCGGCCGCGTCCAGGGTCTTCCGCGCCTCCTGGGGGTCGTACTTCAGTACGGCGGCGACGTTGTCCTGGTAGCCCTGCTGGAAGCTGTAGAGCACCGCCGAGCCGGGCAGCGGCTCGGTGTAGTCGAGGCCCTGGAAGCGGATCTTCGCTATCTGTGCGCGGTCGATGCTCTCCTGCACCGCCTTGCGGACCTGGATGTCACCGAGGAGGGGCGACTTGGCGTTGAGGTACAGCGAGTACTCGAAGGGACTGCCGCCGCGGCGGACCTCGGCGTCCTTGACCGTCTTCACCTGCTTGAGGCTCTCCGCGGCCACGGCGGACGTGTAGTCGAGTTCGCCGTTCTTGAAGGCGTTGATCGAGGCGGCGCTCTCCAGGTTGACGTAGACGCGCTTGTCGAGCTTGCCCGTCCGGCCCCACCAGCTGGGGTTGCGCACGAAGGTGATGTTGCCGGAGTGGGCGTCCCAGGTGCCCACGGTGTACGGTCCGGTGCCCCATTCGGGGTGGGCCGTCTTGACGTACGCCTTGTTGAAGTTGTCGACGGTGGCGGCCTGGGGGTGCAGGAAGGTGGTGAACAGCGCGGACCAGGAGGCGTTGACGCCCTTGAAGGTGATGACCGCCTGCTTGTCGTCCGCGCCCGGGGTGACGGAGGTGATGCGGTCGTAGCCGTCGGTGGAGGAGGCCGCGTAGTCCTTGTTGGAGCCGTTGTTGGCCTTCCAGGTGGCCTCGATGGCCCGCCAGTCGATCGGGGTGCCGTCGTTGAACACGGCCTTGGGGTTGAGGGTGATGACGACCTTCTGGTCGCCGCCCTCGACCGAGACCTTCACGTCGCTGTAGTAGTCCGGGTTGTACTGGACCTCGCCGGTGGGCGAGTAGGTGATGGCGTCGGCGTTGTACCAGGACCAGATCCGCAGCGCGTTCAGGGTGCCGTTGACGTTGAAGGGGTTGCCCTGCTCGTCGAAGGTGCCCGAGGTGGTGTAGGTGCCGCCGTCCTTGATGTTCTCGTACGGCTGGGGGTTGTAGTCGGTGACCGAGGACGCGGCCTTGGCGGCGTTCTTGGCGTCCTGCCCGGGGGAGTTGCCGGAGGAGGAGCACGCGGTGGCGGCGACCGAGACGGCCGCGACGAGTGCGAGGGGCAGGGCGAGCTTGCGACGCATGGGATGTCCTTGATGGGAATCGGTGAGAAGGGGCGAGAAAGGGGAGGCGGCGGGCGAGGGAGGGGCGGGAGTCAGACCGCGTGGCAGGCGTACTGATGGTCGGAGCCGTCCGGGGCGGCGACGGTCGCCGGCCGTTCGGTGCGGCAGCGCGTGCGTACGCTCTCGTCGGCCTCCCGGTACAGCGGGCAGCGGTCGACGAACACGCAGCCCTCGGGCAGCCGGGCGGCGCTGGGCTGCTCGCCCGCGAGGACGATCCGCTCGCGGTGGCGCTCGCGCTCCGGGTCGGGCACCGGGATCGCCGACAGCAGGGCCTTCGTGTACGGGTGCCGGGGCCGGGCGAAGATCTCCTCGGTGGCGCCGGACTCGACGATGTGCCCGAGGTACATCACCGCGATGCGGTCGGAGAAGTAGCGCACCACGGCCAGGTCGTGGGCCACCACCAGGTAGGCCAGGCCCAGTTCGCGCTTCAGCCGGGCGAGCAGGTTGATGATCTCGGCCTGCACGGAGACGTCCAGGGCGGACAGCGGCTCGTCCAGGGCCAGCAGCCTCGGCTCGCGGGCCAGGGCGCGGGCGATGCCGACGCGCTGGCGCTGGCCGCCGGACAGGGCGGCGGGGAAGCGGTCGCCCATGGCGCGGTCCAGGCCCACCAGGTCCAGCAGCCGGGGGACCCGGGACCGGATGGCCGTCCGGTCGGCGCCGGCGGCCTGGAGCGGTTCGGCCAGCAGGTCGAAGACGGTCAGCCGGGGGTCCAGGGCGTCCGTCGGATCCTGGAGGACGATCTGGACGTCGCGCCGCAGCTCGCGCACCTGGGCCGCCGACCGCAGCGTGGCGACGTCGGTGCCGGCCACTTCGATGCGGCCGCCCTCGGGGGCGCGCAGCCGTAGCACCTCGCGCAGTGTGGTGGTCTTGCCGCTGCCGGATTCCCCCACCAGGCCCAGGGTTTCGCCGGCGCGCAGTTCGAAGCTGACGTGGTTGACCGCGTGCAGGGTCCCCACCCGGCGCTTGAGCAGGGCCCCCTTGGTGACGGGGAACGTCTTGACCAGGTCCTCGACGCGCAGGACCACGTCGCCGGCGGTCCGCGCCCCGGAGCCGGCCGGTGGTACGGGGGCGGCCTCCCCGGCCGGGTCGAGGCTTCCGTCGGCGATCTCCTGCGCGCGGTGGCAGGCGACGCGGCCGGGCCAACCGGCTGGTGCGGTCAGGTCCGGTTCGGTGGTCCGGCACACGTCCCGGGCCACCGCGCAGCGGGGCGCGAACGGGCAGCCGCCGGGCAGGTCGGCCAGGGACGGCGGCTCCCCGCCGATCGGGATCAGGGGCCGTTCGACACCGCTGTCCACGGTCGGGACGCTGGCCAGCAGGCGGGCGGTGTAGGGCATCGTGGGACGGCGGAAGAGCTCGTCGACGCCCGCGTGCTCGACGATCCGTCCGGCGTACATGACGGCGACGTCGTCGGCGTGGCCGGCCACCACGCCCAGGTCGTGGGTGATCAGGACGAGACCGGCGCCGGTCTCCCGCTGGGCCAGGCGCAGCACGTCGAGGATCTGGGCCTGGACGGTGACGTCGAGCGCCGTGGTGGGCTCGTCGGCGACGAGCACCGAGGGCTTGTTGGCGATGGCCAGGGCGATGACGACGCGTTGGCGCATGCCGCCGGAGAACTCGTGCGGGAACGACTTGGCGCGTTCGCGGGGGTCGGGGATGCCGACCAGGTCGAGCAGTTCCACCG
Source organism: Kitasatospora sp. NPDC096204 (assembly GCF_044763205.1). NCBI lineage: Bacteria > Bacillati > Actinomycetota > Actinomycetes > Kitasatosporales > Streptomycetaceae > Kitasatospora > Kitasatospora sp. NPDC096204. The sequence continues at coordinate 84,722 of NZ_JBIWFT010000028.1, forward strand.
CCTGTTCCCAGGCGTCCTTCCTGGACAGCTCCCGGTGCACGCGCAGGGCCTCGGCGAGCAGTCGGCCGACGCTGAAGATGGGCGTGAGCGCGGACAGCGGGTCCTGGAAGACCATGCCGATGTCCTTGCCGCGCACTCGGGAGAGCTCCTTGTCGTCCATCGCCGCCAGGTCGCGCCCGCCCAGCAGGATCCGGCCGCCGAGCCGGGCGGTGGGCGGCAACAGGCCCATGACGGCGAGGGCGGTGGCGGATTTGCCGGAGCCGGACTCGCCGACGATGCCCAGGGTGCGTCCGGGCAGGAGGTCGAAGTCGACGCCGCGCACGGCCTCCACCGGTCCGGCCTCGGAGGGGAAGGAGACGCGCAGGTCGCGTACGGACAGGACGGGTGCGGGCCCGGTGCGGGGGGCGGGTGCGAGGGTCATCGTCGGCCTCCTGCCGCGCCGGTGGTGGACGTGGGGTCGAGGGAGTCGCGCAGGCCGTCGCCGACGAAGGTCATCGACACGGTGAGCAGCACGGTCAGCCCGGCGGGGAAGGCGAAGAGCCAGGGGGCGCTGGTGATGGTGCCCGCGCCGTCGGCGAGCATCGTGCCCAGCGACACGTCCGGGGTCTGGACGCCGAAGCCGAGGAAGGACAGGGCGGTCTCGCTGAGCACGGTGGAGACCACGCCCAGGGTGAGGTTGACGATGAGCAGGGAGCCCAGGTTGGGGATGATGTGGCGCACCACGATGCGCAGGGGGCGCACGCCCATGAACTCCGCGGCGCGCACGTAGTCGCGCTCGCGCAGGGACGTCGACACCGACCAGACCACGCGGGCGGTGGACATCCAGCCGAACACCGTCAGGACGAGGATGAGGACCCGCCAGTCGCCCGCCAGCCGGTGCGAGACCAGGGCGAGGACGAGGAAGGAGGGCACGATCAGCAGGAAGTGGACGAGGGCGAGGGTGGCCTTCTCCACCCGGCCTCCGAAGTAGGCGGCGCCCGCGCCCACGACCGCGGCGATGGCGACGGTCAGCAGGGACACGGTCACCGCGATCACCAGCGAGCGCTGGAGCCCGTGCACGGCGGCGGCATAGACGTCGTTGCCGCCCTGGTTGGTGCCGAACCAGTGCTCGGCGCCGGGGGACTGGGTCAGAGCCGAGAAGTCGGCGTCCGCGTAGCCGTACGGGGTGAACAGGCCGCCGAGCGCGCTGAACAGCACGAGCAGCAGGAAGATCACCACACCGGCGACGGCGGTCCGGTTGCGCAGGAAGCGGCGCAGGTAGAGGCGGCGCCGGCCCAGATAGCGCCTGTCGTGCCCGTCATGGCTGTTGTGCCCGTCGTGCCCGTCGTGCTCGGTGAGCAGCGGATCGGCGGTTGGCCCGGGGGCGGTGGCGAGGACGCCTTCGGAGGTCCCGTCGGGACTCACAGGGGTGCCCATCTCAGTTCACCCGCACTCTCGGGTCGAGGAGAACGGTGGCGATGTCCGCGAGGATCGCGCCGATCGCGGTCAGGGCGGCGGCGAAGGCGGCGGTCGCCACGGTGCCGTGCACGTCGTTCTTGTTGATGGTCTGGATGAAGTACTGGCCCATGCCGTTCCAGCCGAAGATCGTCTCCGTGAGGACCGCGCCGGTGAAGACGGCCGGGATGCTGAAGGCCACGGACTGGGCGGTGGGGATCAGGGCCGTGCGCAGGGCGTGCCGACGGATCGCCTGGGCGCGGGTGAGCCCGGTGGCCCGGGCGGTGCGCACGAAGTCGGAGCCGATGACGTCCAGCAGCAGGGAGCGCTGGGTGAGGTGGTAGCCCACGTACCCCGTCAGGGTGAGCGTCAGCGTCGGCAGGATCAGGTGCAGCAGCCGGTCGCCGATCGTCGCCCAGAACCCTTCCACGTCGGGTGAGTTCTCCCCCGCGACGTACAGGAAGTGCCAACCCGCGTGTTCGTTCAGCCCGATGGCCAGCAGCACCAGGGCGAGGGCGGCGATGGACACCGGGACGTTGAAGAGCGCCATGGACAGCGCCTGGGCGGCCCGGTCCCGCCAGCCGTACTGGCGCGAGGCGGTGTGGACCGCGAGTGCGACGCCGACGACGACGGACAGGATCGTCGCGCCGATCACCAGTTCGGCGCTGACCAGGGAGCGGTGGCCGATCTCCCCGTTCACCTGGACCCCGACCGGGGAGCGGCCCCAGTCGAAGTGCAGGGCCACCCCGGTCAGCCAGTCCCACCAGCGGTGCAGCAGCGGCTCGTGCGGGTCGAGGTTGTACGGGGCCAGGGCCCGGGAGATCTGCTCCTCGGTGCGGACCGGGCGCAGCTCCTTGAAGTTCGAGCGCGGGTCGAGGAACCAACTGGCCAGGAAGTACGTGGCGTTGGTGGCCACGGCGATCACCAGGAACCAGCTCACCGCCCTGCGGGTCACATACCGGAGCACGGACGGCACCTCCCCACCGGATGCGGCGGGTGAGGCTCGGGAGCGCCGGGTCTGGGGCAGGTACGCATGCGGGTGGAACTTCCTCGATCCAAGGGGTGGTTGCACGACCGTGCAGTGGCCAGTCTGTGCGTGGGCGACCCGTGACACCAGGGATCAAGGCATCTGGACACGAAGACGAAACACCCCCGCAGCAGACGGAGGTGTTCGCGTCACGTTCCCGTCGAATTCGCAGGTGGGAGGGGTCGTAGGGGCCGCACCGCCGGTCGGTCATGCCCGGTCGGTCATCCCCGGCCGGTCGCGATCCGGCCCAGCAGGGCGGCGAGTCGCCGGGGCAAGGAGAGGCGTCTCGGCCGACGCGACGGCGCGTGCCAGCCGGTGCAGGGCGGACTCGGAATCCGACCCCGGCACCGCCGTGTACGCCACGATCACCAGGTCGGGATGGTCGGCAGGGTGCAGCGCCGACGCGGACAGCCGCAGCGGGCCGCTCACCCGGGGGGAGGCGAGCAGCAGCGTCGCATGGGTCTGTTCCAGCACCACCTGCTCGTCCCAGAACCGCCGGAACACCGGGCTGTGCTCGCGCAGTTCGCCGATCTCGCGGGCGAGCGCGGCATCCCGGGGCCGTTTGCCGACCTCGGTGCGCAGCAGGCCCACGGTCTCCCGGGCCTTGGCCTCCCAGTCGACGTAGAGCCGGCGCACGCGCGGATCGGTGAAGACCAGTCGGCCGACGGTGCGCTCCTGCGGGCGCAGGCGCCCGAAGTCGAGGAAGACGGCGGCGGCGAGCCGGTTCCAGGCGAGGACGGCGCCGCGCGGGCCGACCAGGTACGCGGGGGTGAGGGCCATCGAGTCGAGTACCGCTTGCAGGTCCGACCGTCGATCGTCCGGAAGGCGGGGCACGTCGGTGCCGGCGGGCCGGGCCAGGCTGCGCAGGTAGCGGCGTTCCCCCGGGCTGAGCCGCAGGGCCTCGCAGACCGCGTCGAGGATGCCGTCGGAGACGCATGAGGCGTTCCCCCGCTCCAGGCGGGTGTAGTGCTCCACGCTCATCGCCGCGAGGTCGGCGACCTCCTCCCGGCGCAGTCCGCTGACCCTGCGGGTGCCGTGGACGGGGAGTCCGACCTCGTCGGGATGCAGCCGCGCCCGCCGGGAGAGCAGGAAGTCACGGAGTGCTTCGGCGCGGTCCATGTCCGTGATTGTCGTCGTACGCACAACTCCCGTCCAGAGGGCCCGAGCACGGCTTTTGCGGCTCTGCCAGGTCAGACCGTGACCTCCCCGGCGTCCCCTTCCGTGGCCCACTCTCGTGCTGCCGCCTCCGGTCGGGGGCGGCGGGGGCCACATGCCCCTGTTCCGACACCGTTCGGCCGGCCCCGGCAGGGCCGGCCCATCAGGAGAGGGGTCCATCCATGGCCACCAGCACCACTGTCGGCGCCACCGCCCGCCCCGGAAAGCGGCGCGCGGCCGTCGCCCTCGCCGGCCTGGTCGCCTTCGTCGGCCTCGGCGTGGCGACGGCGACCACCGCCTCGGCGGAGGACAAGCCGAGGGGCTGCTACGTCGAGGTCTACTACCACGGCGCTTGGCACAAGGTTCAGGTCAAGTGCGCCTGAGCCACTGACAGACCCGTCCCGCGCACGGGGTGGGATCGGTCGATTCCCGGTGGCGCAGGGCGGTGTGAAGCGGTGCGGGGCCTCCCCGTACCGCTTCACGCGCCGGGCGGTCGGCCTGTCGGCCTGTCGGCCTGTCGGCCTGTCGGCCCGGAACGACCCGGCGGTGGAGCCCGGCGGCCGACCTGTCGGTCCGGCACAAGAGCAGCCGCCGGCGCGGCCGCAGCGGTCGGTCCGGCTGCCGTTCGCCTGTGTGGAGGGCATGGACGACGTCCTTGTACGGGCCGTCGTACACCGACGGGCACGCGCCGATCCTCCAGCCGGTCACGGCCGAGAACGTCGGTGGACTCCACGGCTTCGCGATGCCGGGCCGGGAGCGCCACAGCACGTGGGGCCGGGAAGAGGCCTCGGGCACTTCCACGCCCGGGATCACTGGCATCCCGTCCGCCGTGAGGTGCGGGGCCGTCACGGCATGGGCCCTCACGGGCGGTCCCGGACGGCTACCGGTCGATGGACGGGGACTCGGGTGGGCTTTCAAGCCGGTCGGTCGCCGGGTAGGGATCCCTGGCAGCCGGCCCGAATCCGAGGAGGACTCGCATGTTCACCACCCGTCCGACCCTGCAGGGCACCTTCGGCATGGCGGCCTCGTCCCACTGGCTGGCCACCGCGACGGCGACGGCGGTCCTGGAGGACGGCGGGAACGCCTTCGACGCCGCCGTGGCCGCGGGGTTCACGCTCCAGGTCGTCGAACCGCACATGAACGGCCCGGCCGGCGAGGTGCCGATCATCCTCGCCCCGGCCGGGGGACGGCCGCAGGTGCTCTGCGGCCAGGGCGGAGCACCCGCCGCGGCCACCATCGGGCACTACACCGCGCTCGGCCTGGACGAGGTGCCCGGCACCGGGCCGCTGGCCGCCACCGTTCCCGGCGCCTTCGACGCCTGGCTGCTGCTGCTCCGCGACCACGGCACCAAACGGCTGTCCGAGGTGCTCCGGTACGCCATCGGGCATGCGGAACACGGCTACCCGGCGCTGCCGGCCATCGGGGCGACGGTCACGGCGGTCCGCGAGCAGTTCGAGCGGCACTGGCCGAGCTCGGCCGCGCTCTACCTGCCGGACGGCCGTCCGCCGGCCGCGGGCGCGCTGCTGCGCAACGTCCGTCTCGCCGATACCTGGAGGCGGTTGCTGGCGGAGGCGGAGGCCGCCGGGGCGGGGCGGGAGCAGCAGATCGACGCGGCGCGGCAGGTCTGGCGACAGGGGTTCGTCGCGGCCGCGCTGGCCGAGTTCGCCGCGCGCCCGGCGATGGACACCTCCGGCGTGCCGCACGCCGGGGTGCTCACGGGCGACGATCTCGCGGCCTTCGAGGCGACGTACGAGGAGCCGGTCAGCCACGAGTGGGGCGGCTGGACGGTCTGCAAGCCCGGACTGTGGAGCCAGGGGCCGGTCTTCCTCCAGCAACTCGCCCTGCTGCCGGACGACTTCGGGTCGAAAGGCCCGCGGTACGGCGGAGCGGAGTACCTCCACACGCTGATCGAGGGCGGCAAGCTGGCCATGGCCGACCGGGAGGCCTGGTACGGCGACAACCCCGAACACGCCGGCGTCACCGCGGCCGACCTGCTCGACCCCGCCTACAACGCCGAACGCCGGTCGCTGATCGGCGAGTTCGCCTCCGCCGAGCTGCGCCCCGGCCGACCCGGCGGTCGGCCGCCACGACTCGGCCGGCGCGCCGTCGCCGCCCCCGGGGCCGGTGACTGGGCGATGGCGCTCGGCGACGGCGAGCCGACCGTCACCGGACCCGGCGGCCCCGGCGGCCCCGGGGATCCGCGGGGCCAGGGTGGTTTGACCACCGCCGCCGACGGGGCCACCAACGGCGACACCTGCCACGTCGACGTGGTCGACCGCTGGGGCAACATGGTCTCCGCCACCCCCAGCGGCGGCTGGCTGCAGTCCAGCCCCGTCGTCCCGGACCTGGGATTCCCGCTCGGCACGCGACTCCAGATGGCGCGGCTCGAACCGGGACTGCCCAACTCCCTCACCCCCGGCCGCCGTCCGCGCACGACGCTGTCCCCCTCGCTGGCACTGCGGGACGGCGAGCCGGTGCTGGCCTTCGGCACACCCGGCGGCGACGCCCAGGACCAGTGGACCCTGCACTTCTTCCTGGCCGTCGCCCTCCGCCCGGCCGTGCGCGGCGGCCTCGACCTCCAGGGCGCCGTCGACGCCCCGAACTGGCACCAGGAGAGCTTCCCGTCCTCCTTCCACCCCCATGCCATGGACCCGGCCCGGGTCGTCGTCGAGGCGCGGATCGGCGACGCCGCCATCGCCGAGCTGCGCCGACGCCGGCACCGGGTACGGGTCGCCGGGCCGTGGAGCGAGGGCCGCGTCTGCGCGGTGGCCCGCGATCCGCGCACCGGGCTCCTGTCGGCCGCCGCGGACCCGCGGGGGATGCAGGCCTACGCGGCCGGACGGTGACGGGCGCCGCCGGAACGTTCGGCGGCCGACAGGAGCCTGTACCGCCCAGCGCGTCCATCAGGGCGAGCACGTCCAGCGTCACCGCCGACTGCTGGGCGTTGCGCATCGAGTGGTCGGACAGGAAGCGGGAGGTGCCGTGTCCGCGCAGGTAGGGGACGATCACCCGGTAGCCCTGGGCGGCGAGCAGCGGGGCGACGTCGACGTAGCTGTGGATGTCGTACGGCCAGCCGTGCAGGCAGATCACCGCAGGGCCGTCGGTGGGGCCGTCCTCGACGTAGCCGACGTCCAGGAGGCCGGCCCGGCATCCGTCCTGTGACGGTGTGTCGATGGCCGCCGGGCGCGCGCCCGGGCCCCGTACCGTCGGCGGACGGTACGGGGCCCGGGGTTGGGCAGGGGTCCTACATCAGCTTCCAGAGCTGGCCGCCGCCCACGCTCCGGTCGCAGTTGTACGCGCCCAGCTGGACGCCCTGGGAGTCGGCGCTGAGGCAGCCACCGTTGGGGTAGCCGTTCTGCATGTTGTAGACGCTGCGGATGCGGTACCAGCCGTTGCCGTAGTCCTCGAAGCGCCAGAGCTGGTTGGTGCCGCCGTTGTCCTGCACCAGGTGGGTGTGCCAGTCGTTGGGGATGACGTCCATCAGCATCTTGCCGCGGAAGTCGGTCTCGATCTGCCAGTTGCCGTTGCCCCTGTCCCACAGCGCCCACTTCTGGGCCTCGGAGCCGTTCGGCCCGTACGCCCAGATCTTGTTCCCGGCGAAGGTCTTGCCGTCCGCGAGGTCGACCGCGAGGCCGTTGTCGGAGATCAGCGAGACCACCTTGCCGTGGGCGGGCTTTCCGGCCGCCCCGCGGTTGCGGGCGTCGGCCGCGTCGTGGGCGGACTTCTGGATGGTGGTGGGGAACCAGTAGGTGTACTTGTCGGTGGTGCTGCCCGCCGTGCCGGTGGAGTGGGTGAAGCCGTAGTGCCGCCAGTTCTGGTAGCCGTAGGCGCCGTTGTTGCTCCACACCTGGCCGTCGCCGTCGAAGATGTACACGTCGTACAGCGCCGTCTCCTCGGAGCCCCCGTCGTACTTGACGGTGCCGAAGCAGTTGGCCTTCTGGAGGATGTTCTCCGAGAAGCCCTTGCCCGCTCGGACGATGCTGATGTTGTACTCGCCCTTGGTGATGTACTCCAGGTTCTTCTCCAGGCTCTCCACGAACCCGGCCTGGTTCTCGCGGAGTTGGGCGGCCTTGTTGGCCTCGTCGATGAGCGACTTGATGAACTGGGCGCCCGAGAAGATGCCGCCGAGCAGTGCGCCCGGGTCGATGCCCCCGGCTCCTCCCGAACTCCTCGTGATGGGCCCCGGCTGCGATACGACGGGCGTGCTGATCCCGCCGACGAACTGGCGGCACTGCACCCCGCTGGTGATGTCGGCGGAGGCCGTGGTCGGCGTGACGAAGGTGAGGCCGGCGGCTGCCGTGACGGCGGCGGCCACGGTTCCGAGAACCTTGCGGAGCATCATGTGCGTCTTCCTGGGAGTCGTCTGCCGGGCGCCGTCCGGCGGCCCGCTTCGGGAACGGGCATGACTCTGGCGGGCGGCGGTAGACGCGTGGTGGACGGTGCGGCGGGCGGGTGCGAGGACGATCGTCGCCCTGCGATCCAGCTGCGTTGATCGGTCGTCTACCGTCCAGTGCTTCGCAGACGACGGCCCCGCACCGCCGGCGGAGCGTGACGGCTTCGTCATCCGAACCGTTCATGTCGGACCTGCCCAGCACGTCCAGTACGAACTGACCCCGCTCGGCCGGAGCCTCCTTGATCTGCTGGAAGCGGCACGTGCCTGGGCAGAGGCACACCTGCACGAGGTCATCGAGGCACGCGAAGCAGCATCGCCCGCCGGCCGCACCAGCTGATTCAGCAGTGCTGCCGCACTCGCGGTGATCTCATCCGGCGCCGTCACGGCGATTGCGCGACACTTCGACATACGAGCCCACCAGTCTCACGACCGTGTACCTGGTGTCGTCCGCGGCTGCCTCAGGAAGCGGGCGCCGGGCAGAAATCCGCCTCCAGCTCGGCGGTGAAGACCCCGATCGGCGATCCCCAACTTCCCTTGGCCCAGTCGCCGTTGACCTCGGTGGAGAGCAGGTGGCGGCCGTCGCGCGTCCCGAAGGTGTAGGACCAGGACCCGTTGATCGCGCCGCCCATGCCCCACACCGTGCCGCAGGACAGCTCCTGTGAGGCGACGCCCAGGCCGTACCGGGTGCCCGGGATCCAGTTTCCCCGCGTGTCCAGCATGGTGAACATCTCGCCCTGCTGGGCGGGCGGCAGCAGCCGTCCTTCGAGCAGGGCGCGGAAGAAGGTGGTGAGGTCGCCGGTGGTGGAGATCATGTCGCCGGAGCCGTACCCCCAGGAGGGGTTGAGCTCGGTCACGTCGTAGACCGGGGCGTCCTCCTTCCGCTCCATCAGCGTGGAGTAGTGGCGGCCGTGCGGGCCGTGGATGCGCGGGTCGCCGGCGGTCGCCTCGTAGGTGCTCTTGAGGTGGAGCGGCTTGGTGATCCGCTCGGCGATCTCCTGGGCGAGACTGCGGCCGGTGGCCTTCTCCACGATCATCCCGGCCAGCGCGTAGTTGGTGTTGGAGTAGGCCCAACCGGTCCCCGGGGCGAACTTCGGGCCGTTGGCGACGGCGGCCTCGACGAGCTCTCGCGGCGTGAGGTCGTCGAACCGGTGCCGCAGGAACGGCGTGCCGACGAAGCGGCTCGTGAACTGCGGGGCGTCGACGTAGTTGTAGACGCCGCTGGTGTGGTTCAGCAGCTGGTGGACGGTGATCCGGGAGCCGTCGTAGCCGTGGCCGTCCACCAGGCCGGGCAGCCAGTGCTCGACGCTGTCGTCCAGGCCGAGCCGCTGCTCGGCCGCCAGTTGGAGGACGACGGTGGCGACGAAGGTCTTGGTGGTGCTGCCGATCCTGAACCGGTCCTTCGGCGCCATCGCGCGGCCGGTGTCCAGGTCGGCGGTGCCGGCCGTCCCGAACCAGGTCGAGTCGCCGTCGCTGACCTCCGCCCGGGCTCCCGGCAGACCGGCCTCGGACACCGCGCGGTCCAGCACCGAGTGGACTCCGCCGTGCGGGCGCTCGGCGGCGGAGGCGGCCGGGGTGGCCGCGGTGGCGGAAGCGGCCGGCCCGGCGGCCAGCAGGGTGCCGACGAGGGCGGTGGTGAGTGCGGTGCGGGCGGTGGTCTTCACGGTGGTCTCCCCCTGAGCGCGGTCGGTTTCACTGACGAGGAAAAGGCTAGGTCCGTATTCACCGATCCCTCAATGCCATGACGGTCCTCCAGGCTGGAACTCCCAGTTGAGAAGCGATAATTCCTTGCAATGACAGTGCCGACTAATGCAATGGAACCGGCGCCGGACTGTTGCAATGGGATCGGTGGCGCCGCATACTCGGCAGCGACGAGAGGAGCGCCCGTGCCAGGCGCCAGACTGACCCGGGAAGAGCGCCGCCTGATCGCCGCGGGGCTCACCGCGGGGCTGGGCTACGGGGAGATCGCCCGGCAGCTCGACCGCCCCACCTCCACGGTCACCCGCGAGATCGCCCGCAACGGCGGCCCGTCCGGCTATCGGGCGGACAACGCGCAACGCGCCGCCGTACGGCGTTCCCGGCGGAGCAGGGCCGCCCCGCCCCGGGTGCCGGAGGGCACCGCCGGCCCCGGCGACGGCCGCGATCCGGTGGCGGTGGAGGAGTACGCGGCGGGACTGGCCGAGCTGCTGGCGCACCTCGGCATGCCACGCATGGTCGGCCGGGTCCTCGCCTGCCTCTACGTCACCGACCGGGGCAGCCTGACCGCCGCCGAGCTGGTGCAGCGGCTCGGGGTGAGCCCGGCGTCGGTCTCCAAGGCGATCGGCTACCTTGCGGACCAGGAGCTGGTGCGGCGCGAACGGGACGGCGGCGCCCAGCGCGAGCGCTACGTCGTCGACGACGACATCTGGTACCGGTCCCTGCTCGCGAGCGCCCAACGCAACGCCCTGCTGGCCGAGTTCGCGCGCGACGGTGCGGACCTGCTCGGCCCGGACACCCCGGCCGGCGCGAGGATGGCCGAGGGCTCGGCCTTCCTGGAGCACATGGGGGCGGACATCGCCCGCGCCGCCCAGCGGAGGCGACGGCAGCGGGCCCGCGACACGGGCACCGAGGCCGGCGAGCCCCGGGGGTGAGCCCGCCCCGGGCACACGCGACGACGGACCTGCCCCAGACGAGCCCGAGCCACCACCAGTCCTCGATCGGTGCGAGTACCAGTGGCCCCGTTTCCAAGCCTGCGACCGGACGATCCACCGGATGTGTCCGGATACGATCCTACGGTGACCAGCCCCTCCGCGGATCCCGCACCGTCCGGCTCCGAACTCGTGCTGTGCGGAGGCATTCCCGCCGGTTTCGGGGCGCGCCTGTTCGCCTCGGCGGCGGCGCGCACCGTCTTCGCCCGGCCCCACGGAATCGGCCAGCGCTGGCAGGCCACGCCGGCCGGCCTTCGGAGTGCCGCCGAACTCGGCCGGGCGGGCCGACGACCCGCCAACTCGCTGGCCCCGGACGGCTTCCAGTTCGGCGCACCCACCCGGGCCGAGGTGGCCGTAGGTCGCGAGCGGCCAGAGTCCGTCATGGTCACCCGGGTGGAACCGCTGTACGACGTCCACGAGGCGCAGGAGTCGGACGCCGAACCGACTGCTGACCGCCTGGCCGAGGACCGGCGGTCGGCGTCCCGATGGGCGGCCGAGGTTCTGGCCGACCCGAACGCCGTGATCATGTCGGTCTCCTCGATCGGTGAACCGCCGCGGCACACCACCCGTCCGCTCCAGGCGCTCTCCTCATGCGAGTTCACCGTCGCCGACACGGCGGGCTCCGTGCTCTGGCGCCAACTGGTCAACCCGGAATGGGGCCGGCTGCCGCAGCGCGACCTCGCCGCGTGGGGGCTGTCCGCCGACCAGGTCGCCGACGCCCCGCCGTTCAAGGAAGTCTCGCCGTCCCTGATCGAGGCGATCAGCGGCAAGCGCGTCGTCCTGTTCGGCAGGAGCCGCGCCTACGCCTCCCTCTTCGGGGACTTCGAGTACGAGATCCTCCGCGACCGGGCCCCCGACGGGGACGTCTTCCTCGATCATCTGGAGATCCTCTCGACGCTCGGACGCTCCTGGTGGGAGTGCGCGCAGCTCAACGCCGCCGCCTTCTTCGGCGAGTGGAACGCGGCCACCGGCGCGTACGTGGTGCCCGCCGATCCGGCGGAAGGCCGGTCCGGGCCCGCCCGCTGCCGGGCGATCGCCGACCTCCTGCGCACCATGGCCACGCCCACCCGGTACCGGGACCTCGACCGGACCGCACGCGAGACCACCGCGGCCGGCCGCTCGCACCGGGCCCGGCCTCGCGTCGGCACCCAGCTCTCGCGCAGCGCCGCCGCCCGCCAGGCCGTCCTCGAACGCAGCCTCGGCGCCTGCGAGAACCCCTCCTGCCCCAGCCCCCGCTACACCTCGGACCGCTCCGTCAGTGGCGACTACCTCCTCGAAGTCGACCACGTCGACGACCACGCACGCGGTGGCGCCGACCTCCCCGAGGCGATGATCGCGCTCTGCCCGAACTGCCATGCCGTCAAGACGCGCGGAACCACCGGCGAGCAAATGCGCGAGGTCTTCCGCAGAGCGGCACGGGATAGGCACCGCCACGTCCTCGGGCAGGCCTGAACGCCTCCCCGGCCGCACGGCCCGGACCTCCCGAGGCTCCCGTCGCGCGGGTACCAGTCGGCGAAATCCCTCGTCCCGCCACAACCCGTCGAGACGGTCACGCACCCACATCGCCGTTGTGCCACCGGGGTTGCTGGCCCGCGCCATCCGTGCGTCAATACTGGGACCTCGGCGCACGCCCGGGGACGGACCGACATCGCGCACCTCTCGGAAGCCTCGCGGCCTCGTGCGCCCGTGAGGCCGGCGCACCACCGTGATCACCTGCAGCCGAACAGCGAGATCCCCGACCGAGTCAAGCCGAGACGAGCCCAGGAGCAGGAGCATGGCGTCCTTGCGAGGAGATGTCGCCGTCGTCACCGGCGCTGCCAGCGGTATCGGCCGGGCGGCGGCCCTGCGGCTGGCCCGGGCGGGTTGGGCGGTCGCGGCCCTCGATGTGGACGCGGCCGGTCTCGATCGTCTGGCAGCGGAGGCGTCCGGGGTGCGCCCGTTCGTCTGCGATGTCACGGACGGGACGGCCGTCGCCGCCGTGGTCCTCGACGTGGGGCGGGAGTTGGGCCCGCCGCGCCGGCTGGTGCACTGCGCGGGTGCCGCCGGGATGGGGCGGCTGCTCGACCGGGATCCGGCGGACACCCTTCGCGTGATGGACACCGTGTACGGCGGCACACTGCGGGTGGTGCACGCGGTGGTGCCGTCGATGGCGGCCCGGGGCGGGGGAGAGGTGGTGCTGTTCGGGTCGATCGGCGGCTGGGTGCCGGTCCCGCTGGGCGGCGGGTACGGCGCGGCGAAGGCGGCGGTGCACTTCCTCGCCGAGATCGTCGCGGCGGAACACCGTGCGGAGGGCATCAGGGTCCTGTGCGTCTGCCCGCCGGCCGTGGAGACGCCGATGCTGGACCGGATCCGTGTCGAGACCCCGCAACTGCTCGGCCCGCGCCGGGGACTGAGTGCCGAAGCGGTGCTGGATTCGATGGACCGGGCGCTGGCGCGTGGCCGGTCGTGGGCCTTTCCGGGGCGTGGGACCCGGGCTCTGTGGACGGCCCGTCGGCTGGCGCCCGGGGCGCTCAGCGGGATCGTCGCCCGGGTGCTGGTCGGCAAGTAGGGGGCCGGCCGCGGCTACCGGCACCGCCCCGAGGCGCGGCTACCGGCACCGCCCCGAGGCGCGGCTACCGGTACCGCCCCGAGGCCGCGCAGAAGTCGACGCAGCCGCGCATCAGCGAGCGCAGGTCGGCCACGTGGCGGTGTACCGGTGTCCGCCGCTCGACGGCGATCCGGAGCCGGTCGAGCAGGCGCGGCAGGTCGGCCTCGGCCCGGAGGAAGGCGTCGGTGTGCTCGCGGGCCATCGAGTGGATCCGGGTGAGGGCCTGTTCGCGGGTGGCGCCGTGCCGTTGTTCGAGGACGATCACCAGGTTGTGCCGGTCGCCGGCGGCCTCCTCCTTCGCCAGGGACTGGACGTCCTGGGTGATGTTGATGACCTGTGCGGTGAGGTGGCGCATCCTCCGCAGGAGGCCGCTGTCAAGGACGTCGTCCGGGACCTCGTACCGGCCGCAGCGCTCGGCGGCGTCCATCTCCAGGCGGGCGGCGCCGGTGACTTCGCGCAGGGCGAGGTACTCGTCGACGTCGAGGAGGACGTGCTCGCGCCGCTGCTCGCAGCGGGTGAGGTAGGCGGCGAACCAGTGTTTCCAGTTCGCCCCGGTGCGTGCGACGAACGCGGGTGACATCCCCTCGCACCACCGGCGCCAGATGTCGGCGAAGGCACGGATGTGCGGGTCGTCGGTTCGCGGGCCGTCGGACCGCGGGGCGGGTGAGTCGAGGACGGCGGTGAGGGAGGCGAAGAACGCCTCGGCCCGCCCCGGGGTGCCGATGAAGTCCGGGTCGTCCGGGAAGTCGTTCCAGATCGACCACCAGGAGACCCAGTCCGCGACCAGTTCGAGCCCGTCACGGGCGGCGTCGGGATAGCTCAGGCAGGCGAACAGCGCCATGTCGTACCGGTCGTGCCGTCGCAGGGCCGCTGCGTCCGGGGCCAGACCCGTCCGCTGGACCCAGCCCCGGCTGTGCGCTCGCGCCCGGTCGTGCCAGGGGCTGATCCGGTACGGGAAGGGGAGGTCGAAGGGCCACAGCCGGGGCTCCTCGTGGTGGGCCCCGGGCTCGGGTAGGACGACCGGCAGGTCACGCTCCACCGCTCCGGGCCCCTTCCGTGCGGGTGATACCAACCATCCCCTGCCCACCAGGGGCGAAAGGAAGGACTCGGCCGGCTCGCCGGTCGGGGCCTTCGTCGCCTCGCGGGCACAGTCGCCGAGACCGCCCCCGTACTATTCCCTATCTGGTCGCCACCTGGCTGTACAAGAGGGCGACCCCCTCGTCGCCTGAAACAGGAGTTGTCCGTCCTTGCCCTCCCTCACCCCGACCGAGGCCTCCTCGCGTCCTGTCCGTGTGCTGCTGGTGGAGGACGACGACCTGATGCGCCGCTCCTTCACCGTCGCGCTGGAGCGCTACGGCTACGAGATGACGGCCGCGGCGGACGGCCTCACCGGGCTGGAGCTGTTCCGGGACGAGCGGTTCGACCTGCTGATCCTGGACGTGATGCTGCCCGGGCTGGACGGGATCGGCCTGTGCCGCAGGGTCCGGGAGACCAGCCTGGTGCCGGTGCTGATGATGTCCGCGCGCGGTGACGGGCTCGACGTCGTCGCCGGGCTGGAGGCCGGGGCGGACGACTACGTGGTCAAGCCGGTGGACACGTACGTGCTGGTGGCGCGAATCCGCTCGCTGCTGCGGCGGGCGACGTACGCGCCCGCTCCGGCGCCCTCGTCCGCGGCATCGGACGGGGAGGTGCTCGTGTTCGGGGACCTGGCCGTCGACACCGCCGGTATGGAGGTGTCCGTCTGCGGGAAGCCGGTGGCGCTGACCCCGACCGAGCTGAAGGTGCTGCTGGAGTTCGCCGCCCACCCCGGGGTGGTGCTGGAGCGGCACACCCTGCTGCGCAACGTCTGGGAGTACGGCTGGGACGGCGACAGCCGGGTCGTCGACCTGTGCGTGCAGCGGCTGCGCCGTAAACTCGGCCGGGACCGGATCGAGACCGTGCGCGGCTTCGGCTACAAGCTCAGGCGCTGACCATGCCGCGTACGTTTCTCCGGCGCTGGGCCTCCCTGCGGTGGAAGATCGCCGCGCTGGCCGCCGCCACCGCCTGTCTGGTCGCGGTGGCGGTCGGGGTGCTGGTGCACCTGTGGACCGCGCAGGACATCCGCGCCCGGGCCGGGGCACGGGCCTTCAACGCGGTGTACTCGGCGATGGACGTCTACCGGCGCACGGGTGTACTGGTGGACGGGCCCGAGCTGGACCCGGCGGAGCTGCCCGCCGAACTGCGCCACCCGGCCGACGGCAACCGGCACACCGCGTACGACGGACGGGTGGCGGGGAACGACGGACCGACCGTCTGGGCCGCCCAGCGGACCGGCGGACCGGGCAGCCCGGTGCTGGCGTTCCGGGTCAACATGGGCCCGGAGCTGTCGAACCTGCCCAGACTGGACGCGGCCATGGTGGTCGCCTCGCTGCTCGCCCTCGCGCTCGCCGCGCCCCTGGCCGGGTACGGCGCCTCGCTGCTCGCCCGCCGGCTGGGCCGGGTCGCCGAGGCGGCCGGGCGGATCTCCGCCGGGGACCTCGACGCCCGTACCGGGCCGACCAAGGGGCACGACGAGGTGGCGAGCATCGCGGCGACGGTGGATGCGATGGCCGACAGCCTCGGCCGGCGGCTGCGCACCGAACGGCAGTTCACGGCGGACGTGGCGCACGAGCTGCGCACCCCGGTGGGCGGACTGCTGGCTGCCGTGGACCTGTTGCCGACGGGGGAGACGGAGGATCTGATCCGGGGCCGGGTGCGGGACCTGCGGGGGCTGGTCGAGGACCTGCTGGAGGTCTCCCGCCTGGACGCGGGGGCGGAGCAGCCGGTGCGGGCCCGGGTGCCGCTCGGAGAGGTCGTGCGGGAGGCGGTGGCACGGACCGGGTTCGAGGCCGAGGTTCGCGTGAAGGAAGCGGCGTCGGTGGAGACCGATCCCCGGCGGCTTGAGCGGATCGTCGGGAACCTCGTGGTGAACGCCCACCGGCACGGGGCCGCTCCGGTGCTGGTCAGCGTCGAGGGACGGACGGTCGTCGTGCGCGACCACGGCCCCGGCTTCCCCGCGGAGCTGCTGCGGGAGGGCCCGCGCCGGTTCCGGACCGGGGACGCCGGGCGGGGCACCGGGCACGGCCTGGGGCTGACCATCGGGGTGGGGCAGGCGCGGGTGTTGGGCGCGGAGTTGAGCTTCGCCAATGCGGCGGGCGGCGCGGGGGACACCGGCGCGGGGGACGGCGGGGCGGTGGCCACACTGCGACTGCCGCCGGGCTGAGCCCCCGGCTGCTACCCGACTGCTGCGAAGCAGAGCGGGAACCGATGCACGGCGGGCCAGGACGCCGATACATCGGTTGGACACCCTTCGAAGTGCAGTGATTCGCACTTCGGACAGGAGCCCCCAACATGACCGCCAACCCGCTCGCCCCGCACACGACAGCGGGGATCGCCGCCGCGACCGCCGACCTGACCAAGGTCTACGGCAGCGGCGACACCCGGGTCACCGCCCTGGACGGGGTCAGCATCGCCTTCCGGGAGGGCGAGTTCACCGCGATCATGGGCCCGTCCGGCTGCGGCAAGTCCACCCTGATGCACTGCGCCGCCGGGCTGGACACCCCCACCTCGGGCTCCGTCCGGATCGGGACGACGGAGCTGGGCGGCCTGGGCGACCGGCAGCTCACCCGACTGCGGCGCGACCGGGTCGGGTTCATCTTCCAGGCGTTCAACCTGCTGCCCACGCTGACCGCGCTGGAGAACATCACGCTCCCGCTGTCGCTGGCCGGGCGCAAGCCCGACCGGGAGTGGCTGGACCGGGTGGTGTCGATGGTCGGGCTCTCCCAACGGCTCGGCCACCGTCCGGCCGAGCTGTCCGGCGGGCAGCAGCAGCGCGTCGCGGTCGCCCGGGCGCTGGTCGCCCGCCCCGCGATCGTGTTCGGCGACGAGCCGACCGGCAACCTCGACTCGCGGGCCGGCGCCGAGGTACTCGGCTTCCTGCGGGACTCCGTGGGGGAGCTGGGGCAGACGGTGGTGATGGTCACCCACGACCCGGTGGCCGCCGGGTACGCGGACCGGGTGGTGTTCCTCGCCGACGGGCGGCTGGCCGGCGAGATGGCGCACCCGACGCCGGACCGGGTGCTGGACGTCCTGCAGCGTACTTCCGGGGGGAACCCCCAGTCCTCCGCCTTCGCGCGCTGAACCGCTCCCACCTCCGATACTTCCGAAAGCCGCTCATGCTGACCTCAGCCCTGCGCAACGTGCTGGCGCACAAGGCACGCCTGCTGATGACCGTCCTCGTGGTCTGCCTCGGTGTCGCGTTCGTCTCCGGCACCCTCGTCTTCGCGGACTCCACCGCCGCCGCCCACCGTGCCGCCGCGTCGCGGAACTTCGCCGACATCGCGGTCACCGTCACCCCGAAGGAGTCACCCGCCGCCCCTGACCGGCCGAGCGTGCTGACGGATGCGCTCGCGCGCCGGCTCGCCGATGTGCCCGGAGTGACGGCGGTACGGCCGTCGGCGGACGGCAGCGCGGTGCTGAACGCGGCCGACGGCACGCCGCTGCGGGTCAAGCAGGGGACGAACCTCGCGGCTTCGTACGATCCGGCGCGCCACCCCTTGGCCGAGGGCCGCGCGCCGGCTGCCGAGGGCGAGATCGCCGTCGACCGGGGCACGGCGGCCGCCGGCCGCTTCCACCTCGGCGACACGGTCACGCTGGCCACCGACGGCCCGGTGCTCACCGCGCGTCTGGTCGGCATCGTGACCACCCGGGACACCCGGGTCACGGCCGGCGGCACGCTCACCCTCCTCGATCGGGCGACGGCGCAGAAGCTGTTCGCAACTCCCGGGCACTACACCGGCATCGACGTGTCAGCCGGGCCGGGGACCAGTCAGTACGAGCTGGCGC
This sequence comes from Kitasatospora sp. NPDC096204, assembly GCF_044763205.1. Lineage (NCBI taxonomy): Bacteria > Bacillati > Actinomycetota > Actinomycetes > Kitasatosporales > Streptomycetaceae > Kitasatospora > Kitasatospora sp. NPDC096204. The sequence continues at coordinate 102,865 of NZ_JBIWFT010000028.1, forward strand.
AGCGGATCGAGGGGATGCTCCCGGCCGACCAGGCCGAGGCCACCACCGGGCAGGCACAGGCCGACCAACAAGCCATCTACGTCGGCACATTGACCCGCGGCTACCAGAAGATGCCGATGGTCTTCGCCGGCGTGGCGCTGTTCGTCGGCTCGTTCCTGGTGGTCAACACCTTCACCATGCTGGTCGCCCGGCGCACCCGGGAGATCGCGCTGCTGCGGGCGGTCGGCGCGACCCGGCGCCAGGTGGTGCGCTCGCTGCTGGCCGAAGCCACGGTGGTCGGCGTCGTGGCGTCGGCGCTGGGGTTCGCGCTCGGGCTCGGCATCGCCTCCGTGCTGCCGGACCTGCTGAGCGGCGACGGGAACCGGCTGCCGCAGGGCCCGCTGGTGATCGGGGCCCGGCCGGTGGCGGCGGCACTGTCCGTCGGGGTGGGGGTGACGGTGCTGGCCGCCTGGCTGCCGTCGCGCCGCGCCGCGCGGATCGCGCCGATCGAGGCGCTGCGCTCGGTGACCCAGCCCGCCGAGCGCTCGCGGCTGCGCACGGCTGCCGGGGCGGGGCTGCTGCTGCTCGGTGTCTGCCTGCTGGTCGTGCTCGCGGGCTCGGCGAAGGACGCCTCGGAGGAGAACCTGCGCAGTGCGATGCTCGGCTGCGGTGTCCTGGTCGTGGCCCTGATCCTGCTGGCGCCGGTGCTAGCGCCGCCCGTGATCCGGCTGACCGGGCGCCTCACCCACCGCTTCGGCATCGCCGGCCGCCTCGCCCGGCAGAACGCGCTGCGCGACCCCCGGCGTACGGCGGCCACCGCCGCGACGCTGCTGATCAGTACGGCGCTGGTCAGCGGGCTCGCCACGATCGGCAGCTCGACCGGGCAGGCGCTGGACCGGCAGGCGGCGGACGGGCTCGGGGCCGACTACGTGATCAGCACCGGCAACACCGTGACCGGCATCGACCCGGCGGCCGTCCAGCGGGTGGCCGGTACGCCCGGCGTGCGGACGGCGAGCGCGGTCGCGGACTCCACGGCGGTCATGGGCGGCAAGGTGCGGGAGATCTCCGGCGTCGACCCCGGCTCCGTCGATCAGACCATGAAGCTCGACTTCCTGAGCGGCTCGCTCAAGGACCTCGGGCCCGGCCGGATCGCCGTCTCCGGCAGCGTCGCCCGGGAGACCGGGGTGGGCGAGGGCGGCCGGATCAACGCCCGGATGGGCCGGGGCGAGGGGATCACCGAGTACACCGTGGTGGGCGTCTACCGGGACAACCCCACCGCCCACGAGGTGCTCGGCGACCGCGGCGAGGTGCAGCGCAACGGCTTCAAGCCCGGCTCCGTCCAGCGGCTCCTGGTACGGGGAGACAGCGTCTCCGAGGGCGCGCTGCGCACGGCGGTGGGCGACAACCCGCTGCTGAAGGTGCAGGACCAAACCGCACTGGTGCGCGAGGCCGCAGGGACGATGAGCGACCTGCTCACCCTGATGTACGGGCTGCTCGCGATCGGCGTGGTGATCTCGGCCCTCGGCATCGTGAACACCCTGGCCATGTCGGTCGCCGAGCGGACGCGGGAGATCGGGGCGCTGCGGACCCTCGGCATGGACCGCCCCGGCATCCGTCGGATGATCCGCCTGGAGGCCGTGACGGTCGCGGCCTTCGGCACCCTGCTGGGCCTGGCGGGCGGCCTGTTCGGCGCCTGGGCGGTCGGCGCCCTGGCCGGCGGCGCGATGGAGCGGTACGCCTTGGTGCTGCCCTGGGGCACGCTCACCCTCGTCTGCCTGGCCTCCCTCGCGATCGGAGCGGTCGCGGCGGCAGCCCCGGCCCGAAGGGCGGCCGCACTGAGTCCGCTGGAGGCGGTCGCGGAGGCGTGACCGCGGGGGCGCGACTGCGCCCTTCACGAAGGGCCCGACCGGTTCGGCGGTTTCTACCGGTCGTCGTACCCACCCCCTTCGGTGGGCCATCATTGTGCTCCGGGCCTGCTTTCGGCAGGGCAGGCCGTCCTTCTGCGTGGCGAGGTGTCCCCATCAGTAAGAAGAACGGATCGACGCTGGCCGCATGGCTTCGCGGTCTCGACGCTGCCGAGCTGGAGCGGGTCCTGGCGGCGCGCCCGGACGCCGTGTCGGCTCCGGAACCGCGGTCGGTCGGCGAACTGGCGGACCGCCTCCAGCGCCCGGCGTCCGTGGCGCTGGCCCTGCCCCGACTCACGCAGCCGTGCCTACAGGTGGCGGAGGCCGTCGCCGTACTGACGGCTGCATCGCGGGACGACCTGGCAGGCCTCCTGGACGCGACACACGGTGAACGCGCCCACGGGTTGGCCGCCGCCCTGGAGGCACTGGCGGATCGCGCTCTGATGTGGCCCGACGGCAACGGCCTGCTGCACATGGCCGCGCCGCTGCGGAACGCGTGGAGCTCGCCGCTGGGACTCGACGCACCGCTCGCACGACTGCTCGCGGGCTCGAACTCCGACGAACTGGGCCGCATGGTGGCGAAACTCGCCGTCAAACCCGCCGCCGACAGGAAAGAAATGCGCCTGGCGGCGCTGATCGACCATCACAGCGACCCGGCCCGGGTCACCGCGCTGGTGGCCAAGGCGCCCGCAGCCACGCGGAAACTTCTCGAGCGGCGGGCACATGAGGCTCCGGAACGACCGGGCTTCATCATGTTCGGGGGGCCTCAGGCCGACTTCGGGCCCGGCGAACAGTGGGCACTGGAAAGGGGACTGCTGATCCGGGACCGGCACCGGTACGGGCCGGCCCGCATGCCCGCGGAGGTGGCACTCGCACTGCGCGGCCCCGACTGGCACGCCCCGTTCACACCCCTCCCGCCCAGCGTGCGGCCGGGGCCCGCCACCGTCTCGGACATCGACCGGGAAACCGCGGCCGCCACGATGGCGTTCGCCGCCCACGCCGTGTCCGTCCTCGGGGTGTGCGCCGCCGCTCCACCGGCCCGGCTCAAGGCCGGCGGGGTCGGCGCCCGCGAGCTGGCCCGGATCGGCAAAGCGGCACAGTGCGACGAGATCCCGGTACGCCTCGTCCTGGAGGCGGCGAGCGCGGCCGGACTACTGGCCCGGGACGGCGACCGGGTCGCGGCGACCGCGTCCTACGACAACTGGGCCGAGCAGGAACCGGCCGACCAACTCGCCGTGCTGCTCCGGGCGTGGTGGGCACTCCCGCTGACCCCCGGCGGGAGCCGCGACGAGGACGGGAAGGCTCTGCCGGCGCTCGCCGGGGCACCGCCCTGCGGAGGCTGCGTGCAGGCCCGGCACGGGCTGCTCACAGCCGCATCGCAACTTCCGGCCGGCGAAGGCGCGGCGAACTCGGCGGACCTGGGAGCGCTGCTCGGGTGGCTGCGCCCGCTCGTCGACGAACTCCCCCAGGACACCACGCCGTTCGCCACCCTGATCCGGGAGGCGGAACTGCTCGGCGCACTCGCCCTCGGGGCCGTGTCCCCGATCGGTGCCGCCCTGCTCGCCGACGACGCCCAAGCCCTGACCGACGCCTGCCGGCGACTGCTGCCCGCCGCCAGCGGGACCGCCCGCTTCGGAAGCGATCTCACCGCCGTGGTCGCCGGCACACCGTCGGCGCACCTCCTCGCCCTGCTGGACTCCGTCGCGGACCGGGAGACCGCCGGTGCGGCGTCCGTATGGCGGTTCAGCCCGGGAAGCGTCCGCCGCGCCCTCGACGCGGGCCTCACCCCCGACGCCCTCACAGCCGACCTGGCCGCCATCGCCGTCGAGCCGCTTCCCCAGCCGCTCTCGTACCTGATCCACGACACCGCGCGCAGCCACGGTCGAGTGCGCATCGTCTCCGCGGCCTGTGTGATCCACGGTGAGGAGCCCGCCCTCCTGGCCGAACTGGCAGCGCACCGCAAGCTCACCCAGCTCGGCCTGCGGCTGCTGGCACCGACGGTGCTGATCAGCCGGATCCCGCTCGACAAGACGCTCGCGGCACTACGGTCCGCGGGCTACGCCCCCGTCGCCGAGAAGCCCGACGGGTCCGTCCGCGTCGAGCGGGCCCAACGCCCCCGTGCGGCGAGCACCCTCCCGCCGCCGCGCCTGTCCGGTGGCAGGTCCCGCACACAGCGGGCGGACGCCCACACCACGGGCGCCCGGACGACCGTCGACCTGTCCTCCCTCGCCGTCCGGCTCCGGGACGCCCCGCAGGACATCCCGGAGCCGGACCCGTGGGACGACCGCCCCTACGACAGCGACACCGAGGAGATCATCGCAGGGCACGCGCGCAATCTGTCCTTCACCGACGTCCGCCAGCTGGCCCATGCCGTCAACGACGGCCAGGCCATCACGATCGAGTACGTCGCGGCCTCGGGCGACGAGACGGTCCGCACCCTCAGCCGGCTCGAACTGGACGCCCCCTACCTGCACGGCTGGTGCCACCTGCGGAACGACGAGCGGATGTTCACCATCTCCCGCATCCACGGGGTGATGCCCGCGTAGCCCGGGGCGGGATCGCCGCCGTCTCGCAGAGGCGCCTGGTCGCAGTTCCGGTTGCGCTCACCCCCGGGCGGCACCGTTCAGTGCCCAGCCGGCGGGTCGCTCGGCCGCAGGTCGGGCCCCAACCTGCACGAACAGCGGGACCACCGATTCCTCGCCCGTGCCGGGGGCGGTGGGCGCCGTCGACCTGGCGACTCTGGACCGGGCCGCCCTGGTCGAACTGGAGGCGCAGCGCCTGTGGAGGCCGGCCGGGCTCGCCGAGCGGAAGTTCCGGGCGCAGGGTCTCGGCGGACCTGATCGCTGCGGCGGGCACAGTGACTGGAATCGGCCTGTTGGATTCCTGCATGAATTGAGAGCATCGTCCCTCTGCAATCCGAGGAATCTCAAGGGGGGGCACATGTATCTTCGTCATGAATCTCTCATCGGTGATCAGCTCTGGTCAGAAATGCGCAATCTCGCACCGGAACGCATCCGTCCCGCCAAATCCATGCTGCTCCGTCAGGGTGATCCCGGCACCCAGGTGATCCTGATCAGCTCCGGATCCACGCTGGTCACCCTGGCGGGCGCCAACGGCGAGCGGACGCTGCTGGCCGTCCGTGGCGCAGGCGAACTGCTGGGCGAACTCGCGGTCCTGGACGCCCAGCCACGCTCGGCCTCGGTGATCGCCGCTGAACCGTGCCGCGTCCACCTCATCCCCGCCCCCGACTTCCTCGCCTTCGTCCACAAACACGATTTGACAATTCCCTTGCTGCGGCATGCCATTGCGCGCGTTCGGGAGGCGGAGGTGGTCAGGCTGGAAATGGCGACCGCGCCGGTGCCGGTGCGTCTGGCCGCCGCTCTGGGCCGACTGGTCCAGGCGGCTTCCCGGCGCGGAGCCGAGACTGTGGTGCGTTTGACCCAGACCGAGCTCTCGCAGCTGATCGGTGCCTCCCGGAACGGCGTCGGCAGTGCGATCAGACCGTGGCGGGAACGGGGCTGGCTCGGAACCGAGGCCGGTGGCGGACTGGTCATTCGGGACATGCAGGCCATCCAGGCCGACGTGCTCGCCTGAGTGACGCAGGCCACCACGGTGGTGCCCAGTACTGGGCACCACCGCTCCGTCCGGCCGAGCAGCATGGGGCCTCGTCCACCGCCCCGACTGCCGAAAGGCCGCCTATCCATGACTTCCTCCGCTTCCGCACCGGACCGCGACGCGACGGGCCGCGACGCACTCGACCGCGACGCGACGGGCCATGACGTGCCGCCCGAGCAGGCCGTCATGGTCGTCGACATGAAGGGCTACAGCCGGCTCCCCGAAGTGCAGATGTCGCCGGTCCGGTCCGAGCTGGACAGCATCCTGGAGGCCGTCTTCGCCCAGAGCGGACTGCCCGCGCCGTGCACCCTGGGCACCGGCTACCGGGACGCGGGCGACGGTGTCATCCTGCTCCTCCCGCCCAGGCACGTCGCGCGGCTGGTCGATCCTCTGCTGGGGAACCTGAGCGCCGCGCTCCAGCGCTACGAGGACATCCGGATGGGCGGACCGGCTATCCGCCTCCGCGCCGCCATCCACGTCGGCCCGCTGAGCGTCCCCGACCACCGCGGCGCCGCGATCAACGACGCCTGCCGGCTGGTCAACAGTGACGCGGCCTACCAGGCCATCGCAGCCGCTACCGACAACGGGCTGTTCCTGGCGGCCGTCATCTCGGAGCCCGTCTACCGGCGCTCCGTGCTGGCCGGACGGACCGGCCCTGGGCTGACGGAACGCCAGTTCCTCGCGGCCAACGCCCGGGTGGCCGACAAGCCCGGGTTCGAGGAACCGTGCCGGCTGCTCGTCCCGGGACTGTTCGCCGATTCCCTGCGCGGGTACCTGCCCGGCCCTGACAGCGCCGCCCCGCGCCCGACTTCCGCGCCCTCGACGCACCCCATGTCGGAGCGGCCCGCCAGGGCGGGGGCCGTCCTCAACTTCCACGGCGCGCTCAACGACCCCGTGATCAACGGGCCCGTCGAAAACCTCCGGATCGACCGCCGCACCCGGTGAGCCGACACCACTTCATCCGTCGCATCCGTACAAGGGAGAAGCCCGTGTCTGAAACCCTTCACCCGCCCCGGCCCGCTGACGAGCCGAGCGACGAGGGACACGTCGGCGAAGAGCTCGAGTCCCGGCTGCCGACGTGGGTACAGCCCGGGCAGGGTCACCGCTCGGAGTCGCCGGACGTCCCGCCGGCCCTGGTCGAGGAGGTTCCGGAGCGGCCCGCCACCCGGGAGGTGGCCCCGGGTATCCACACGGCTACCGGTTCGGTGGCGCACTTCTACCGGCAGGTCGACGTCGTCGTCGGCGGCGACGTCAAGCAGCTGATCCTCGAGACCCGCAAGCGCGATGTCCTTGAGGGTGAGGAACTGGACCGTGAGGTCTTCCTGGAGCAGCCGTTCGTCCGTGACGCGTGGGTGGACGCCTGGCGGGAAGCGCTCGACCCGGACACCGGCGGGGTGCGGGCTCCCGTCCTGGTCGTTGTCGCCCCCCGCGCGATCGGCGCCACCACCTTCGCGCTGCGCCTGCTGGCCGAGCACACCGCACCGAGCACCGCGTTGGTCAAACTGCAGGCGGACTGGAACTCGCCCAGCCGGCCCCGGCTTCCCTTGGAGGAGCGGCACGCTTTCCAGCTCGACCTCAAGGATCCGGACACCGACCGGGTCTCGGCCGACTTCCTCGCCTCACTGGGGAAGCACGCCGAGCACCTCGCCGGCTGTGGGTCCCACCTGGTGCTGACGGTCGCTCAGGACGTCTGGGACGTCACCAGCCTGGTCACCCGGCCGGGGGTGCAGGTGCTCCGCCTGACGGAGCCCCCCGCCGCCGGCGCGGTGGTGGACGCCCATCTTGAGGCCGGCGGCCACCACGAGCCGGCCAGGGCGATCAGGGCCTCCACTCAGGCCCGGTCCCAACTGCAAGGCCTGAACGCTGTGGAGGCGGTCCGGGCGGTCCGCCGGATCCTCGCGGTCTGGGAGGAGTACCACCCGGACCAGCAGGCTCCTTCCCTGCTCCGCAGCGGAGCGGACCGCGACGCGGCGAAGACGTTCGAGGGCCGTGTGCTCGAGGCGCTGTCGGACTGGCGTGGGGAGTTGGACGAGCTCTTCGGTGACCGCACCGCCGCCAGTGGTAGGACCGAGCGGTCGTTGGCGCTCGAGGACCGCTACTTGCTGCTCGCCCTGGCGGTGCGGCAGTCCGCGCCGGTGTCCCTGGTATCCGCCGGCGCGCGGGAGTTGCAGGCGGCGGTGGAGTCCGCGAACCGCGGCCCGACGACGGGGACGGCCGTCCAGGCACCGTTCGCGGGCCGCGGTCTGCGCCGCCGGATCCAGGACGTCGGTGCCGCGGTCGACGGGCGCGACGTGGTGTTCTTCGACCGGCCGGCCTACGGGCGGGCGGTGCTCGAGTACGTCTGGGACAACTACGAGGACATGCGTACGCCGCTGCTTGGCTGGCTCGCGAAACTCGCCGACCGGCCTGACCCGACGGACCCGACGGTTCGGATGCTCGCGTCGTTGGCCTTGCGCCATGGGACGAGGGAACACCTTAACAAGTTGGCCGAGTTGACCGAGCCGGACCTGCAGGGTGCCGTCCTCCGGGCCGTGGTACACGACGAGCACATCGGACGCATCGTCTGGGCCACGCTCTACCAGTGGGCCGACACGAACGGCAACGCGCCCACCGTGGTCGCTACCTGCCGCCTCGTCCTGGCCGACCCCGACGTCAGCTCCGCCGTTGCGAAGATGGCCGTGGTTCGGCTGCGGCGGGTGGCCCACACGACCACCGACCCGGCCGTCCGGCAGAGCGTGCTCGCGGCTTTCGAGGAGCTCGTCCACCGACCTGCCGGCCGGGACCGGATGGTCACCGAGGTTCGGACCTGGCAGCAGGCGAAGAGCTCGTCCCGGAGCGGGAGCCTGGCCTTCCTCGCCCTGATGTCGCTGGACACCCCGGGACTGCCGTGGCTGCTGTCCGCCGACCTGCCGGAGATCGATGTCCAGCGGGCCCTGACGGAGCTGCTCAGCAGCCCGGAGACGGCGGGCGAGACCATCCCGAGGATCACCGGCTGGATCCGCTCCTGCGGAGACGACGCCGACTCCGACAGCTACGTGCACCTCCGTGACCAGTTGCTCGTGCCGCTCCGCGGGCACCGCATGTTCCAGGCCGGGATGAACCTGATGCAGGCGCTCACGGGCTCCGTCACGGCGCAGGGCGTCAACATCGCCGAGGACTTCTACCAGCACCTGGTCGGCGCCCCGTTCCACAAGCTCTTCGGACCCGAGGGCACCGTTCGATGAGGTGGCCGTGGCAGCGGGCCGCGCGCACCATCGGTTGCCCGCGGCCGTGCCGACTTCCCAGCCTCGAAGCGGGCGTACCCTTCGAGGCGACCTTCACCCTGACCTGGCGACCCGCCTTGCGGCACCGGATCAATCTGGCGGAGCAGGTCCGCAGCGACCTCCGTGCCGCCGCCGCGGAAGTGACCGCCGGGTTGCAGCCGGACGACCCGCTCGGGGCCGAGGACACCCTCAACGCCGTCCTCGGCACGCTCGACAGACGGCGCAACCCCCACTACCGGTTGCTGTCCGCGAAGTTCACCCTCCGCTTGTCGCCCACCGTGCGGGAGACCCTGGCCGTCCGGCGGGCCGACACCGAACGGATCAGGCGGCTGGAGTTCCTCAAGACAGCCCTCTACGACCACCCGGACCTCGTGGTGATCGACCGCATCGAGGGGACCTCCGCGCTCCCGGACGAGGACCGGGTGGCCGACCTGCAACGGCTCTCACGCGCGATCAGGTCCTGCAACGCCTGGTGGCACCCGCTCCTCGAACAGTGGGAGGCGGTCGGCGCCGGATTCCAGGATCCGGAGACCCGGCACGAGGCCATGAAGGTCCTGCTCCGGCACTCCATCTCGGACTTGACGGCGGCCACCGCGCCGCAGGACCGGGCCGCCCCGGACGGACGGGCCGGATGAGGGCGTCCCTGTGGCGGGTCCTGCTCGCCCCGCGTACGACCCTGCGGGCGCTCCGCCTTCAGCGGCTCAGCCGGTCCCCGTTCGACTTCGACAGTGCCTGGCAGCAGGCCCGGATGCGTTGTGCTCCCGACGAGGTCGAGTACCTTCTCCAGCGCTGTGTCCAGGAGGCGAAGGCCCGCCGCCCCGACCCGTAGCACCCGGTTCGTCTGCCCCGGGAGAAGCGCGACGGCCGCGTCGGCCGGACACCGTCGGCAAGTGGCCGACTGGTCGTGTCCCGTTGTCGTGAGGCAACGGGACGGCCGGTGGGCCCGGGACGGGGTTCACCCCGCTCCCGTGCCGGTGGGTCGCGATCAGTCGTCGTGGTGGCCTGTCCGTTCTCTCCTGTGGCGGGGGAGTCGGTGGGACTCGACCGGTCGTCCGCCGGCGAGGTGCTCGGTGACGATGCGGTCGGCGACAGCCGGGTCGATCCTCCCGTACCAGATGTCGTCCGGCTGCACGCTGGCGACGGGCGCCTTGCAGGGGAACTGGCACCCCGTCTGGGTGACGAGCACGTCGTCGTCGCCGAGGCCTTGTTCGGTCAGTTTCCGTACCAGGGCGCGTAGTCCCTCCTCCGCGCCCTTGGCCGTGCAACGCGGGCCGCGGCACACCATGACCTGGTGCCGGTGGCCGGGCACCTCCTCCCAGGCCTCCGACGTGAGGCCGGGCTCCTGGCCGGTGACGGCCTTCGTCACCGCGGCCACCGCGGCGACCGCGTCCGGTGAGTCGGCGAGGCGGTATGGATCGAAACGGGTACGGCAGACCGCTGGGCAGATGTTCTCCAAAACCCTCGTGGCACATGTCACGCCGTGGCCGGTCTCCTGGCTTCCGCATCGACGCGCCGCGGCCGACCTTCCCAAGCGGCTCTCCCAGCCCGCTCAGTGGCCCTGACCGGGGGGAAAGCCGGTCAGCGAGGGCCGCGGTACTCCGCGGCAACAGTGGCGAGGGCCGCACCGGAATTCGACCGGTTTCCCGTACACCACGGCGCTGGCAAGATATCAGGGCTCGCGATCCTGCCGGCGAGCGGCCGGGCGGCGGGCGGTGGGCGGTGAGCGGCCGGGACCGCAGGGGCGGACGGGGGAGCCGCGGCAACCTGCGGATGCCCACCGACGCCGCGCGGGCGGGGCCGCACCGCGGCGGCGGTGGGTCATCTCGGTTCGACTCGGGAGGTCATCCCGGTTCGCAGGCCCCGGGAGGCGCGGTCGGGTGTCAGGGGGCCCTCCTACACTCCGGCCCATGGGACTTTCGATATCGGTGGGACTCCTCTACGACCAGGCGCGCAATGACGCGGAGGGGCTCGACTACCACCGCTCCGCCTTCGCCCGCCTCAGCCGGGCGCTCATGGCGGAGGGAATCAGCTGGCACGAGCCGGAGATGACCGATCCACCTCGTACGCCTACCTTCTCCGCCGGCTTCCCCTACGGGTACCTGACCCAGCTGCGCCGCATCCTGGTGCTCACGGACTTCGGCGAGCCCGTCACATCGGCTCTGGAGGTCAGCGAGCGCCAGTACGAGCGCGACTGCGAGAAGGTCCGGGACGAGATGACGAGGTTCGACTCTCATCTGCTCTGCCACTCCGACAGTTCCGGCTACTACGTGCCGGTCGACTTCGATGATCCGCTCTTCCTCCCTGACGAGGCGAACGTCGACGGCGCCGGCATCGTCGGCTCCAGCCAGCGCCTGCTGGCCGAACTCGCGGGTATGGCGTCGTCGATCGGCATCGAGCTCGACGGCAAGGGTGTTCCCTTCGACGCCGGGGCGGTCGGGCCGGCTGTGGACCTCGCGACGGACGGACCGTTCGAGACGGAGCGTTTCGCCTGGCGGCAGCTCCATCGGGCGTGCCTGGCGAGCATCGAGGGCGGCCACGCCATCGTGTTCCACTGAGGCCGGGGCTGCCGGGCTTCCGGCAGATGGTACGTCAGGCCGGATGCGCGGCCTTGATGGGACCCTGACAGCACATCAGGTTACTTTGAGGTAATTTAGCGGTGTCGTCCGGGTGAACGTCCCCGGCCCCGCATGAAGGACTCGCACGTGCTCTCTCACCAGTCCCGCCGTTCCGGCCGCCGTCTGGCCGGTTCCGCGCTGGCCCTCGCCGCCGCCGTCGGCGTGCTGCCCGTTGCCCCCGCGTTCGCCGCTCCGGCGCCCGCAGCGGACTCGGCCCAGGCCGACGGCACTCCCCACCTGGACGCCGTGGAGCGGACTCTGCGCCAGGTGTCGCCCGGGCTGGAGGGCGTGGTGTGGCAGCGGACGGCGGGCAACCGGTTGGACGCGCCGGCCGGGGACCCGGGCGGGTGGCTGCTGCAGACGCCGGGGTGCTGGGGGGACGCCTCCTGCACCGAACGGGCCGGGACCAGGCGGGTGCTGGACCGGATGCGGGAGAACATCTCGCGGGCCACCCGCACCGTCGACATATCAACTCTCGCCCCGTTCCCGGACGGTGGGTTCCAGGACGCCATCGTGGACGGCCTCAAGGCGTCGGTGGCCGCCGGGAACACGCCGCACGTGCGGATCCTCGCCGGGGCCGCTCCACTGCTCAACATCACCGCGCTGCCGTCGAAGTACCGGGACGACCTGGTGGCCCGGCTCGGCACGGCCGCCGACCGGGTGACCGTCGAGGTGGCCTCGATGACCACCGCGAAGACCGCGTTCTCCTGGAACCACTCCAAGTTGCTGGTCGTCGACGGGCAGAGCGTCATCACCGGCGGCATCAACAACTGGAAGGGCGACTACCTGGACACCGCCCACCCGGTGACGGACGTCGACCTCGCGCTGAACGGTCCGGCCGCCGCCTCCGCCGGCGCCTACCTGGACACCCTGTGGGACTGGACCTGCCGCAACAGCGGTGTCTTCTCGGCCGCCTGGTTCGCCTCCTCGAAGGGCGCCGGATGCACCCCCGACCTGGAGAAGCGGCTCAACCCGCCGGCCGCGCGGGTGCCCGCCGCCGGGACCGTGCCGGTGATCGCGGTCGGCGGCCTGGGCGTCGGGATCCGCGACACCGACCCCGCCTCCGACTACCGTCCGGAGCCGGTGGCCGGCGCCGACGACGTCACGTGCGGCCCGATCGGCCTGCACGACCGCACCAACGACGACCGCGCCTACGAGACGGTCAACCCGGAGGAGAACGCGCTGCGCGCGCTGGTCGCCAGCGCCACCAGCCGGATCGACATCTCCCAGCAGGACGTGACCGGCACCTGCCCGCCGATGCCCCGCTACGACGCCCGGCTCTTCGACCTGCTCGCGGGCAAGCTCGCCGACGGGGTGAAGGTCCGGATCGTGGTCAGCGACCCGGGCAACCGGGGCGCGGTCGGCAGCGGCGGCTACTCGCAGATCAAGTCCCTGAACGAGATCAGCGACACCCTCGCGGCCCGGCTCACCGCCCGCCTCGGCGACCCGGCCCAGGCCCGGACCGCGATGTGCCGCAACCTCCAACTCGCCCCGTTCCGCGCGGCGTCCACCCCCACCTGGGCCGACGGGCACCCGTACGCGCTGCACCACAAGCTGGTCTCGGTCGACGGTTCGGCGTTCTTCATCGGCTCGAAGAACCTCTACCCGGCCTGGCTGCAGGACTTCGGCTACGTCGTGGAGAACCGCACCGCCGCCGCCCAACTGGACACCCAGCTGCTCGCCCCGCAGTGGCAGTACTCGCAGGCCGCCGCGACCTTCGACTACAGCAGCGGCCGCTGCCAGGGCTGACGCCGTGAGAACGACGTGAGAACGACGTGAGAACGCCGCGGGCCGTCGGCGGATCACTCCCGCCGGTCAGGCACCGGCCGGGAGCCAGCCGCGCTGGACGGCGCGCACCCCGGCCTCGAAACGGCTGCGGGCGCCGAGCCGCTCCATCAGCTCGGTGGCGATCCGCCGCGCCGTCCGCGGCGAGACGCCCAGCCGCTTGGCGATCGCCTCGTCGGTGTGCCCCTCGGAGAGCAGCCGCAGGGCGGCCGACTCCTGGCCGCTCAGGCCCCGGGAGTCGCGCACGGCCTGGCCGCCGAGGGGCTGCGCGGCGTCCCAGACGTTCTCGAACAGCGCGCAGAGGGCCGTCAGCGTGCCGTGGCCGGTCAGCACCACGGCCGCCGCCGCCGTGTCGTCGCCGTTCACCGGGATGACGGCGGCGGCACGGTCGACCACGATCATCCGCGTCGGCAGCGACGGCACGACCCGCACCTGCCCGCCCCGCGCGGCGAGCCACCCGGTGTACGCGACGGTCGGCGCGCTGTTGCACACGCTGTCGAGGTAGACGGTACGGATCTTCACGCCGCGACCGAGCAACTCCTCGTCGAGCGGACGGGCCGCCTCGATGCTCTCCGGCGTGTGCCCGCCGTCCGGGGCGAAGGTCATCACCTCCTCCTTCACCTCGCGGGTGAGGGACGCCAGCCGGTCGCGGATCGCGTCCAGGCCGACCAGTTGCTCCACCCCGGAGCGCGCGGCGGCCGGCCGAAGGTCCGAGAAGTCGGCGATGAGCTGCGCCGCCGCGACGCGGGAGGCCTCGATCCGTTGCTGCTGGAGCGCCAGTTCGGCCTGCTGACGGGCCATCAGGACCTCCATGCCGACGTCCGGCGAGACCGCGCGCAGCGCTCCCTCCCGCTCGTGCGAGGGTCGGACCAGGGCGAGCTCGCTGAGCGTGTCCAGCGCCGAACGCACCCGCGCCTCGGGCAGCCCGACCGCTGCGCAGAGTCCCGCCACGCCGTCCTGAGGACGGGCCAGCATGGCCCGGTACACGGCTTCGGAAGTCGCGTCCAACCCCAGAATTGCCAGCATTCCTACCCCCCCGGTAGCAGTACTGCGAACGATGCGCGCATGATCATCGCACGGAGATCGGAAGCTGGACCAGGGGTGTGCGGTGGACCGTTCCGGCCATGGCCCGAACCGTCCCGGTCGACCCCCTGTGCGCCGTACACGCGGCCTGGGAGTCTCGTGGGCATGTACTTGATCCACGTTCACCTGCGTTCGCCGGACCAAGCACCCCTGCCGGACGGTGTCGCCGACCTCGTCCGGTCCGTGGTGACCCCCGTGGACCGGCTGGAGCACGTCGCCGTCCACTCGGACGCCACCCCCCACCCGGTGCTCGGCCTGTACCTCCTCGCCGACGGCCTCGCCGACGCCGAGTCCCGGGCCGCCGCCCTCTGCGGTCGGGCCCTGGCGTCCGCCGCACCACTGCACGGCTGGTCCGTGGCCCGGGTCGGCGCCCCGCTCGTCTCCCCGTTCTACGAACTGGAACTGTCCCGATCCGGCCTCGCTGGACGGAACCGGCAGGGGACGTTTCCGTCCACCTGACATCCCTTCCATCCGCCCCGGGCCTCGACGAAGGTAGTGATCGCCGGCCGGGACCACCGACCGGCAAGGCCACCAGGACGCAGCGTCACCGCGGGACGCACGGTCCGGCCGCCGCTCCTCGCCCCGTCCCTCCTCAGCCGAAGGATCAACCACCATGCTGCGCACCCGTCTCGCCGAGGCCGCCGCGGTCGTCGCCCTCGCCCTCGCCGCCGTCCTGCCCGCCGTCGCCCTGCCCGCCGCCGGGCACGCCACCGCCTCCGTCTCCCACGTCGAGGCCGCCGACGTGCACGACGACAACATGATCTGGCAGTAACCGGCGCCGCCGTGGGCCCACGACCGGCTGCTCCTGCAGGGCAGCCGTCGCCGCCCCGTGCCGCCCCGTGCCGCCCGGTCCCGGTTTCGCGCCGTGCCGCCCCGGCCCCGGTTTCGCCACGTCGCCTGACCCGCGGGCCGTACCTCCACCACCTCCCCACGCCAGTCCCAGCCATGCCCGAAACAGGAGAACCCACCATGCCCAAGCGTTCCCTCCGTACGCTGCTCACCGCCGCCTTCGCCACCGCCGCGGTCACACCCGTCCTCATGCTGACGGGGGCCCAGGTCGCCGCCGCCAGCGTCGGGTCGAACATCGTCGGCATCGCCGAGGCCAACCTGGGCCACGGCGCCTGCGACACCAACAGCGCCGGCGGCAGTGGCTACTACGGCAGCTGCGGTGAGAGCTGGTGCGCCGACTTCGCCCGGTGGGTCTGGGCGCAGAACGGCGTCAACATCTCGGGGCTGACCGCGGGGGCCGGCAGCTTCGCCACGTACGGCTCCGGAATGCACTCGACCCCCCGCGTCGGTGACGCCGCCGTCTTCAACTACAACGGCGTCGACTACGCGGAGCACGTCTCGCTGGTCGTCGCGGTCAACTCCGACGGGACCGTCAGCACCATCGGCGGCAACCAGGGCAACAGCCAGGTCACCCGCGGCACCATCACCGCCGGCGGGATGTACGGGTCGAAGCACGTCAGCGGCTACGTGTCGCCGATCGGCGGCCGCGGATCCTCCGCAGGTACGGAGTCGGGTGGGGCGAACCGGGTGCGGTGGGCGGACTTCGACGGTGACGGTCATGCCGACTACGTGATCGTGAACGACAACGGTTCGGTGCGGGTGTTCCTGAACAAGGGCGGTGACGGTCACGGTGGTTGGAGCGACCTGGGTCAGGTCGCCGCCGGGATGACGAGCGACCGTGGCCGGGTGCGCTTCGCGGACTACGACGGTGACGGGCGTGCCGACTACATCATGATCAATGGTGACGGTTCGGTGCGGGTGTTCCTGAACAAGGGCGGTGACGGCCACGGTGGTTGGAGTGACCTGGGTCAGGTCGCGACCGGGCTGACGGCCAATGCGGCGCAGGTGACGTTCGCGGACTTCGACGGTGACGGGCGTACGGACTACGTGATCACCCAGCCCGACGGTGCGGTGGGTGTCTTCCGCAACAACGGCATCGGCAACTGGACGGACCTGGGCAAGGTCGCCAGTGGTGTG
Organism: Kitasatospora sp. NPDC096204; assembly: GCF_044763205.1. Classification (NCBI taxonomy): domain Bacteria; kingdom Bacillati; phylum Actinomycetota; class Actinomycetes; order Kitasatosporales; family Streptomycetaceae; genus Kitasatospora; species Kitasatospora sp. NPDC096204. The sequence goes on from NZ_JBIWFT010000028.1 coordinate 119,095, forward strand.
ACCGGCGACCTCAGCCGGATCAAGTGGGCCGACATCGACGGTGACGGGCGGGCCGACTACAACATCGTGAACCCGGACGGCAGCATCACCAGCTACGTCAACCACGGTGGCGACACCGGTGGTGGCTGGACCCTCCGTTCCAAGATCACCACCGGTGTCACCAGCAACCAGAACACCCTGGACCTCGCCGACATCAGCGGCGACGGCCGCGCGGACTACCTCGTCACCACCGGCCCGACCACCGCCTTCCTCAACAACGGCGGCGACGACCAGAACAACCCCGGCTGGATCAACTACGGCCAGATCGCCGCCGGCGCCTGAACCCCGACCAGAAGCAAGGAAGGAATCCCGTGAAGCGCACCACCACACTCGCTCTCGCCGCGGTGACCGCGGCGGCCGCGCTCGCCGCCGCCGTCCCCACGGCGTCCGCCGCCGCGCCGACGCCCGCCCCGGTGCTGCGGGTGATGCCGCTCGGCGACTCGATCACCTCCGGGTGGCGGAGCACCTCCGACGCCGGGTACCGCGGACCACTCGCCGACCTGGTGGCCCAGCAGAACCGCTACGCCATCGACCTGGTGGGCTCCCTCCACAACGGCGCCACGGCCGACCCGGACAACGAGGGACACGGCGGGTCCATGGTCAACGACCTCCTGGCCGGAATCGACGGCTGGCTGGCCGCCGCGCAGCCGGACGTCGTACTGCTCCACATCGGCATCAACGACCTGGACCGAGGTACCGACAAGGCCCACGCCGCGGACCGGACGTCGGCGCTGATCGACCGGATCCTGGCCGACCGGCCGGGCGTGACCGTCCTGGTGATGGGTCTGATCCCGACCACGCCGAGCCTGACCACCCAGGTGGCCGACTACAACGACAGCCTGAGCCGGGCCGTCCTCGCCAAGCAGGCCCAGGGACGCAAGGTCCGCTACACCGCCGCACCCGCGCTGACCCCGGCCGAGATGGCCGACGGGCTGCACCCGGACGACCTGGGCTACCAGCGGATGGCGCAGACCTTCGACCAGGCCCTGGACCGCGCATTCACGGACGGCCTGGCCGCTCCGGCCCCGGTGCACCACGCGGGCACGGAGTCGGGTGGGGCGGGCCGGGTGCGCTGGGCGGACTTCGACGGCGACGGCCGCGCCGACTACGTCATCGTCAACGCCGACGGTTCGGTGCGGGTGTTCCTGAACAAGGGCGGTGACGGCCACGGTGGTTGGAGCGACCTGGGCCAGGTCGCCACCGGGATGACCAGCGACCGTGGCCGGGTCCGCTTCGCCGACTTCGACGGTGACGGGCGTGCTGACTACATCATGATCAATGGTGACGGTTCGGTGCGGGTGTTCCTGAACAAGGGCGGTGACGGCCACGGCGGTTGGACCGACCTCGGCCAGGTCGCCACCGGACTCACCACGGACCCCACCCAGGTCACCTTCGCCGACTTCGACGGCGACGGCCGCGCCGACTACCTCGTCACCCAGCCCGACGGCGCCGTGGGTGCCTTCCTCAACCGCGGCGGTGACGGCCACGGCGGCTGGATCGACGACGGCAAGGTCGCCGGCGGACTCACCTCCGACCGGAGCCGGGTCCGCTTCGCCGACTTCGACGGTGACGGCCGCGCCGACTACAACGTCGTCAACCCCGACGGCTCCATCACCACCTTCCTCAACAAGGGCGGTGACGGCCACGGCGGCTGGACCGACTACGGCCGCACGGCGACCGGGCTCACCACCGACCAGACCACGGTGGCCCTGGCGGACATCGACGCCGACGCCCACGCCGACTACCTCGTCACCACCGGCCCCACCACCGCCTTCCTCAACAACGGCGGCGACGGCCACGGCGGCTGGATCGACGACGGCCGGATCGCGGCAGGCGTCTGAGCGGACGCCGGGCAACCGACAGACTGCTTCGCGCGACGCGCCGGCGGTGGTCATCGTGGTGGGGATGCCCGCGATGACCACCGCCAGGCGCGTTCGCGCGTGCGGGTCGGCCGGCGCGCGGTCACCCGGAGTGCGCACCGAATCGATCCCGTCCTGAGAACGGTCGCGTGACGGGCGGCCTCGTCCGGCCGGTTTGACCGCCTGTTAGCGTGGGCCGATGGAAGACCTTGGATCCGTGGCCTGGCCGCCCGCGCCGATCAGGACCGAGCGGCTCGTCCTCCGTGAGCCCGAGACCCGGGACCGTGCGGCGTTCGTCGAGCTGTTCGCCTCGCCGGAGGTGCACACCTACCTCGGCGGGCCCCGGCCGCGCGACGAGCTCGAGCGCGAGCTGCCCGACGTGCCCGAGCGGTGGCCCGGAAGCTTCGTCGCCGAACTCGACGGGGTGATGATCGGCCAGATCCTGCTCAGGAGGGCGACGGGGCACCGTCGCCCGGCCGCCGCGGGCAAGGTCGACCTCGGCTACCTCTTCCTGCCCCGGGCCTGGGGATCCGGGTACGCCGCCGAGGCGTGCGCGGCGGCACTCGGCTGGCTCGACGGCGCGCTCCCCGGTGAACCGGTGGTGCTCACCACCCAGAGCGCCAACGTCGGTTCGATGCGCCTCGCGGCGAAGCTGGGATTCACCGAGGTGGAGCGGTTCGAGGCGTGGGACGCCGAGCAGTGGCTCGGCATGCGGCCGTCGGGCACGCCGTCCGGTTGAGTCCGCGACGGCTCGGGACTCCGGCGAACGGCCCTGCCGGGATCACGGGATTCCGGCGTCACCGGCGTCGGCGGGTCCCGGCCCTACTGGAGAGGACCGGTGTTCCGCGTCCAGGATCGCTTGATGAGGTTCGCGCTCCCGTCCCTCGCGAGCCGCGGGGCCGTCGATCATCAGCGGGAGCAGGTGGTTTGCCGCGTCGAGCCGGCCCCACGCGAAGTCGGACTTCCGCCGTTCCCGGTCGATGAACGCGCCGAAGTGCCCGTAGCGGATGCCGTAGAGCTTCCGGTCGCCGAGGCGCTTCAGCCGGTCTGGTCGAACAGCGGCCTGACCGTGTCCGGCCCGAGTCGCAGGAACCGGAAGGCCGGGGTGAGGGAACCGGTGATCACCGACGGCGGTGTGTAGGCCCTGGTGACCACCTCGACCGCCAGGCAGTCGTCGACGATGCCCTCGGCGCTTCTGGCAGAGGACGGGTCCGGTGCGACGGCGGCGTTCAGGCCGACGTCGCCGCCCCGCCGTGGACGACATCCGCACGCTCGTCAGGGACAGGGAGCCCGGCGAGACGTTGAGCCCGACGCCGACGGGCGTTTCGACTCCGGGGTTCTGGGCAGCGGCTCGGCAACGGAGGAGTAAGGAGGGCCCGATGTCGACAGGAGAACTCGTCGCGATCATCGTGCCGATCGCCGTCGTGGTGGTCCTCGTCGCCGCGGTGCTGTGGTTCGTCAACCGCCGCCGCCGGCTGCGGGAACGATTCGGCCCCGAGTACGAACGGACCGTGAACCGGTCGGACAGCCGGATCGCGGCTGAACGCGAGCTGCGGGAGCGCGAGATGCGCCACCGGGAGCTGGACATCAGACCGCTGCCGACCGAGGCGAGGCAGCGTTACAGCCGGGACTGGATCCAGGTGCAGCAGGAGTTCGTCGACCGGCCGGGTACGGCGGTCCAGGACGCCGACCGCCTGGTCACGACGCTCATGCGGGACCGCGGCTACCCGACGGAGGACTACGAACAGCGGCTGCGCGACCTGTCGGTCGAGCACGGCCGCACCCTGGAGCACTACCGCGCCGCGCACGCCGTCAACACTGACGCCGGTCGCGGCGAGGCCACCACCGAGGAGCTGCGGGGCGCGATGGTGCACTACCACGCGCTGTTCGACGCACTCCTCGACGGCGAGCCGGAACGGGGCGGGACGGAACGAGACGGAACGGAGCGACCGAGATGACTTCGATGGACCACGACGACGAGCGACGGACATCGACCGAGGACATCCTCGCGGGCACGAGGGCCGACGAGCAGCCGGAGACGCCGGAGACGCGGGAGACGCCGGAGGCGCGGGAGACGAGGGAGCGGCCCGTATACCCCGGCGAGGCCACCACCACGGGGGAGGAGCCGCGCGAGGGCGACACGGCCGGAGGAGCGGAGACGGCAGGGACGGGGGAAGCCGGAGGAAGGACCGGCCGGACCGTCGAGGGCGAGGTGCCCGCCGACGGTGGGGGCAAGCGGGAGGAGCGCGAGTCCCTCCTGCCGCCGGCCGAGGCGGAGGAGCTGCGTTCCCGGTGGCAGGAGGTCCAGACGCGCTTCGTCGATGCACCCCGCGAGGCCGTCCGCGACGCGGACGAGCTGGTCGCCGATCTGATGCGCCGTCTGGCCGAGTACTTCGCGGGCCGCAAGCACGGGCTGGAGAGCCAGTGGAACCGTGACGGGGAGGCCGACACGGAGGAGCTGAGGGTGGCGCTGAAGCAGTACCGCGTCTTCTTCGACCGACTGCTCAGCAGTTGAGGACCAGGCGCGGCGGCCTTCACCGGACCGGTCTCCTCCCCGGAGAGGCGCCGGTCCGGTGACAGCTGCCGGGCGGGGTGCCGGTGAGTGGGCCGATCGGAGAGTGCGCGGCGTGACAAGCCGGGCGGGCCGCCGGCCGCCGGCCGCCGGCCGCCGTCCGCCGTCCGCAGAGGCGGGCGTCCGGGCGGGGTGCGGTGGGCGACCGTCGCGGGCGAGCTGCTCGTAGCGGGGGCCGCCCAAGGAGCAGCTGTACAGGTGCGCTCCACCACCCCGGCCCTGCGGGAGGCCGCGGCCGGCACCGACGTACCCGCTCAGCCGGCCTCGGGCAGGCGGACGTGCAGGACGCCGTCACCGTCGACGCGGGTCTCGAAGCGGGGCTGCGGGGCGGTGGCGGGCCCGCCGACGTTCCAGCCGTCGGCGAGCCGGAACAGGCTGCCGTGCCAGGGGCAGCGCACGCACCCGTCGACGATCTCGCCCTCGGTGAGCGGTCCGGCCAGATGGCTGCACCAGCCCGCCAGGACGTGGACGGTGTCCTCGGACTCGCGCACCACCAGCAGGGGGACGCCCCCGACGGTGCGCCGGGCGGGCCGGCCCACCTGGAGGTCGGCCAGCCGGCCGAGCGGGTGCCAGCCGGGCCCGACCAGGTGCGCGACGGGTTCGGTCTTGTTCGTTCCCGCGCCCTGCCGGTAGGCGACGTGGCCGCCGAGGAAGGCCCCGGCGGTCGCGGCGGCGGCGCCGGTGAAGCCGAGCAGTCTGCCGAGCCCGTGGCGGCCCCGCCCCCGGGCGGCCCACGAGCCGCCGTACAGGACGATCGCCGCGCCGACGCCGAGGGCGTGCACCAGGCCGGTGCGCATCTGCTGGTCGTGCTGTTCGGCCCAGTCGACCCAGCCGCTCCAGGCGGAGGGGACGGCGGTGATCACGCCGAGTGCCACCATGAGGTGGGCCGGCCGGCGGGCGCCGGGTGTGAGGTCGAGGACGGCCGCGCAGGTCCAGGCGCCGATGGGGATCTGGACCAGGGCGGGGTGCAGGGGATGGCCGAGCGGGAGTCCGTGCAGTACGTCGCGCGCCCGGCCCAGCGGCAGCGCCTTGATGACCCGCTTCAGCGGCTGGGCCACGGCGTCGAGTCCGTCGGCTTCGGCGAGCGCGTCGAGCGCCTTCAGCAGGCGTTCGGTGGCGCCCTGGGAACAGTGGCCGGCGGTGCCGCCGACACGGGTGATCAGGCTCCTCGTCATGGACCTCAGCCTGCGGGCGGGCCCGGCCGCGGGCACGGCGGCGTGGGCCGTGCGGAGCAAGCTCCGGTGGCCGGACGCCGGGGTGGAGGGCCGGGCCCCGCAGATCCGATCCGAGGTGAGTCGGCGGCCGGCGTGCCCCTCGTCGCCGTACAGGGCGCTGGTGCGGTGGACGAGCGGCCGCGGCACGCCGTTGCGCAGGTCCACGCCACGCGCCGTATGCCCGGGGTGTCGCCGGGGTGTGACCGCGCTCTCGGTGACGGCCCGGCCGGCGGTGACTCAGAGTGCCGACGGCGGGTCGGGCGGTGATGCCGCCGGGCCCCGGGCGGTGAGTGCGCTCACATGCGGATCCGGCGCACGACGGCGGCTAGCAGTGTCCGTTTTGCCCGCTTTTTACTGAGGGTGGGCGGTGTTTGCGCAGGTCGGAAGCGTGTGGTGCGCTCGGCGTGGCCCGCCCTTCGAATCCCAGACGGCCACCGCGCTACGACCGCGGATCGTAGCGAGGGGGTCTTGGCGGGCCCCGGTCCGGTCTGGCAACTTGGCATTCGTCGCCAGCCGCACCGGCTCCTGTCCCGCCGGTGAACGGCCTACCGCCGAGTCACTCCCCGCGACCGTTCGGCCCCTGTCCGGCCACGGTCCGGGTGGGGCGTGACACCGGCCCAACCCGATTGAGGTCTGGTTCTACATGCCCGCTTTCAAGCTCCGTATGCGTACCTCTGCCGCGATTCTTGCCGGTGCCGCCGGTGTGACGGCCCTGGGTGCCGCCGTGGTTCCCGCGGTCGCCTCGGCCGCGGACGCCTCTCCGCAGGCCCT
>NZ_JBIWFT010000029.1:0-122049 GCF_044763205.1 Kitasatospora sp. NPDC096204
TAGAGGGTGTCTGGTTGACAGTTTCATAGTGTTTCGGTGGTCATAGCGTGAGGGAAACGCCCGGTTACATTCCGAACCCGGAAGCTAAGCCTCACCGCGCCGATGGTACTGCAGGGGGGACCCTGTGGGAGAGTAGGACGCCGCCGAACAATTCTTCTACAGAAGCCCCTGATCCATTCGGATCAGGGGCTTTTCGCATTTCCGGACCATCTCACTCGTTGGTGTCACTCTGTCCACCGGTAGGTGGTCCTAGGTCCACCCCGGAATTGGGGTGCCATGGCCAGTGTGGGTGATGGACGGTTCGTGAAGACTGACGGAGGACGATCGGTACCGGCATCAGGAGCTTCCCGTGACAACAGTGAGTCGTACAGGCGGCACGTCCGTACGTGCGCAGGCCCGGGCAGCCTTCGAGACCGGCGGCGAGGCTCTGACCCGGCTGGTCGTGGTGCTGCTGACCGCGGTGCCGGGGGTGGTGCTGCCGGTGGCGGCAGCCGTTCTCTCCGGGGTGACCACGGCCCAGCTCCTCCAGAACTACTCCCCGGCGATCCTCGCGGCGCTGCTGGTGGCGGCGATCGCCGGCTCGGCGGTGGCGGCCTTCCTGGTCCGCAGCGTCGCCGACCGCGCCCGGGGCCAGCTGGCGCGCTGGTTCGGCATACGGCTGCCGGCCACCTACGCTCCACGTCCGGAGCTGGAGTTGGACGGGCGGGGGCACTGGTGGACGGGGTACACCTACCACCGCTCGCGGACGGTGGCGAAGTACGCGCAGCTGGTCCACTGGGGCCTGCGGGACCGGACCACCCGTGCCGAGCTGCTCTGGATGCTGGTGAACCCGCTCCTCGTGGCGGCCGTGGTCGGCCCGGTGGCCGTCCTGCTCGGGCTGGGCGTCGTCTACATCCTGTCGGGGCCGGTGACGGTGAACGACTTCGGCCCGCTGAGCGGCCGGATGGCGTCCATCCTGCTGAGCACCGTGCTCGGGACGGCCATGATCGTGGTCGGGATACTCGTGGCACCGTTCGCGGTGCGGATGTACGCGGAGGCGGCCCGGCGGGTGCTGGACCAGGACGGCCGGGCGTCGCATGCCCAGCTGACCAGGCGGGTGGCCGAGTTGACGGAGACGCGGGCGGACGCGGTGGGCAACCAGGCGGCCGAGCTGCGGCGGATCGAGCGGGATCTGCACGACGGCGCCCAGGCGCGGCTGGTCGCGATCGGGATGACGCTGGGCACCATCGAGCACCTGATGGACACCGACCAGGGGGCCGCGCGGGAGCTCCTCGCCGAGGCCCGCCAGTCGTCCGCCCGGGCCCTCCAGGAGCTGCGGGACCTGGTGCGGGGCATTCACCCGCCGGTGCTCGCCGAGCGCGGGCTGGGCGACGCCGTCCAGTTGTTGGCGCTGGACAGCGCGCTGCCCACCGAGGTGTGCGTGAGCCTGCCGGACCGGCTGCCGGCCGCGGTGGAGGCCGCCGTGTACTTCAGCGTCTGCGAGCTGCTGGCCAACGCGGCCAAGCACTCAGGGGCGGAGCAGGTGTGGGTGGACATCCTCTACCGGGCCGGCTTCCTGCGGGTCACGGTGACGGACGACGGCGTGGGGGTGGCGGACCCTTCGCGCGGGACGGGGCTGCGCGGGATCGAGAAGCGATTGGGTACCTTCGACGGTGTCCTCTCCATCGACAGCACGTCGGGCGGACCCACCACCATCACCTTGGAGTTGCCGTGCGAGTTGTCCTCGCCGAGGACCTCTACCTCCTTCGCGAAGGCCTGATCCGGCTGCTGGAAGCGCACGGCTTCACCATCGCCGCGGCGGTGGAGACCGGTCCCGAGCTGTTGGAGGCCCTGCTGACCCACCGCCCGGACGTGGCCGTGGTCGACGTCCGGCTGCCCCCGACGCTCACCGACGAGGGCCTGCAGGCGGCGCTCAAGGCCCGGCGGGAGATCGAGGGCCTGCCGGTGCTGGTGCTGTCGCAGCACGTCCAGCAGCTCTACGCGCGGGAGTTGCTGGCCGACGGCACCGGAGGGATCGGCTACCTGCTGAAGGACCGGGTGTTCAACGCCGGGCAGTTCATCGACGCGGTCCGCCGGGTGGCCTCCGGCGGCACCGCCATGGACCCGGACGTGATCGCCAAGCTGATGCAGACCACCTCGCGCCGGCCAGGTCCGCTGCAGCGGCTCTCCCCGCGCGAGCGCGAGGTGCTGGAGCTGATGGCCGAGGGCTGTTCGAACTCGGCGATCGCCGCCCGGCTGTCGGTGAGCGACGGCGCGGTGGCCAAGCACATCGCCAACATCTTCAGCAAGCTCGAACTCGCCCCCGACGAGGACGCCAACCGCCGGGTGCTGGCCGTGCTCGCCTACCTCAACGGCATGGCGGGGCATCCCCAATGACGGTCCGACCAGCCTCCACCGCAGCTCCGCGCGGTGCCGGAGACCGGCGTCGGTCCGCCCCGCTGTGACACCCCAGGCTGTGGGAACGCTTAAACACGTGTACGAGTAAACTCCGGTGGGCCGAGCCCGGAGATTGCTCAGCCGTCCGGGGGCCCGAGCAACGGGACTCGGCAGCCGAGGCAGCGTACGGCAGCAGCCGACATCCAGGGGTTGATAGACGTAATGGCACGCCCAACGCTCACCAAGGCCCATCGGGGCCTGCTCGGCCTGGTCGCGGCCGGTGCCGTCATCATCTCGGGCATCGGTTTCGCGGGGTCGTACAACGCGGTGCGCGAACTGGCCGTGGAGAAGGGCTTCGGCGCCTTCTCCTACGCCTTCCCGATCGGTGTGGACGCCGGCATCGTCGTGCTCCTCGCGCTCGACCTGGTGCTGACCTGGCTGCGAATACCCTTCCCGATGCTGCGGCAGACCGCGTGGCTGCTGACCGTCGCCACCATCGCCTTCAACGCGGCCGCCTCCTGGGGAGACCCGCTCGGCATGGGGATGCACGCCGTCATCCCGGTGCTCTTCGTCGTCGTGGTCGAGGCCTCGCGGCACGCGGTCGGCCGGATCGCGGCGATCACGGCGGACCGCCACATGGAGTCGGTCCGGGTGATGCGCTGGATCCTCTCCCCGGTACCGACCTTCCGGCTCTGGCGGCGGATGAAGCTCTGGGAGCTCCGCTCCTACGACGAGGTCATCCGACTCGAACAGAACCGCCTGGTCTACCGGGCGCAACTGCGTTTCCGGTACGGCCGTGGCTGGCGCCGCTCGGCGCCGATCCAGGCGCTGCTGCCGCTCAAGCTCGCCAAGTTCGGCGTGCCGCTGGACCCGGCCCTGCTCGACCGGTTGGACGACGAGGGACGCGAGCGCGAGGCCATCGAACTGCCGGCGGAGCCGGAGTCGCAGGGAACGGCCCCTCAGGAGCACCGCGCCACCGCGGCCATCGCCCCGGCCGCCGAGGCCCAGGCCCAGCAGCCCCAGCACCAGCAGCAGGCGCCGCAGGACGTCCAGCAGGCCGCCTCGCAGGTTCAGCAGGTCCAGCAGGTCCAGCCCGAACAGCCGCAGCAGCCCGCGACCGTCGCGCCGTTGTCCGCCGAGGTCGCCGCACCGATGCTGGCGAAGCTGGCCGCCGTCCGGCTGCGAGCCGCGCAGGAGCCGGAGGAGGCGGCGGACGCCGTCCAGCAGCCGCGTGGCGAGGAGCTGAACGTCTGGACCGCCCGGCCGGTCCGCACCACCGGCCACCCGACCGACGCCGCCCCGGGCGGGCGGGTGCCCGGCCAGGCCTCGCCCTGGTTCAAGCCGCCGCGCCCGGTCGCCGAGGAGCCCGACTCCGCCCCCGTCGCCGCCCCCGCCCCTGGCCCCGGTCCCGTGCCTGAGCCCGCGCCCGGTCCGCAGGCGCAGCACCCGGTCGGCCCGCAGCAGCGGCCCGAGCAGCTCGCCGAGCCCGAGCAGCCGGCCTCGGCCGACGAGCGCGCCCACGTCGAGCAGCCGGTCCACGCCGAGCAGCGCGAGGTTCCTCCGGTGCCCGCGCGCCTCGACCCGGACCTTGCTTACGAGGCGCTCGTCTCGTACATGGACAGCTACGGTCACCAGCCCGACCCCCAGCGCCTCGCCGACTGGCTGACCAGGGAGTTCGGCGTCACCGGGAAGGGCCCGGACGGTTCGGTGCACCCCAAGGAGGTCGCCGACCTGTACCCGGAGCTGAACGAGCGCTACGCCGCCGCCGGGAGGGACTGACCGTAGCCGGCACCGTCCGGGGCCCGGTCGGCCACGGGTGCCGGTCATTGACGCCCGATCCCGCCCGAGCTACCTTTGCTTCAACAAAGTGTTGAAGCGAAGGTTCGGCATGGAGGAGCGCGGATGACAGGGGTCGGAGCCGACGCAACCGGGCCGACGGACGGGGCCTCCTTCTCCACCGCGGCCCGCGCCGCCGTGGAGGCACTGCTCGCCCCGGTCGACGCCGACCTGGCGCGCCGTTACCCGGGCGAGCCCGGGACCAGGCAGCCGGTGCACACCGTCTACGTCCCGGCCGACGCCTTCCGCGCCGACACCGTGCGGGAGTGGGGCCACCGGGCCCTGGAGGCTCTGGACCGCCACGCCGCCACCCCCGCCGAGCTTGCCCGCGCCCTCGGCGTCGCGGACGACGAACTGCTCGCCGAGGTGTACGCCCGGGTCCGCGCCAAGCTGGAGCGCGAGCCGATCGAGGACCTGCGGATCGACTTCGAGGACGGCTACGGCCCCCGCCCCGACGCGGAGGAGGACGAGGCCGCCGTCCGTGCCGCCGAGCTGGTCGCCGCGACGGTGGCCGAGGGCGGCGCCCCGCCGTACCTCGGCATCCGGATCAAGTGCATGGAGGCCGCCGTCCGGGCCCGCGGCATCCGCACCCTGGAACTGTTCCTGGCCACCCTGTCGGCCGCCGGCGGGCTGCCGGACGGCCTGATGCTCACCCTGCCCAAGGTGACCTACGCCGAGCAGGTCACCGCGCTGGTCCGGCTGCTGGAGGACTTCGAGGGCAGGGCCGGGCTGCCCGCCGGCCGGATCGGCTTCGAGATCCAGATCGAGACCACCCAGGCGATCCTCGGCCCGGACGGCCGGGCCACCGTCGCCCGGATGATCGCGGCCGCCGGGGGGCGGGCCACCGGCCTGCACTACGGGACCTTCGACTACAGCGCCGCCTGCGGCGTCAGCGCGGCCCACCAGAGCATGGACCATCCCGTGGCCGACCACGCCAAGGCGGTCATGCAGGTGGCGGCCGCCGGCACCGGGGTCCGGCTCTCCGACGGCTCGACCAACGTCGTCCCGACCGGCTCCACCGAGCAGGTGCACGCCGCCTGGAGGCTCCACCACGACCTGGTCCGCCGCTCGCTGGCCCGCGCCTACTACCAGGGCTGGGACATGCACCCGGCGCACCTGCCCACCCGCTACGTCGCCGTCTACTCCTTCTACCGCGAGGGCCTGGCGGCTGCGGCGGCCCGGCTGGCCGCGTACATCGCGAAGACGGGCGGCGCCGTGATGGACGAGCCGGCCACCGCCCGGGCGCTGAGCGGCTACCTGGTGCGCGGCCTGGACTGCGGGGCCGTCGACCTCGCCGAGGTCACCGCGCTGACCGGCCTGGACCGCGAGCGGCTGAACGCGCTGGCCGGCCGCTGAAGCGTCGGCAGTCGGCCGCCGGTCCCTCCCGTCGGACGCCACTAGGCTGGCGGTGCCGCCCCGGTGCGCCGGAGCGCGCGCCGTCAGCCTTCGCCGTCCTCGGGAGGACCCCCACACCATGTCCGCCACGCCGGAGCCCACCGCCAGGCCGTACCTCACCATCCGGCGGGCCGGCAGCCACGAGACCGAGATCAAGAAGTCCCGGTTCATCTGCCACCTCGCCCGGGTCGCCGACGAGGAGGAGGCGCAGGCCTTCATCGCCGGCATCCGCAAGCAGTACTGGGACGCCCGGCACAACTGCACCGCCTTCGTGGTCGGCGACGAGCAGCGCCGCGAGCGCTCCAGCGACGACGGCGAACCCGGCGGCACGGCCGGGGTGCCGATGCTGGAGGTGCTGCGCCGGCGCGGGCTGACCGACACCGTCGCCGTGGTCACCCGGTACTTCGGCGGGATCAAGCTCGGCGCGGGCGGCCTGGTGCGGGCGTACGGGAACTCGGTGTCGGAGGCGGTGGACGAGATCGGCCTGTTGGAGCGCCGGCCGGTCGCGCTGCTCGCGGTGACGGTGGACCACGTCCGGGCCGGGCGGGTGGAGAACGACCTGCGGGCGGCCGGGTACACGGTGAGCGACCTGGCCTACGAGGCCACCGGGGTGCGGATCGAGGTGGGCGTGCCGGAGCCGGACGTGGCGGACTTCCACACCTGGCTGGCCGAGGCGACCGGTGGCACCACGGCGGCGGTCCCGGCCGGCCGCACCTACGTCGAGGTGCCGGTCTGACCGACGGGGCGGGCGGCACCTCGTGGGGCCGGCGGGTCTCAGGAGCCGTCGGGCGGCCAGGGCCTGCCCCTGACCGGCCGTCTCTTGTAGCCCCGGCCCCGCGCCACGCGGAAGACCGCTTGAGCAGATTCACCCGAACGTAGTGTCGTAGCCCGGAGTTGGAACTTCCGCTCCGGGCCGTGGCGTTTCCTGGGCAAGGTTCCGGCAGAACCGGACGAAACCATCGATGGAGGACACAGGACCCCACCCCGCACCACGGAGGTATGCGCATGACCTCAGACCGTTCGACCTCGAATCCCCCGTTCGCGACGACTCCGACCTCCGACCGCCCGGCCCCCGGCCGCCCGACTTTGAACCATCCGACCTCGACCCACCCGGCGTCGACCCATCCGACCTCGAACCATCCGATCGCCAACCGCCCCGCCCCGAACCGCGTCCGCTCGCACACCGCCGCGGACCTGCCCGGCCCCCGTGGTCCGGCGACGCCCTACCGGATGACGGTCACCACGGCCCTCACGCACGCCGATGCCGTCGCCCTGGCCGACGAACAACTGGCGGACTGGCTGAAGCAGGAGGGCTTCGAGGAGCCCCCACCGGTCCACCACGCCCCCGTCGGGCGGAGCGCCGAACCGGCTTCCGGCACCGAGCGCCTCCGCCTGGGCGAGCGCGTCCTGCTCGACCGCGACCAGGGGCCCCTGAGCGGCGGTCCTGGCACCGGCCGTTACGACCGCCGCCGTCTGCGCACCCCGGCCCCGCACGGCACCCAGCAGCTCACCCTCACCGTGGCCACCGCTCCCGACGGCCCCACCTGGGTGCGGCTGGAGGCCGAGACCCACAACACCGGCAGCGGCGTGCGCACCCCGTGCCGGGTGCCGGTGCCCGAACTCGCCCGCTCGCTCCTCCCGCTGCTCGACGCCACCGACGGCCCGGCCGCCGTCCACTCCGCACCCCGGCTGATCACGGCCGACGAGGTGGACGCCCTGATCGACGAGCTGTGCGATCCCGAACGCAGGCTGCCGACGGTGGTGGCCAGCGTCCCGGTGAACCTCCCGCTCGACCGCTGGGTGCAGGACGTGGTGGCCCCGCTCTGCCAGCAACTGCCCGGCCTCGCCACCGCCTACGTGCTGGACCCCGGCGCCCGCACCGGATTCAACGTCGCGCTGGAGTACCACACCGTCTACGGCGGCGCGGTGCGCACCTACCTGCCCGAGGTCGACCCGGCCTCCCGGCAGGACAGCGCCCGACATCCGGTACTCGCCCGGAGCCGAATAGAGGAGGATCTGCGCCGCGCCGCCGGGCTGCTCGCCCGCGAGCCGCGCCGCCTGGCCGCCGAGCGGCCACTGCCACCGCCACTGGCGGCCGTCCCGGTGCTGCGCGTCCCGCCGCCGCAGCTCCGCCGGCCGGCGGAGCAGGCCGTCGACCCGGCCGTCGAGCCGGTGACCGAGCCGGCGGCCGAGCGCGCCGCAGGGCAGGTCACCGTACGGACCGTGGGCGGGGCCGTCCCGTCCTGGGGCTCCGAACCGGCCGTGCTCGTCCGCGAGGAGCAGCGGGACCGCGTCGGACGGCAGGCCAGGGCCGACGAGTCGGAGCCGGTCCGGCACACCCCGCGCCTGGAGCGCCGCGACCACCGCGAGCACGGCCAGGGCCGGGAGGGCCGCGACGGGCGGGACATCCGGGAGGGCCGCCTCCGCTCCGGAGCCCGCGCCCTGACCGGGCGCCACTGCGTCGCACCGGGCGGCGGGCCGGCCGCCGGGGCGCCGCACCCCACCGCCCAGCCTCCCGACCTCGGCGGCGTGCCCGATACCTTCACCGAACTCATGGCCAGACTGGGAGAGTTCCCGCTGGTGACCTTCACCGGTGACCAGAAGAGCGCGCTCGCCCTGGACGGGCTCCAGTGCGCGGGCGCGGGCTGGGCCCGGCTCGCCTGGGACGGGCTGACCGCCCTCCAGGAGTACGCCGAGGCGGCCGTGCGCGGTGCGGCCGGCGGGGACTTCAAGCAGTGGTGCGAGCGGACCCCTGAGGGCTGTCGCCGTTTCCCGCCCCGCAAGGCGGTCCGCGGGGAGTCCAGGACGGTGTTCAGCCACACCAAGTGGAAGCGCGAGCGGATGCTGCCGGTGCCGGAATGCGTCGACTCCTCCCGGCGCGCGTTCATGGGCGCGCACCTGCGGATCGGCGGTGGCCGCACCGCGCCGCGGCTGCACTACCTGGACGACTGCTCCGGCAGCGGCCGGATCTACGTCGGCTACATCGGTCTGCACCTGACCAACACCCGGACCAACTGAGCGGCTTGGCTGACCGCTGCGCCCGTTCGGGGGACAATGTCCGGCAGGAGCGGGTCCACAGGCTCGCCGACCGCCCCGGGCAGGAGCCGGACGAGCATGGGGGAACGACGACCGATGCAGTACTCAGCAGACGGCCAGTCCGACGGAACCGCCACCGTCCAGTTCCCCCGACCGGGCTTCCTCGCCTCGGTCTTCCGTGACCTCGGCGCCGCGGAGGGTCCGGCACCGGACGGCGCCGTCACCGGCCGCCCCGACGGCGGCGCGGCCGGTGACGGCCCGTCCGGTGAGCACCCGTCCGGTGAGCACCCGTCCGAGCCGGCCCCCGCCGGCCCCGGGTCCGCCGGCCAGGGAACCGACCGGAGCCCCGGCCACCCAGGCCCCGGTCCCGGCCCCGGTCCCGGCGCGGGTCCCGGCTCAGGGTCCGCCTCCGGTGAGGTTGACCCGGACGAGGCCGTGGCGGCCCAAGCCCGGGCCGCCGCCCTGGCCCACCACCGCACGCGCGCCGTCCAGGCCGACCACGACCGGCTGGCCGACCTCCTGCGGCGGGCCGCGCTGCCCGTCTCGGCCATGGACTTCGAGAGCCAGCTGCGCCACTACCAGCCCCGCCCCTACCCGGCCGACGGCCCCGGCTCCGACGACGGGGCCGAGCCCCGCTGGGAGGACTTCGCGCCCGCCGAGCCGCCCGCGGCCGACCCGGAGAGCGGCCCGTCCCGCCGGCTGCTCGACTCCGGCTACCAGCGTGAACTGGCCCAGGCGCGGCTCACCCACCAGCGCGCCCTGCGCGAGTGGCGCACCCGCCGGGCCGAGGCCGGCAGCCCGGCAGCCGACGAGTCCCGGCGCGCCCACGAGGCGGCCGAGCAGGCCCGGGCCCGCGCCGTCCGCGAGTACAACGAGAGCCTGGAGGAGTGTCGGAGGGCCTACCGGCTGGCCGAGCCGGCCGCCGTGGAGTCGCTGCTGGAACGGGCGCTGGCCGCCGCCGAGACCGCCACCCAGGACCTGCCCACCCCCTGCCGGGCGGTCTTCCGCCCGCTCACCCGCACCGCCGTGCTGGACCTCGACCTGCCGGCGCTCGACCTGGTGCCCTCGCTCACCGGCTACCGGCCCGCCCCGGACGGCGACATCCTCCCGGTGCCGCGCCCGACCGCGGACCGGGCCACCGACTACCTGCGGCTGGTCGCCCGGCTGGCCCTGCGCGCCCTGCAGGCGGCCGACGCCGTCGACACCGACGAGATACTCGCCGGCGTCGTCCTCAACGGCTGGCTGCGCGATCCCGCCACGGCGGAGCCGATCTGCCTGGTCAGCGTGGACGCCGACCGGGACGCGTTGGCCCGCACCCGGCTGCTGCCGCCGGGCACCCCGTACGAGGAGCGCGACGACGAGGGCGTCTACGCCGACGCCGAGCAGGACGAGGCCCTGGTGCGGCTGCGTCAGCTCGGCGCCGCCGTCACCCCGGACCCGTACGACCGGGCCGGTGTCCGGCCGGCCGCCCAGGCCGGGGCCGCCGTGCCGGCCGCCGCCGACCTGTCCGCCAACGAGTTCGCCCAGCTGGTGCGGGACCTGCTGACCCGCGGCGGGATGGCCCAGTGGAGCGTCCGGCTGCGCGGTCCGGCGGGGCTGGTCGCCACCGGCGAGGGCGCGCCCGGCACCGCGCTGCCCGGCCGCTGGGTGGTCTGGGCCTCCCGGGACACCGCGTCGGTCGGCGCCGAGCAGATCGAGACCCTGGCCGAGGCGGTCGGCGAGGAGTCCGCCGAGCGCGGCCTGCGGCTGACCACCGGCCGGTTCACCGAGGAGGTGCTGGACCTCACCGCCGAGGAGGGCCACCGGCACATCCACCTGATCGACGGCGAAGGCGTCCGCGAACTCGCCCACACCCACCTCGGTCTGCCGCTCGCCATCGGTACCTGACCGGCCCCTCGCCCCGGCAAGCGGACTCACTCCGACGGCCCGCCCGGTGGCGGGTCCGGCAGGCGTCCCGGCAGGCCCGGGCCGACGCTGGGGGGACGGCTTCCGACCGCGCCCCGGCACCCCGGGTGATCACCGTCGAACGGGCGTCCGGTACGGTCGGCGATCGGCCCGGCCACGGGCGGATCCCAGGGGGAGAGGAATGGGCAGAGCACTCGGCGGACCACCCGGTGAAGGCCCCGGCCGCCAGGCCGGACCGGCGGCGGAGCCGGCCCGATGACCGCGGTACTCGTCGCCGCCGCGGCGTTCCTGATGACCCTGATCGGCGGTTTCGTCGCCCAGCGGACCCGCGACCGCCGCCACCTGGTGCTCGGCTTCGCCGCCGGACTGATGCTTGGCGTGGTCGCCTTCGACCTGCTGCCCGAGGCGCTCCACCAGGCGCCGGGCGAGGTGCACGGCGTGCCGCAGGCGCTGCTGATGTTCGCGGCCGGCTTCCTCACCATCCACGTGGTCGAGCGCGCGGTCGCCATCCACCGCGGCCACGAGGGCGAGTACGCCGCGCACTCCCACGGCCACCACGGGCACGCCCACTCCGCCGGGCGCCAGGGCATCGGGCTGACCGCCGCGCTGGCCCTGGTCGGACACAGCGTGATGGACGGCTTCGCGATCGGCGCCGCCTTCCAGGCCGGCACCACGGTCGGCACCGTGGTGGCCATCGCGGTGGTCGCGCACGACTTCGCCGACGGCTTCAACACGTACACGATCACCCGGCTGTACGGGAACAACCGACGGCGGGCGCTGACCCTGCTCGCCGCGGACGCGCTGGCCCCGGTGTCCGGCGCGGCGATCACCCTGGCGTTCACCATCCCGGGGCACCTGCTCGGCCTCTACCTGGGCTTCTTCTCCGGCTTCCTGCTCTACCTGGCGACCTCCGACATCCTCCCCGAGGCGCACAGCCCGCACCCCTCGCGCAGCACCCTGCTCTGCACCGTGGCCGGGGTCGGCTTCATGTGGCTGGTGATCGGCCTCGCCGGCTGAACCCGTGCGACGCCCGTACGAGGCCCGTCAGAAGCCCGGTACGTGTCCGGACACGCGTCCGGACACGCATCCGGATCCGAGGCTCGGGCCCGGACCGTTCGCCGCGTACCCGGACACGGCGGCCCTCAGACCGGAAGCCGCCCCCAGCACTCCCGCATCGACGCCAACGCCTCGGTGATGGCCGGCCGCCGGGAGGCCCGGGAGCGCCAGAGCGCGAACACCCGGCGGCTCGGCTCCGGCGTCACCCGGCGGGCCGTCACCCCCGGCGGCAGCGGGCCCCGTCCGAGCCGCGGCACCAGACCCATCCCCAGCCCGGCCGCGACCAGCGCGATCTGAGTCTCGAACTCCCCGACCTGGTAGCGCACGTCCGGCTCCTCACCGGCCTCGCGCAGGGTGCGGACCAGCCAGTCGTGGCAGATGTTGCCCGGCGGCACGCTGATCCAGCGCTGCCCGCACAGGCGCTCCACCGGCACCGGGTCGAGCGCGGCCAGCGCGTCGCCGGCGGGCAGCAGCAGGTCCACCGGGTCCGTGCCGAGGTCCATCCGGGACACCCCGTCCTGCACCGGCAGCGGCACGGTCGGCCAGTCCTGCACCAGCGCCAGGTCCACCTCGCCGCGGGCCACCAGCTCGGCCGCCGGGTACGGGTCGCGCTCCAGCAGCCGGACGTCCAGCTCCGGGCAGCGCCGGCGCAGATCGGCCAGCGCCCCGGGCATCAGGCCGCGGGCACCGGACGCGAACGCGGCCACCAGCAGCCGCCCGACGGCCTGGCCGCGCTGCTCCTCCAGCCGCACCTCGGCCTGCTCCACCAGGCCCAGCACGGTCTGCGCGGTGACGGCCAGCTCGCGCGCCGCGTCGGTCAGCACCACGCCCCGGCCCTGCCGCTCAAGCAGCACCGTCCGGGTCTCCCGCTCCAGCTTGGCGATCTGCTGCGAGACGGCGGAGGGCGTGAAGCCGAGTGCGGCGGCCGCCCCGCCGACCGAGCCGTGCACCGCCACCGCGTGCAGCGCCCGCAGGCGCCCCAGGTCCATCATGCAGTGATCCTAAAGTGTCTTCTTCAGTATTCATCGCTGGTGCTACACGGTCCGGCGCCACCATGCTCGACCCATGACCGCGACAACCGCCGCCGCCCCGAGCGGCCGGCCCAGCACAGGCACTACGGGCAGCACAGGCAGCACGGGACGTACGGGCGGCACGGGAGGCAACGGCAGCCGGGGCGGCATGAGCCCGCGCCACATCGCCCTGGCCGTCCTGGTGGCCGCCGTCTGGGGCCTCAACTTCGTCCTGATCCACGTCGGCCTGGACAGCTTCCCGCCGCTGCTCTTCTGCGCCCTGCGGTTCGCCGTCGTCGCGGTGCCTGCGGTCTTCTTCGTCGGCCCGCCCAGGGTGGCCTGGCGCTGGGTCGTGGCGGTCGGCGCGGTCCTCGGCGTGGTCAAGTTCGGGCTGCTCTTCCTCGGCATGCACGCCGGGATGCCGGCCGGGCTCTCCTCCCTGGTGCTCCAGGGTCAGGCCGGCTTCACCGCGCTGTTCGCCGCCGTGCTGCTGCGCGAACGCCCCGGCCGACAGCGGCTGGCGGGTCTGGCGGTCGCCTTCGCCGGCATCGCCCTGAGCGCCTGGGACCAGGGCGCCGGCGGCCCGCTCGTAGCCTTCGTCCTGGTCGTCCTGGCCGCCGTCGCCTGGGGCCTGGCCAACGTGCTGACCCGCAAGGCCGCGCCGCCGGACGCGCTGCGCTGGATGGTCTGGGTCAGCGCCGTTCCGCCGCTGCCGCTGTTGGCCCTGTCCCTGCTGGTCGAGGGCCCGGAGGCGGACCTGCGCGCCCTGCGCGACATCACCCCGGCCGGGCTGGGGGCGATCGCCTACGTCGGGCTGGTCTCCACCCTGCTCGGCTTCGTCGCCTGGAGCTTCCTGCTGCGCAGCTACGACGCGACCGCCGTCGCGCCCTACTCGCTGCTGGTGCCGGTGTTCGGGATGTCCTCGGCCTGGCTGCTGCTCGGCGAGCGGATCAGCCCGACGGCCGCCGTGGCCGCGCTGCTGGTCATCGCCGGGATCGGGATCACCGCGCTGCGGCCGGGGCCCAGGGCCCGTCGCGTCGATCGGCTCGGACCGGGATCCGGGAACGACCGGCAGGACGTGCCGTAGCTACCGCCGGGGCGGCCCGGCCTCCAGGAAGCGGGCCTCGGCGGAGCGCAGCACCCGCAGCAGCACCTCCTCGTCGGCGGGGCTGACCTCGCCGAAGTACTCCTGGGCCACCTCGTCCCGGACCTGCCCGATCCGCTCCACCGCCGCCCGGCCCGCCTCGGTCAGCAGGATCCGCACCGCCCGCCGGTCGGCCGGGTCGGGGCTGCGCTCGACCAGGCCGGCCTCCTCCAGCGCGTCGACCACGGTGGTCGCCGAACGCGGGGCGATGTGCAGCTTGTCGGCGAGGTCGCTCAGCCGCATCGCGCGGTCCGGCGACTCGCAGCCGGGCACGTGGGCGAGCGTGCGCAGCGCCCGGGCCTGGCCGGGGGTGATGCCGTACGGCTCCAGTCGCCAGCCGGTCTGACGGCGGATCCGCTTGATCGCCCTGGTCATCGCGTCGGCCAGCTCGGCTGCCGCGCCCGGTGTGCCGGGCTGGGGGCCGGGGGAGGGTTCCGCCGGTTCGTCGGTCGGCGTGGTGGTCATCGGCGGTCTCCTCGGCTGGCGTCCGCCCCAGGGTAGCCGTCGGTGCGGAGCCCGCGGCCGGCGGCGGAGGGCGATCGCGGAAATATGTTGAGCCTAGCTCAGTATCTGGGTTAGCGTAGTCCCAAGTGAGGGGACCCTAAGTTCCCCTCCCCGATCCTGGAGGGCCCATGCCCCGCTCCGAAGCCCGCGTCGCCACCGACCGCCCGGGCCGTTACGCCAAGCAGCTCACCGCCCACATGGGGCGCAAGATCGAAGCCGCCTACTCCGAGGAGACCGGCCGCGGCACGATGGTCTTCGGCGCCGGCACCGCCACCCTGGAGGCGCAGGCTGACGCGCTGCTGCTCACCGTCGAGGGCGAGCGCGAGAACCTGCCCGGCCTGGAGGACGTCGTCGGCCGCCACCTGGTCCGCTTCGGCGCCCGCGACGAACTCGTCATCGAGTGGCACCGCGACAACGGCGAACCCGGCCTGGTTCACCGCAACGAGGACCCCGAGGCCTGACGCCCCCCGGCACCCGGCCGCGGCAGCCACCGGGCGAGCGACCACAGCACCAGGACGGCCAGGCACCAACTCGCCACCACGTCCAGCAGCCAGTGGAAGTCGCTCCACACCAGCCCCGCACCCACCCCGAGCGACAACAGCGCCGCACCCACCGCCGACCACCGGGCGGCGCGCGGCCCCGCTACCCGGGCCAGCAGCAGCGCCGCCACCCCGTACGAGATCGTCGCGGTCGCGGTGTGCCCGGAGGGGTACCAGCCCCACTGGCCCGCCGTCAGCGGATCCCCCAGCGGACCCGGCCGGGCGAACACCGCCTTCGCCGGGACCACCAGCAGCGGGATCAGCCCCGCCGTCAGCGCCGCCACCGGCAGTGGCAGCCACCAGCGCCCGGCCCCGGCCCGGCGCCCCCACCAGGCCGCCAGCGCGCCGGCCAGCAGCAGCACCGGAATCGCCGGGACGCCACTGCCCAGGTCCGACAGCACGTGGCCGAGCCGGTCGACCAGCGCGTTCGGGACGTCCGAGTGGGCCGTCCGGACGGCCCGGCGGACCGACCGGTCCACGCCGAGCAGCGGCCCGCCCGCCGCGACCTGCCAGGACACCACCACCAGCAGCACCGCGGCCACCACCGGCACGGCCACCGACCGCGCCGCCCGGCCCGTAACAGCGGACAGCCGCCCCGGAGCAGGGGGGGAAGCTCCGGGGCGGCTCTGATGATCGCCGTTCCGCGCGCCCCGGGGGGTGTGGGTCGGACGGTCGGTCGATCGGCCTTCAGTGGGCGCCGACCCTCCCGGGCCGGCCTGGTCGTCCTCGTGCGGCACCCGCGGAACCAGCCCCCGAAGAGGCCCCGCGGACGGCCGCGCCGACGGCTGAGGCTCGCTGTCCATCTGCGATGACACTACGTCAACAGCCCTTCCGCGCCGAGCGCCTACAGCGATTCCGCACATCATCTTCACCCTGCGCCGGGCAGCCCCCGGGGCCCTCCGTCGATCATCCCCGGACCGCCCGCGGTGCGCGCACCGTGCGGCCGTGCGCACCGAGCGCACCGTGCGGCCGTGTGCACCGAGCGCACTGTGCGCGGCGTGCACACGGAAACCGAACGGCCCGTGCGGACCAGAGGTCCCCACGGGCCGTTCAGCGCTGTCCGGACAACCCTCCGGAAGGGGGTTCACGACCTGACGGGCGACACCGCTCAGAGGGCGGCGAACGCGCCCTCCAGGATGTCCAGACCCTCGTTCAGCAGGTGCTCCGGCATGACCAGCGGCGGCAGGAAGCGCAGCACGTTGCCGTAGGTGCCGGCGGTCAGCACGACCAGGCCCTCGGCGTGGCAGGCCTTGGCGATGGCCGCGGTGACCTCCGCGTTCGGCTCCTTGCCGCCCGGCTTCACCAGCTCGACGGCGATCATCGCGCCGCGGCCGCGGACCTCACCGATGATCTCGTACTTCTCCTGCATGGCCCGCAGGCGGCCCAGCATGATCTCGCCGATCCGCTGCGCCTTGCCGTTGAGGTCCTGCTCCTTCATCGTCTCGATGGCGCCCAGCGCGGCGGCACAGGCCACCGGGTTGCCACCGTAGGTGCCACCCAGGCCACCGGTCTGCGCGGCGTCCATGATCTCGGCGCGGCCGGTCAGCGCCGACAGCGGCAGACCGCCCGCGATGCCCTTGGCGGTGGTGATCAGGTCCGGGACGATGCCCTCGTCCTCACACGCGAACCACTGGCCGGTGCGGCAGAAGCCGGTCTGGATCTCGTCCGCGACGAACACGATGCCGTTCGCCTTCGCGAACTCCACGATCGCCGGCAGGAAGCCCTTGGCCGGCTCGATGAAGCCGCCCTCACCCTGGATCGGCTCGATGATGATCGCGGCGACGTTCTCGGCGCCGATCTGCTTGTTGATGGTGTCGATCGCCTGGGCGGCGGCCTCGGTGGCGGCGTTCTCCGCACCGGTCAGCCAGCGGTACGGGTAGGCGACCGGCACCCGGTAGACCTCGGGGGCGAACGGGCCGAAGCCCTGCTTGTACGGCATGTTCTTCGCCGTCAGCGCCAGGGTCAGGTTGGTGCGGCCGTGGTAACCGTGGTCGAACACCACGATGGCCTGGCGCTTGGTGTAGGCGCGGGCGATCTTCACCGCGTTCTCGACGGCCTCGGAACCCGAGTTGAACAGCGCGGTGCGCTTCTCGTGGTCACCCGGGGTCAGCTCGTTCAGCTGCTCGGCGACGGCCACGTAACCCTCGTACGGGGTCACCATGAAGCAGGTGTGGGTGAAGGCGGCCAGCTGCTCGGTCGTCTTCGCCACCACGGCCTCGGCGCTGTTGCCGACGTTCGTCACGGCGATGCCGGAACCGAAGTCGATCAGCGAGTTGCCGTCCACGTCCTCCAGCACGCCGCCGTTGGCACGGGACACGTACACCGGCAGGGTGGTGCCGACACCGGCCGCCACCGCACCCAGCTTGCGGGCGTGCAGCTCCTGCGACTTCGGACCGGGGATCGCGGTGACCAGGCGGCGCTCCTGCGGGAGCGGCGTTGCGGCGCTCATGGGGTTTCTCCAGACTTCTCGGCTCGGTGCTTCGCAGGCTACGGCCGCCCTCCCTGCCCCGGCACGCGCCACTCGGTAGCAGTGCGCCGTCCGACTTGTCCGGCACGGCCAGCGCGGGTGGCGCGACTACCCGCAGGCCACGCTCCACTACCCTGAGCGCGGGCGTGTCGCCGGTACGGCGGCATGGGTATGGCGGCACCGACGGCGGTCGGGCCGGGGCGGGCGAGGGAGCGGGGCCGTACATGGCACAGGACGGGGCACACCACCACGGCGAGCACACCACCACCAGACCCCCGACCCCCCTGCCCCACCAACGCCCGGGCACAGGCCCGGACGGGGCCTTCGACCTCCCGGCGTGGGTGGCGATTCCCCGGCCGGAGGCGGCTCCCGGGATCTTTCGCCAGGGCTACAAGTGGACTGATCCCACCGAGGCGGAGGAAGCGAAGGTCCCTACCGGGCAGTTGCTGTGGCGTGCCGCTCTGAACCTTGTCGCAAGCGTCGCGACCTACTACGTCGGCACGTTCGTGCTCGTCTGGCTGGTGGGCCTCCTCGGATGGTTCGCTGGGACGTCGCCGGAGCAGTTCAACACTGTCCAGATCCTCATCAACTTGATCACCATCAGTTGCGCGGCGGCGGTGTTCTGGCGAACGGGTCGGTGGCGCGAGGTTGGTCGCCGGTTCCTCACGCGTTCCGGGTGGCGGAAGAACATTGCTCCAGTCCTTGCTCGGGCCATCACCCATGAAGAGACCGCCCCGGTCAGGGCGGTCGGCAGCCTCGAGCCGTCGCCCGTTGCCGACCCGTGGTTTGCCCAGCGGTCGAGTGGAGCGTTGGCAGCGGCAGAGAAACTCGACCGCGCGAAGGCTGGGGACGTCGACTACGTTCGGATCCAGAGAGCGTGGGAGTCCGCCCAAGCCGACGCGACCTTCCTCCCGGCCTTTGTCAACCAGGTGCTCGCACGGGGCGCTGCGGCCTTTTCGCACCCCTCGGAGGCCCGGGACCTGGCGACCAGGAGGGCAAGGCACGACCTGTTGCTGCAGCAAGTGCGGCTCGGCATGACGCAGGACGTGGTGAAGAACCCGCACGGCCACCGATCGACCGGATTCGCGCTGGACCCGGCGGTGCTGGGGACGTCGCTGTTGGCTGTCGGCCCTGCCGGAACCGGCAAGACGACTCGACTTGCCCGCCCCGTCACGGAGGCTCTGTGTCTTCAGACGCTGGCCGGGACGGCGTGCGTCGTGGTAGTCGGTGCAGCTGACGCTGACCTCGGCCCGGACGACTGGTACGACGTGGTGATCGCACCGGGCGAGCCGGGTTCGGTCTACGGACTGGACCTTTACGGCGCGTCGCAGGATCCCGATGAGGCAGCCGCCAGACTCTCGGACGCGTTGCTGCCGGACGAGTTGATAGCGCGCGCGGAGAGCGCCCGAACGACGCTTCAACAGGTGGTCGGACCGTTCAACACCGCCTATGGGCGCTACCCGGGAGTCCGTGAGCTGCGGGCCCTGCTCTCCGGGGAACCGGACGTGATGGAACCGCTCGTCAAAGCCCTTCGAGCAACAGGCCGGTTGTCGGTGTACGAGCGGGATCTGGAGTACCGGCAGCGACAGCAGGAGCGCGCCGACGATCCGGGGATCCTTCTTGCGGACCGCTTGGCACTGCTCGACCGCCCGGCTTTCGAGGGGGCCTTCGCAACGGACGGCACGGGCCGTCTGCCCTTTGCCATGCGCGCGCTCGACCATCCGCTCCGGGTACGGGTGAAGCTGCCCGAACGAAGCCATCCGGAGGCCGCACGGATCCTCTCCCGTCTCGTGGTGGGACAGTTCGTCGTGGCGGCAGCTGCCCGCGAGGATCGTTCGCTGTTCGCCGGACTGGTGGTTGACGATGCGTCCGCCGCCCTGGACGCGAATACTGTTCGGGGCCTCCAGCGGATGCGGGGCGCCAACGCAGGTGCGGTGCTGCTGCTCCGCACCCTGATGGACCTGCCGGAATCGCTGAGGACTCCGTTGTTTGGGGCGGTGGGCTGTCGGATGGTCTTCCCCGGTATCGCCCCGTGGGACGGGAAGTTCTTCTCGGAGGCGTGGGGTACACACGTCGTCCACGAGACGGAAGTCACCCACACCCCCGACACCTCCGGAGGCGTGATAAGGCGCGCCGGTCGGATCGGGCGGAAGGCGTTGTCGGGGACGACGGCGCAGACGGAGTCGGTGACGACGCGGGACGTGGAGCGGCTGCGGTGGTCGCCGTCGGATCTGGCGCACGCGTTGCCGGCGGGGCATGCGGTGGTGTCGTTGACGGCGGTGTCGGGGGAGCAGGTGCCGCCGTTGTTGGTGGACCTCAGGGGCTGATGGCGGGCCGGCGGGGAAGTCGCCTTCGAGGTGGATTCGGCAGTGCGGGTTGTCCGGGGCGTCCATAATGAAGGGGAGAGACCCTCACCAGTCCCACGTCCCTCTCCTCGCCCGGCCGCAACGGCGCGGTCAGGTCGATCCCCCGAAGGTGCCATGCCCCCCACACTCGCCTCCGTCGTCCGTAACACGTCGCTCCATCTGACGGTCCTCGCCGGTGCGGATCACCTGGAGCGGCCGGTCCGCTGGGTGCACACCAGTGAGCTGGATGACCCGACGCCGTTCCTTGAGGGTGGCGAGCTGCTGCTCACCACCGGTATCAAGCTGGGCCGTACGGCGGCGCAGCTGCAGGCGTACGTGCACCGGTTGGCCGACGCGGGGGTGGTCGGGCTGGGGCTCGGGGTGGGGTTGTCGCACACGGAGGTGCCGCAGCCGCTGGTGGACGCGGCGGCGCAGCGTGGGCTGCCGTTGCTGCGGGTGCCGGAGCCGACGCCGTTCATCGCGATCAGCAAGGTGGTGTCGGCGGCGCTGGCCGCGGAGCAGTACGAGGCGGTGACGACCAGCTTCGAGGCGCAGGAGGAGCTGACGAGGGCGGCGCTCGGCAAGGACGGCACGACGGCGGTGGTGCGCCGGCTGGCGGCCCGGCTGGGGGGCTGGGCGGCGCTGTACGACGGGTCGGGCGCGCTGTCGGTGGTGGCTCCGGACTGGGCGGCGCGCCGGGCGGGGCGGCTGGCGGCGGAGGTGGACCGGCTGCGTCGGCGGCCGGCGCCGTCGAGTGCGGCCTTGCAGGGGCGGGCGCCGGGGATAGACACGGCGGACGAGGACTACGTGGTGGTCCAGTCGCTGGGGGCGGACCGGCGGGCCCGGGGTTTCCTGGCGGTGGGGACCGAGGACCGGATCACGCCGACCGAGCGGTACGTGCTGAACGCGGCGGTGGCGCTGCTGACCCTCACCCTGGAGCGCTCGCGGGAGCTGCGGCAGGCGGAGGAGCGGATGGGCGCGGCGCTGCTGCGGATGGTGCTGGCCGGTGAGGTGGCGACGGCCCGCCAGGTGGCGGTGGGGCTGTTCGGGGGGCTGCCGGAGGGGACGATACGGGTTCTGGTGGCCGGGGCGGGGCCGGCGGGCACGGATGCCGCGGAGGCGCTGGGGGAGCTGGGCGACCGGGCCGAGCAGGCGGGTGCCCGGGTGGGCGAGAAGCTGCTGGTGGCGCGGGAGGACGGTGCGCACGGGCCGCGGCTGATGGTGCTGGCGTTGGACAACGGCGCGGTGCACCGGGCGTGTCTGGGGACGGTGGAGGAGCACGAGGGCCTGTCGCTGGGCGTTTCGGCGCCGGCCGCGCTGGAGGAGGCCGGGACGGCGCACGCGCAGGCCGAGCGGGCGCTGGCGGTGGCGCTGCGCGGCGGCCGCCGGTCGGTGGACCACGAGGAGGTCGGTGCGGGGTCGCTGTTGCCGCTGCTCGGCGAGGACGCGGTGACGGCTTTCGCGGAGGGGCTGTTGCGGCCGTTGCGGGAGCACGACCGGACGGCGCGCGGGGACCTGGTGGCCTCGCTGCGGGCGTGGTTGTCCCGGCACGGCCAGTGGGACGCGGCGGCGGCGGACCTGGGGGTGCACCGGCACACGCTGCGCTACCGGATGCGCCGGGTCGAGGAGCTGCTGGGCCGGTCGCTGGACGACACGGACGTGCGGATGGAGCTGTGGTTGGCGCTCCGCTCCGGCGAGGAGTGAGACGCGGGGAGTGAGGCGCGGGGAGTGAGGCGCGGGGTGGGGGGCGGGGGGCCCCCCCCCGGGGGGGGCCGCCCCCCCGGCTCTGCTGTACCCGGCACGCCTTCCGGGCCCGTCGGCGGCCCGGCTCGCGCGGGCGGTGAAGCCGACGCGTCGTCAGATTCCGGCGCCGGCAGGTGATCGGCCGCTCACCCACCGCGAGGGCCATGGCGCCGGACGCGAGACCGCGTCCGCTGGCGGTCACAGGACCGAGCGCACCGCGTCCGTGACCGAGGACACCCTGGTGTAGACGCCGGGGTGGGCCGCCTCGGCACAGCCCGTCCCCCAGGACACCAGGCCGACCAGCCGGCCGTCGACGACCATAGGGCCGCCGCTGTCGCCCTGGCAGGCGTCCTTGCCGCCCCGCTCCTCGCCCGCGCAGACCATGCCCCGGGCGTCGAACCTTCCGTCCGGCCCGCCCGGATAGGCCTGCGCGCAGGTGCGGTCCGGCACGATCGGCACGGACACCTCACGCAGCGTGGGCGAGTAGTCACCCCGCCCGGTGGTGTCGCCCCAGCCGTACACGTGCGTCGTCGTCCCGGCCGCGTAGGGTGCCGTCTCGCCCTGGCCGACCAGTCCGACCACCGGCCGGGCGCCCTGGGACTCGGCGAGGGTGAGCACCGCGACGTCGTTCATGTTGGCGGCGAAGGAGTAGTCGGGATGGATCCAGACCGACCGCACCGCCACCTCGCGGCCGGCCGTGCTCCGCATGTCGTCCCGGCCGACGATCACCTTGAGGCCCGGCCGCTCCACCCGACCCCTGGACTCGTCGTAGAAGCAGTGCGCGGCCGTCACCACCTTGGTCGGGGTGACCAGCGCACCCCCGCAGAACTGGCCGGAACGGCCGCTGCCGAACTGCTGGCGACTGGACAGCGCCACGATCCACGGGTGGTCCGCGGTACTCGCCGCGGCCCCGCCGACCACCCGGCGCTGCGCCTCGGCCGGCGCCGCGGTGCCGACGGCGACCAGCGGGACGGGCACCGCGGCGATCAGCGCCAGCACGGCGGCCCTGCGGCGGCGGACCGCCCGGACCGCGGCCGGATCGGCCTGGTCGGCGAGGTCCGCCGGGAACGGGGTGGGCGTCGGCAGGTCAGTGCGGTCCGGCTCGGTCGGCACCGTGACTCCAGGAGGCTCGGAAGCAGGCAACCGGCACAGCGTAGGTGACCGGCTACACGGTGCGACCGCTTCCCGCCGCCCCGCCACCCGGACGAGGGACAACCACCACCCGGACGCTGACGCACCCTGGCCCGGACAGCCACGAAGGCCCGGAGCCGTGCGGCTCCGGGCCTTCGTGTGGAACGGTGTGGAACGACTGCCGTCGATCAGTCCAGGTAGTCGCGCAGCACCTGGGAGCGCGACGGGTGGCGCAGCTTCGACATGGTCTTCGACTCGATCTGGCGGATGCGCTCACGGGTGACCCCGTACACCTTGCCGATCTCGTCCAGCGTCTTCGGCTGGCCGTCGGTCAGGCCGAAGCGCATCGAGACCACGCCCGCCTCGCGCTCGGACAGGGTGTCCAGCACCGAGTGCAGCTGCTCCTGGAGCAGGGTGAAGGAGACCGCGTCGGCCGGGACGACCGCCTCGGAGTCCTCGATCAGGTCACCGAACTCGCTGTCGCCGTCCTCGCCCAGCGGGGTGTGCAGGGAGATCGGCTCGCGACCGTACTTCTGGACCTCGATGACCTTCTCGGGGGTCATGTCGAGTTCCTTGGCCAGCTCCTCCGGGGTGGGCTCGCGGCCCAGGTCCTGGAGCATCTGGCGCTGGACGCGGGCCAGCTTGTTGATGACCTCGACCATGTGCACCGGAATGCGGATGGTGCGGGCCTGGTCGGCCATGGCGCGGGTGATCGCCTGGCGGATCCACCAGGTGGCGTAGGTCGAGAACTTGTAGCCCTTGGTGTAGTCGAACTTCTCGACCGCACGGATCAGACCGAGGTTGCCCTCCTGGATCAGGTCCAGGAAGAGCATGCCGCGACCGGTGTAGCGCTTGGCCAGCGAGACCACCAGGCGGAGGTTGGCCTCCAGCAGGTGGTTCTTGGCCCGGCGGCCGTCCTCGGCGATGATCTCCAGCTCGCGCTTGAGCTTCGGGGCGAGCTTGTCGGCGGCCGAGAGCTTGTCCTCGGCGAACAGGCCGGCCTCGATGCGCTTGGCGAGCTCGACCTCCTGCTCGGCGTTGAGCAGCGGGACCTTGCCGATCTGCTTCAGGTAGTCCTTGACCGGGTCGGCGGTGGCGCCGGCGACGGCGACCTGCTGGGCCGGCGCGTCGTCCTCGTCGTCGTCGGAGAGGACGAAGCCCTCCGACTCCTCCTCCGGACCGGTGCCCTCGGCCTCGGTCTTGTCGCCGGGCAGAGCGACGTCCTCGAGCAGCTCCTCCTCGCCGAGCAGCTCCTCGTCGCCCTTGGCGCCCTTGCCGGCGGCCGTCTTCTTGGCGGCGGTCTTCTTGGCGGGCGCGGCGGTCTTCTTGGCCGCGGCCTTCTTGGCCGGGGCGGCCTTCTTGGCGGCCGACTTCACCTCGGTGACGATGCCGGTCGTCGCTTCGGCGGTGATCTCGGCGGAGACGGTGGGAGCCGGGGCCGCGGCGGCGGCGACGGCCGGAGCCGCGACGGGGGCGCCGGGGGCGATCCGCACCGGCGGCTTGGTCGGGGCCGACGGGGTCCGGGTGGTGACAGCCTTGGTGGCGGTGCGCTTGGTGGGGCTCTTGGCGGCAACGCTCTTGCGCTTGGCGCCGGCCGGTTCGGCCGCGCTGACCATGAGGTCCACGCCCTCCTCAATCAGCACCTGATTGAGGCTGCGCATGACGTTCTTCCACTTGGTGACCGGGATCTGGTCCGCCTCGAACGCCTGGCGCACGTCGTCACCGGCGATCTGCCCCTGGGCCTTGCCCCGCTCGATGAGCGCCAGCAGAGCCGCGGACTCGGCGATCTCGGGGGGAAGCGAACGGGATGTGCTGGCCGACACGAACAACCTCTCGGACGATGAGTGGACTCGAACCCGTACCGGCCGCCCGAGCGGGCGGGGAAGGAGATCGCGCGTCGGACGCGCGGTGTCGATTCCGACCGACTCGGGCTTGAGGACTGGGTTTGCAGGACGGCAGCAGCGCCGCGGACCAACACAGCATTCTGACATGTTGGAGTATTCCGGAGCTGCTTCCGCTCAGGACACATCGCTGCTACTCGTCAAGTGTTACGCATGGCCTTCGTGTCGCGGGTCACACCATCCGGCGCCCGCGACCGGGGGCCGCTTCCATCATCGCGCACTCGCGGAGCGAACTATTGTCATGGACAGGACTGAGAATGCGCCCGCCTCTCACCGGCGGCTTCCCGGACCCATCGTTCGGCGGCGCGCTCCGAAGGGCTCCCCCGGCCTCGATCCCGGCCCGATCCCGGCACCGGGCAGCGGCACCGGGCAGCGGGCAGCGGCAGCGGCAGCGGCGACGGGCGACGACATGCGGAGGCCCTCCGGCTGCGCCGCGCGGTGCGGTCGGAGGGCCCTGGCGGGAGCGGGCCGCCGCCATCCGGCGCCTCCGCTCGTGGAGAACAGCCCGTTCAGTGCTCCCTGGGCGCGGGGACGGACGGCTCGATCTCGGGATGGACGGTGAGCAGCGCCCTCATCGCGGCCTCGCCCGCGGTGCCGTCGCCGGCGCCCAGCGCGTCCACCAGCCTGGCGTGCAACCCGACCGAGGACTCGGAGGGCCGCTCACAGGAGATCGCCGGGCCGCCGGAGACCTGCAGCGCGCAGGCGACGATCCCGGACAGGTGCTCCAGCATCCGGTTGCCGGCCATCTGGAGGATCAGGCCGTGCAGCTCGGCGTCGGCCCGGGTGTAGGTGGAGAGGTCGGCCTGGGAGGCGGCGTGGCCCATGATCTCGACCAGCTCGACCAGGCGCTGCTGGACGTCCTCGCGGCCGTGGCCGGCGGCGAGCCTGGCGGCCAGCGGCTCGATCGCCCAGCGGAGCTCGAACAGCTCCCGGCGCTGTTCGTCCCGCTGCGGACCAAAGGCGCGCCACTCGATGATGTCCGGGTCCAGCAGGTTCCAGTCGCCGACCGGGCGGACCCGGGTGCCGACGTTCGGCCGGGCGCTGACCAGGCCCTTGGCCTCCAGCACGCGCAGCGACTCGCGGACGACGGTCCTGGAGACCTCGAAGCGCTGGCCGATCTCCTCGGGCACCAGCGGGCGGTCGGCGCCGAGGTCGCCGGAGACGATCATCTGGCCGAGCTGCTGGACCAGCTGGCCGTGCAGACCGCGGCCGCGGCTGCTGGTGGTCTTGCGACCGACCCGGGCGATGTCGGACTCGGCGCCCTCCCAGCGGGGCGCCGGCGGAGCCGGCCGGTCGGCGTACGAGAAGCGGTCCAGGTCGCCGGGGCCGTGGATCGGCCCTTCGGCGGAACGGGCGGGGGTCATGGTGGGGTGCGCAAGGGTACTCACGCCTCCTTTGTCGGCGATCGGCAGGCGTGGCTTGAGAATTCTCGTGAAAAGCACACGAAAGGGTGATCGGCCGTGACTGGATAATTGACTTCTTATCAGGAAGAACCGCGCATTACGGTCACTGCTGGTCGATCTTGGTGGACCCGGGCAGGACGGCTTCCGCCCGGCGGCCGCAGGGCCCGGCCGGGCCCTGCGCGGGCGGCCCCACGCGGTGGGGCGCTACAGGGCGCGGCGGCGGGCCTGGACCAGCAGGGCGGCGAGCAGCAGGAGCACCGCGGGGGCCGCGACCGCGGTGAGCAACGCCGGATCGGTCAGCGCCACGCTCCCGACCACCGTCCCGTGCGCACCGCCGTACACCCAGGCGTAGGCCGACTCGATCCCGGACTGGAACGGCAGCAGCTCGGCCACCCGGATCGGCCACGGCCTTCCGGTGTGACGCAGCAGCAGCGCGACGCCGGACTCCAGCAGCGGCGGCAGCGCGCACAGCAGCAGTGCCCCGGCCGCGGCGCTGCGGGTCAGCGAGGCGGTCAACAGCCCGGTCCAGCCCGCCGCCACGGTGAGCAGGACGAAGGCCAGCAGTGCGGCGGGCACTCCCTGACCGGCCAGCAGCCCGAGCGGGGCGAACACGCCTGGCAGGTCGGACAGCCCGGACATCCCGGCGCCGGTCAGCGCCTCGGCCGCCCGGCCCGACAGCGCGGCCGGATTCGCCCAGGCCGTCACGGCGACGCCCTCCGGCAGCGCGACGTGCACGACCACCGTGTCGACCAGCAGGGTGGCCAGCGCCAGCAGCGCCGCCACCGGGCCGATCACCAGCAACTTGGCCAGCAGCAGCCGCACCCGGCGCGGGTACGACACGTGGGAGGCCGGCAGCCCCGGGTGGCGCACCTCGTGCCCGTACGAGAGCGCGCCCAGCACCCCTGCGCCGAGCGCGGCGAAGGGCAGCGGGACCAGCGGGAGGGCGGCGGTCAGCAGCCGCACCCCGGCCGCGGCCCCCAACGGCCCGTCCGGGGTCCGGCTCGCCAGGACGGCGGCCAGGACGGCGTCGCCGAGCAGCACGGCGGCGAGCAGCACCCAGGTGGAACGCAGGCCGCGCAGGCGGCGCAGCTCGTAGGCCAGGACATGCACGGTTCACTCGCTCCGGTGGTCGTCGGGGGTGGCGGGGGCCGCGGGGAGGGCGGGGGTGGCAGGAACGGCGGGTGTCTTGCGGGGCTGGGCGGTGGCGGCCCGGACGGCGGTGGAGCCCGAGGCGGGGCGGCGGAGGCGGACGGTGTCGTCGGTGAGCAGGTCCTCGACGCTCCCGCGGTGGCCCAGGGGTCGGACCCGGATGGGTACCTGGGGCAGGGCCGGGACCGGGTCGTCACGGAAGAGCCGGTCGACTGCCACGGTGGGGGCGGGTTCGGCAGCGGCGTCGGGCCCGGTCTTCGCGGTCGGCTCCGGGCGGCGGCCTCCGGGCTCAGGGCGACGGACGAGCGAGCCGAGGGCGGGGAGCGCGGCAGCGGGGAGGACGGCGGCGACGGCCACGGCGGGCAGGGCGCGGGTGGGCAGCGAGCCGTCCTGCCGGGGGCGGCGGGGGGCGCCACGGTTCGGGTCGGTGGTGCCCTCGGCCGCGGGGGCGGGGGCGGGGGCGGCGGGGGCAGTGGCCGGCGCGGCTTCGGTGGCGACGGGCGGTGCGACCGGGGTCGGGGTCTGGGTCGCCGTGGGCCCGGCCGGAGGCCCGGCCGGGGGCGGCACCGCTTCGGTCGGGGCCGGCGCGGCGGCCGGTTCGGCGGTGCCCTCCGGGCCGCTCGGCCCGGCCTCGGGTTCCGGGTCGAGGCGGAGACGGCCGGAGCGGCCCGAGCCGGCCGGCAGGACGATCCGCGGCGCCGGCTGCTCGACCACCCGGTCGGCCAGCTCGTGCAGCAGGATCCCGTGACGGTAGGCGAGTTCGCCGATCTCGGTGCGGTCGATGCCGGCCACCGCGAGCCCCACGCTGCCGTCCCGTCGGACGTCCGCGCCCTGGCTGACCAACAGGTCGGCCAGCCGCGCCATCTGCGGCCCCCGGACGGCCACTTCGGGGCTGAGCCTGGTCCGCCGGAACTCCGCGACCGGCTGGTCGGCGACCAGTCGGCCGCAGTCCAGGGTGACCACCCGGTCGGCGAGTTGCGAGGCCTCCTGCGGGGTCCGGGTGGTCACCAGGACGGTGCCGCCGGCGGCGCCGAAGGAGCGCAGGAAGGAGTGGAACCACTCGACGTTGCGTGGCGACAGGCCCTCGGTGGGCCCGTCCAACAGCAGCGCGCCGGGGTCGCCGAGCAGGGCGGCGGCCAGGGCCAGGCGGCGGTGCATGCCGGGCGAGAAGGTGCGCAGCCGCTGCCCGGCGACGGTGGCCAGCCGGGTCTGTTCCAGCAGTTCGTCGGCCCGCCGGGTCGGGACGCCGACGGCCGCGGCGAGCATCCGCAGGTGGCTGCGCGCCCTGCGGCCCGGGTGCCCGGCCACCGCGGCGTCCCCGGTGCCGGGCAGCAGCACCCCGACCTCGCGCTCGGGGTGGCGCAGCCGCCGGTAGGGGCGGCCGTCGAAGAGCGTGACGCCCTGGCCGCGTTCGAGTTCGAGCATCAGCCGCAGCGCGGTGGACTTGCCCGCTCCCTCGGCACCGAGCAGCGCCGTCACCGTGCCGGGCCGGGCGTCGAAGGTCAGATCGAGCACCGCGGGCGGAGCGCCCTTGCGATAGACCTTGGTCAGTCCGGTGATCTGGATCATCGCTGGCTGCTCCCATGCCGTCGGCCGACCTGCTCGACGCGGAGCGCCCCTGACGGGCATGCACCCACTCGGCTCCGCGCCAGCACATTAGGGGGCGGCGACGGCTATTCCGGGCATTACGGGAACGGCACGGGCCCACCGACTGCCCACCTCACCCGATCAGGGGACAATCCGATCCTGCGATTCACGGGCGGCCGGTTCGTTGCGGAGGGCTCCGGAGCGGCAGTGTCCGCGGTGCTTCGGCGGCTGTGGCGCTTCGACGGCTGCGGTCCTTCGACGGCTGCGGCGCCTGAGGCCGGGCGGAACGCCGTGCCCGGCGAGGGGCGCCGCTAGAGCGTGTCGGGCCAGGGCGGGGGCGGGAGCTGCTCGCCGCCGCACACCGCGCGGAACTCGTCGACGGCGGCCTGACCCTCGACCGTGATCTCGCCCAGCCGTTCGCGCTCGGCGGCCAGCCGCTCCTGCACGGCGGCGATCGCCTCGGGCGCCGCGCGCTCGGCCTGCAGCGCGGCCAGTTCCCGTTCCGTGGCGGTGGTGGTCGTGTCGAGGCTCCGGTAGTCCGTCGCCAGCCCCTCGATGAGGGTCCGCTGGTTGGCGCAGTCCTCGATGGCCATCGCGGGGCTCCCTGGGCCAGAAGGCCTCCGGCCCGGCGGCCGGAGCGTCCACCGACACTCTGCGCCGTCGCCCTCGGGTTCGCAGCCAGGCCGGGCCATTCGGCTGCCCGGGGGCCGCGGTGGGCCGGGCTCGGGGCCCGCCGGGGCTCAGGACTCCGGGCGGAGCATGGGCGGGTTGAGGACGGTGGCGCCACCGGCGGTGAACAGCTGGGCCGGACGTCCGCCCTGACGGGTCGTCGTGCCGCCGGAGGGCAGCAGGAAGCCGGGGGTGCCGGTGACCTTGCGGTGGAAGTTCCGCGGGTCCAGCACCACGCCCCAGACGGCCTCGTAGACCCGGCGCAGCTCGCCGACGGTGAACTCGGTCGGGCAGAAGGCGGTGGCGAGGGAGGAGTACTCGATCTTGGAGCGGGCGCGCTCCACGCCGTCGGCGAGGATCAGGCCGTGGTCGAAGGCGAGCGGGACGCCGTCGGCCGGGTTCTCGCCGAGGAGTTCGCCGACCGGGGCCCAGCGGGCGCTGCTGGCGTCGCCGCCGGCCCGGGGCGTCGGGAGGTCGGGGGCGAGCACCAGGTAGGCGACGCTGACCACGCGCATCCGGGGGTCACGTTGCGGGTGGCCGTAGGTGGCGAGCTGCTCCAGGTGGGCGCCGGCCGCGCCGGGGCCGACCGCGTCATGGCCGGGGGTGGTGTGGGCGCGCAGGCCGGTCTCCTCGGCCAGCTCGCGGGAGGCGGCCTCGGCCAGGCCCTCGTCCGGGCGGACGAAGCCGCCGGGCAGCGCCCAGTACCCCTGGAACGGCGGCTCGCCTCGTCTGACGAGGAGGGCGCAGAGCGAGTGGTCGCGCACCGTCAGCACCACCAGGTCAACCGTGACAGCGAACGGAGGGAAGGCCGACGGATCGTAACGCGACATGGCGACGATCATAGTCGTCTCTCTGACGATAAGCACAGGCCCGTGTGTGGAACTCGGGGGCCGGTGCCCCACGCCCTGGCCTGCGCGGCCCTGCGCGAGCCGCTCACCGCCACGCGGGGCCGCGAGCGGGCGGGCGCGGCGTCGGTGACCGGGTGTCACCGACGCCGGGGCGCGGTCGGGCGGCAACGGGCTCAGCGGGCGACGAGTTGCAGGTCCGCGGACGCCTCCTCCACCATCGCCACGCCGATCCGGCTCACCCGGACGGAGAAGGGCTCGCCCGCCACCCGCAGCCCGGTCAGCTCCAGCTCGCCGAGCGGCGCGGTGCTCGCCGGACGGACCAGCACCCGGCCGCCCGGGACGTCGGGCCGGACCCCGGCGAGGGCGAACACCGCGTGCACGGCGCCGGCCGCGGAGACTGCCGCCGGGCGGCAGGCGGCCGGGTGGGGCACCGGCGGGCAGCCGAGGACGCGCTGCTCCCCCGCGTACATCTCCGGCAGCCGACCCTCGAAGTGGGCGCTCGCGGCGAGCAGGCCCTCCAGCAGGGTGCCGGCCTCGTTCTCGTGACCGGCCTCGGCCAGTCCGGCGACCGCCAGCGCCGTCTCGTGGACCCGCACCGCGCCGCCGCGGTGACCCAAGGGGTTGAAGCGGGGCGACTTGGCGCTCAGGGTGCGCAGGCCCCAGCCGCTGTCCAGCTCCGGCGCGGCCAGGCGCTGGGCGAGCAGCCGGGTCTGCTCGCGGTCCAGCAGGCCGTCGTGCCAACCGCCGTCGACGGCGAGCCCGGTGTCCAGCAGGTGCACCAGGGAGGAGACGACGGCGGGCAGCGGCTGACCGCCCGGGGCCAGGCCGGCCGCGGGGCGGCCGCCGGACAGGTCGTCGATCCAGAACCGCTCGCGGAAGCGCCCGCGCAGCGCGGCGGCCCAGCCGCGCCAGTCCTCGGCGCCCGGCCTGTCGAAGGCCTCCAGCAGCTCGGCCCCGTGCAGGGCGGCGCGGTGGGCCTGCGCCTGGACCTCGGCACGGGCGGCGACCGGGTGGGCGGAGCGCTCCTCCGCCGGGCGGCTCAGGTCGGTGACGAAGCCGTCGACCAGGCCCTCGCGCAGGGCCGCCAGGGCCCGTTCGGCGGCCGGGAGCAGCTCGGCGACCTCCGCCGGGGGCAGGCCCCAACGCCACACCTCGGCCAGCACGGTGACGAACAGCAGGGTGGCCTCGGTGGCGGTGCAGGTGGGCGGCAGCTCGGGACCGCCGTGGCGCAGGGCGCCGGGCAGCAGGCCCTCGGGCCGGCCCGGGGCGGGGGCGAGCTGCTGGCGGCGGGCCAGCGCCCGGAGGGTGCCGGCCGCCAGCCGGGTGCCGAGCGGCAGGGTCAGCCGCGCGGCCCAGAGCGCGTCGGCCGGGGCGAGGCCGAAGCGCCAGGGCGCGCCGGAGGCCGGGTACAGGTCGGTCGGGCGGTCCGGGTCGGCGAACAGCAGCCCGCCGAGGGCGTCCAGCGAGCGGGAGACCAGTGGGGCGACCCGGGTGTCATCGCTGCGGACCTCGGGCTCGGACCAGGGCAGCGGGACGCCGGTGCCGCGGCCGCCCGGCGGGCGCGGGCCGCCGGTGGCGCTCTCCAGCGCGGTGTGCAGCTCGACCGACCAACGGGCGCCGGGCTGGACCTCCAGGTCCCAGCGGAGCACGCCGGCGCCGGCCAGGACGGCGTGCGGGGAGGGCTTGGCGCTGACCACGGCACTGTGCACGGGGCCCGTCCAGCGCAGTCCGGCGGACTGCACCTGCCCCGGCAGGTCGGGCTGGCGGTGCCCGGCGGCGATCTCGGCAACCGGGCCGAGGTCGGTGCCGAGGGCTATCTCCAGTGGCAGCCGGGCGGGCCGCGGACCGGTGTTGCGCACGACGACGGTCTCCACGCCGTCCGCGTGCCGCAGCCGCTCGACGGTGAGCGCAGGGTCCGGGTCGAGGTCGCCGGGGAGGCGGACGGCACCGAGGAAGCGCGCCTGGGCGGTGCTGGTCAGGGCGCCCTGGAGTGGCAGCGGCTCCATGCCGCCCAGCCGCAGCTCCATCCGGGCGAGCACCCGGACGCCGTTGCGGTAGAAGCCGTGCAGGCCGTGGCCGCGCAGCTGGCCGTCGGGCCCGGAAGCGGCCATCGCCGGGGCGTTGACGCAGATCACCGCGTGGTGGACGGCGGGCGGCTGCGGGCGCGGCGGGGCCGCGGGGCGGGCCGGACCGGCCGGTGCGCCCACGGGCCCGGCCGCCAGGGCCTGGTCGGGGCGGCTCACCGGCCTGGTCGGCGCGCCGACCACGCTCTCGGCCGGCATGGCCTGTGGTGGCCTCATGGCGGTCACCGGACTCTCCTCCCCTCGGCGGTCCGGTGGCCGGGTCAGGCCGGTGGGCCGCTAGCGTGCTCGATCGCGTGCTGTTGGTGCCGGGCCGACGGGGCCGTCCCGCCGGCGGTGTGCCGTGTCTGGCCGTACCCGGTGTCGGGTCGTGCCATGCGGTGCGCGGTACCGGGCCGGTACCGGCGAGCCGCTCCTTCGTTCCGGGGCGCGTCACCGTGCCCGGCACGCCGTCAGGTCCTTCGTTCCGGACCGCCGGTGACGCCCTTCCCCCACGGCCCGGACCCGCCGGGCCGTCCGGCCCCGTGGCGGCGACCCGTCGTGCTGTCGTACGCGGCGGCCGAGGCTGCCGGTGCCCGGGCGGCCGGGCCCTCACCACCCGGCGATCGGCCCGCTCGGAACGGGTACAGGCCCCCGGAGTCAACGCCGCGCACCGCCACCAGGTCACGCCTCGTTGCTGCGCCGCTGGTCGGGGCGGCCCTGCCGAGCGGTCGTACCGCCTCCGCCGGAACGTCACCGGGCCCTCGCCGCAGGCGCGTCACCGTCCGCGGGCCGGGGCCGGCACCCGACGGGCGGGCCGCCGTCGGACCTGCTCGGGCCGGGCCTCGACCGGAGTCGGCCGTCCGGTCTGACGGACGGGGCGGTCGAACCGGTGCTCGACCGCCGCCAGGATACGGTGCGGGGGTCGCGGCCCCCGCACCCGGTGAACCCGTGAACCGCGACGCCACCGCTGTGACCAGCAGAGACCGAGGAGTTGCATGTCCACCATCAGCCGGTTGCCCGGGATTGTCACGACCGACCACATCTTCCAGCTGCCGCTCGACCACGCCGCCCCTCAGGGCGAGCAGATCGAGGTGTACGCCCGTGAGGTGGTGGCCGCGGGCCGCGAGCGGGACGACCTTCCCTGGCTGGTCTTCCTCCAGGGCGGGCCTGGCGGCAAGGCCACGCGCCCGAACGGCCGGGACGCCTGGCTGGACCGCGCCCTGGACGACTACCGGGTGCTCCTGCTGGACCAGCGCGGCACCGGGCGGTCCACCCCCGCGACCCGGCAGACCCTCGCCCGGCGCGGCGGCCCGCAGGAGCAGGCGGACCACCTGGCCCACTTCCGCGCGGACTCGATCGTCCGGGACGCCGAGCTGATCCGCGAGCGGCTGCTCGGTGCCGACCGGCGCTGGAGCGTGCTCGGCCAGAGCTTCGGCGGCTTCTGCACCCTCACCTACCTCTCCATCGCTCCCGAGGGGCTGACCGAGGCCTTCATCACCGGTGGCCTCGCCGGCCTCGGCAGCTCGGCCGACGACGTCTACCGCGCCGCCTACCCGCGGGTGGTCGGCAAGAACGAGGACCACTACGCCCGGTTCCCCCAGGACGTCCAGGCGGTGCGCCGGATCGCGGCCCACCTCGCCGACTCCCCCGCGACCCTGCCGGACGGCGGGCTGCTCACCGTCGAGGCGTTCCAGGCGCTCGGCATGCTGCTCGGCGGCGGCAGCGGCTCCGGCACGCTCCACTACCTGCTGGAGGAGGCCTGGGTGGAGGGCGCCGCCGGGCCCGAGCTCTCCGACACCTTCCTGGCCGGCGCCCAGGCCCAGCTCTCCTTCGCGGGCGGCCCGCTGTACGCGGTGCTGCACGAGTCGATCTACGGCCAGCGGTCGGTGGACCAGGGCGGCACCGCCTGGGCGGCCGAGCGGGTCCGCAAGGAGTTCCCGCGGTTCGACGCCCGGGCCGCGCTGGAGTCCGACGCACCGGTGCTGTTCACCGGGGAGATGATCTACCCCTGGATGTTCGACACCGACCCGGCGCTGCGCCCGCTGAAGGAGACCGCGGACCTGCTCGCCGCCCGCGCGGACTGGCCCGACCTGTACGACCGGGCGCGGCTGGCCGCCAACACCGTGCCGGTCGTGGCGGCGGTGTACCACGACGACATGTACGTGGACACCGCCGACTCGCTGGAGACCGCCCGCGCGGTGCGCGGCCTGCGGACCTGGATCACCAACGAGTGGGAGCACGACGGCCTTCGGGTGAGCGGCGGCAAGGTGCTGGACCGCCTGATCAGGATGGCGCACGGCGAGGCGTAGCGGCCCACGGGCCGGCGCCGCGGCGCGGAGCGGCTCAGTGCGCACGGTGGCCTCCTCTCGCCGCCCGTCGGACGCCCCGGCAGCGGTGGAGGCCGGT
This sequence comes from Kitasatospora sp. NPDC096204, assembly GCF_044763205.1. NCBI lineage: Bacteria > Bacillati > Actinomycetota > Actinomycetes > Kitasatosporales > Streptomycetaceae > Kitasatospora > Kitasatospora sp. NPDC096204. The sequence continues at coordinate 34,514 of NZ_JBIWFT010000029.1, forward strand.
GCGGGCCGCGGCGGGCGCGCAGGCCGCGGCCCGTCCGAGTCGCAGGCCCCGGGTGGACCGCTCCCCGACCTCCCGGGCGTGCCGGGGCGCCGCGGCCCGTCCGGGCGCCGACAGCAGGCCCACCGCCGCCCCGGCTCCGCCGCCCGCCGACTCCGGGCCTTCAGGGCCGGGCGGAGCACCCGGGCCCGGATCGGCCGGCGCCGGCACCGTGGACGAGCCCTTCCGGCGACCGCCCCGCCGGTGCCGCCGACCGCCGGCGGACCGCCCGGTCCGCTCCCCGGGGACACCACCCGCCCCCGGGGCAGCGGGCCCTGAGCCCGCTTCGTCACCGCATGGCGCACCCTCGGCGCCATAAACTCCGCCCGCCGGAGGCCTCGGTCCGTCGGCCGGGGCCTGCGGACCGGGCTCCTCGCGCCGGCGTCGCTGCGCCTCGACGGCGGCCAGCAGGCCTTGGGGCGTCATGCCGTCGTTGAGCGACTCGTACAGCAGATCGGCCAGCAGGTACCCCGGGGCGAGCCCCAGGACGTGGCCGAGCACGACCCTGGCCGTCGCCGTGTCCCCGGCGACCCAGGACGTCCAGGCCAGCAACGTCAGCGGGGCCACCGCACAGCCCTCGTACGGTGCCACGGCCCGCCGGGCGAGGAAGCGCCAGAGCCGCTCCGCCGGGGCCAGCTCGGCGGGCCGGGCGTACTCGACGCCGCGGTCCCGCACCAGGCGGTCGCGCAGGGCGAGCAGCAGCTGGGCCGTCCGCTCCGCGTCCAGCTCCCGGGCTCCGGCCCGGAACTCGGCGACGGCCTGGTCGAGCAGGGCGATGCGCTGCTCCCTGGCGAGGGCGTCCACGGCCTCGACCCGGGCGAACGCCTTCCGCTGGACCTCGGCCTCCGGCGGGCCGATCGGGGCCAGCCCGCCGATGATCGCCTTCCGGCTGCCGCGCGGCACCAGCCCGGCGACCGTCGCGGCGGCGGCCGCCGGACCGGGCTCGGGGCTGCGCCGCACCGGATTGCCCGCCGCGTCACAGCAGCCGTCACCGCGGCAGAGGAAGGACCACCAGCGGCCGTCCGAGACGCACAGTGACTCCTTGACGGCCACGCCCCGGCGTCCGAAGGCCACCCGGAGCGCGTCCGCCAGCGGCCGCAGCCCGTCCACCACCGGCGGGGCGTGGGCCGTGCCGCGATCCTGGCAGAGGTACAGCAGCACCTGGAGCGGCCTGGCCCCGTGCCGCTCGGAGAGGGCGATCAGCAGGGCGGCCGTCTCCTCCGCCGCGGCCGGCCACTGCTCGGCCGAGCGCGGCAGGTCCGCCCGGATCACCCCGCCCTGGTGCAGGCCGGGGCCGTGGAGCCCCACCGCGACGATGCTGTCGTCGGGGTAGAAGCCCAGGAAGTAGGGAAGCAGCTCGGCCATGTCGGCCGGGCCGCGCATGACGACCGGCCGGTGGTCGGAGGCCGGGCCGAGGGACAGAATGACGTGTTCGTTGTTCATCGCGTTCATGGCCGCAAGAGTGGACGCAATGCGCGAAAGATGCCGGACCCGACTTTTTTCTGTGGATAACCCCGCCCCCGATTTTCCCTTCACTCGTTCGGAGCAGGCGACACGCCCTCCCGAGAGTGGTTTTTGACTTCCGTTCAGCCGACCAGCGGATGAAATACACCCCGTCTTCCCCGGACTCTCCTCCCCCGCATTCGTCGCTTGTCGGCGGTACGGGGTTACATGGACGCCATGCAGCAGCCCGACATCCACACCACCGCCACCGCCGACCGCGCCGAGGTTCGGGCGCGGGCCGAGGCCGTCCTGCGCGAGCTCGCCGGCCCCGGAGCCACCCTGCGCGAGGACCAGTGGACGGCCATCGAGGCCCTCGTGGTCGACCGTCGCCGTGCCCTGGTCGTCCAGCGCACCGGTTGGGGGAAGTCCGCGGTCTACTTCATCGCCACCGCCCTGCTCCGGGCCCGCGGCGCCGGGCCGACGGTGATCGTCTCGCCGCTGCTCGCCCTGATGCGCAACCAGGTCGAGTCCGCCGGCCGGGCCGGCATCCACGCCCGCACCATCAACTCGGCCAACACCGACGAGTGGGCCGCGATCCAGGAGGAGGTCGCCACCGGGAAGGTCGACATCCTGCTGGTCAGCCCCGAACGGCTGAACAACCCGGACTTCCGCGACCAGGTGCTGCCCGAGCTCGCCGCCTCCACCGGCCTGCTGGTGGTCGACGAGGCCCACTGCATCTCGGACTGGGGGCACGACTTCCGCCCCGACTACCGCCGGCTGCGCACCATGCTCGCGGACCTGCCGGCCGGCGTCCCGGTGCTGGCCACCACCGCCACCGCCAACGCCCGGGTCACCGCCGACGTCGCCGAGCAGCTCGGCACCGGCGCCACCGACGAGCACGCCCTGGTGCTCCGCGGGCCGCTCGACCGGGAGAGCCTCACCCTCGGCGTGCTCTCCCTGCCCGACCCGGCGCACCGCCTCGCCTGGCTGGCCGACCACCTCGACCGGCTCCCCGGCTCGGGCATCGTCTACACCCTGACGGTGGCCGCCGCCGAGGAGGTGACGGCCTTCCTGCGCGAGCGCGGCTTCCCGGTGGCCTCCTACTCCGGCCGCACCGAGGACGCCGAGCGCCGCACCGCCGAGGCCGACCTGCTGGCCAACCGGGTCAAGGCGCTGGTCGCCACCTCCGCGCTCGGCATGGGCTTCGACAAGCCCGACCTCGGCTTCGTGGTGCACCTCGGCTCGCCCAGCTCGCCGATCGCCTACTACCAGCAGGTCGGCCGGGCCGGGCGCGGGGTGGACCGGGCCGAGGTGCTGCTGCTGCCCGGGCGCGAGGACGAGGCGATCTGGCGCTACTTCGCCTCGCTGGCATTCCCGCCCGAGGAGCAGGTGCGCCGCACCATCGACGCGCTCGCCGAGGCCGGCCGGCCGCTCTCCACCGCCGCCCTGGAGCCCCGGGTGGACCTGCGCCGGGCCCGGCTGGAGACCATGCTCAAGGTGCTCGACGTGGACGGCGCCGTCCGCCGGGTCAAGGGCGGCTGGACGGCCACCGGCCAGAGCTGGGACTACGACACCGCCCGTTACGCCAAGGTCGCCGCCTCCCGGGAGGCGGAACAGCGGGCGATGCGCGACTATGCGGCCGGCACCGACTGCCGGATGGAGTTCCTGCGCCGCCAGCTGGACGACGAGCAGGCCGCGCCCTGCGGCCGGTGCGACAACTGCGCGGGGCCGCTGCATACCCCGGACGTCTCCGCCGAGACGCTGGCGGCCGCCCGGGCCGCGCTCGGCCGCCCGGGCGTGAGCTTCGAGCCGCGCCGGCTCTGGCCGACCGGGATGGACGCGCTCGGGGTGCCGCTCAAGGGCCGGATCCCGGCGGGCGAGCAGGCGGAGACGGGCCGGGCGCTCGGCCGGCTGTCCGACATCGGCTGGGGCAACCGGCTGCGCACCCTGCTCGCCGACCAGGCACCGGACGTGCCGGTGCCCGGCGAGGCGGTGGACGCCCTGGTGGCGGTGCTCGCCGACTGGGCCCGCGGTCCGGGCGGCTGGGCCGGGCCCGCGACGACGGAGGGCGCCCGGTTGGAGCGGCCGGTCGGCGTGGTGACGATGGCCTCCTCGGCCAGACCCCGACTGGTCGGCAGCCTGGGCGCGCGGATCGCCGAGATCGGGCGGCTGCCGCTGCTCGGCCGGATCGAGTACGCCGGCGGGCTGCCCCCGCACGGCGCCCGCAGCAACAGCGCCCAGCGGCTGCACTCGCTGGCCGGCGCGCTGGTCCTGCCGCCGGAGGTGGAGCAGGCGGTGGCGGCCGCCGGCGGGCCGGTGCTGCTGGTGGACGACCTCGTCGACTCGGGCTGGACGGTGACCGTGGCCGCCCGGCTGCTGCGCCGAGCGGGGGCGAGCGCGGTGCTGCCGCTGGTGCTGGCCGTGCAGGGGTGACGGGGCGGCGGAAAGCCGCCGCAGGAACCCGCCCGCCGGAGAACCCTCCATCACCCGAACGGCCTAACAGAAAGGATCAGGCGAAGCGATTTCGATCACACCGGTCGAACGACCCGAGAAAGGAGCGGTCACATGCCGATGACGGTTCACCCTGCCCTCCGGGCGCTGTGGATCAAGGCCTGGCGGCATCTCCGGAGCGCTCGGTCGGCTGTGGAACATATCCGACAGACCATGGGCTATCGGGTGGCATTCATCATTTCATCGTTGCCGCTCTGCCCTCGATGCCCCGAGAATTGGGAGGTACCCGAAACCCGGTCCGCTGGACCCGCCGTTCGGCGTACCCAGGCACCCGCCTGCCCCCGGGCCAGGAAGGAGGATCGTGATCAACGGTATCGACCGAGGTCAGAATCCCTTCTCCGGGAGCCCGGCACCCAGACGGGTACTGGACCTGGAGGCGTGGACCGCCTCGGGGATCCCGTTGCTGCGCGACCCCCGCGAGTTCGTCCTGGAACTGCACCAGCGCCACCTGCCACAGCCCGGCACCGTCGTGATCGCCGTCCTGAACGCGCTCCACCGCCTCGTCGCCTCGGCCTCGTTCACCCCCTGGACGCACGACACCGACGGCTGGCAGCACCGGAACGCCCTGCTGACGCACCTGCGCCGGATCATCCCGCACGACCTGCGGCTGCCCGAGCCGACCCGGACGGCCGTGCTGCTGCGCTGCCGCGACGGCGCGCCCGGCTGGACGGAACAGGACGGCGCCTGGATGTGGGCGCTGCGGGACTCGTCCGTGCTCCACGGACTGCGCTGCGGCGCGTACATCGGCCTCACCCCTGCGGGCTGGCAGGTCCTCGGGGACGGGCGGGGTGGACGCAAGCCGCACGCGGGCTCGTGGGCCGACGGGCCGGTGCACACCGTGACGGAGCTGCCCCCGCGTTCGGTGCTGGACGCCCCGCACGGCCAGCGCACCCTCCAGCCGGTGGCCGACCAGGCCAAGCGCGGCGAGGACGCGGCACGCTCCCCGCAGTCCGAGCCCCCGTGGGCCACGGCACGGGTCGCGGCGGTCGAACCGACCCGCCGCACCGGTACGCGCTGACGCCGTAGCGACTGCCGGACTCGCCGACCCCAACCGTCGGCCGTGGACCACCGGTTGCCGACCACCGGTTGCCGACCACCGGTTGCCGACCACCTGCAACGAACGGCTGCGGAGCACCGGCATCGAACCGCCGGCTGCGGACCGCCGAGGGCCGCGGGACGGACCTCGGGCCCGGCACCGTACGGCGGCACCGGGCCCGAAGTGGACGGCTGCGGTCAGGCCTTGACCGGGCGGCCGGGCGCGGCTCCGGCCGCACCCACGGCTGCCGGGCCGGCGTCGCCGCAGACCACCAGCAGTGCGGCCGCGTGGCCGAGCGCCTTGGTGTACGCCTCGGCGGCACGGGCGGACGGTCCGCCGTTGACCACCAGGACGACCACCTCGCGGCGGACCGGGCGGCTCAGCGCGGCGTCCGCGTAGAACACGTCCCCGCCCTCCGCGAGCTGCGCCCAGTAGCGCTCCTCGCCGAAGGAGAGTTCGTGCTGCTGCCAGGGGTGCGCCTCGCCGACCGTCAGCACCAGGATGTCGCCCGGGTTGCGCCCGGACTCCAGCAGCAGGTCGACCGCGTCATCGGCGCGCTCCACCGCCTGCGCCGGGGTGGCGGCGATCCGCTGGACCTCCACCTGCGGTGCGGCGGGGGCCGGGTGGCGCGGTGCCGGCCCGGGCTTGGGGATCAGTTGCGGCGGGCCCGGACGGGCGGCACGCGGCGGGACCTGGCGCGGGGGCGCCGGACGGGGGCCGGGCACCGGAGCCGGGGCGGCGACGGTGGTGGGTGCGGTGGCGGGGGCTTGTGCGTCCGACTCTCGTGGGAAGGGAACGCCGGGGCCCGGGAGGCTCTCGTGAATCTCCGACTCCTCGGGGAAGACAGGCATACCCGGATATCTATCAAATGCCGGTCGGACGCGCACGGGCGCCCCACCCATTGGGCACCGGTCGCCCGCGGCCCTCCCCCAGGCAATTCCAGACGGAACGTCAGAAACCGAGCGTCAACTGTTCGTCGGCGGACTCCTGGGCGTCGCCCACACCTTCCCGAACGCGCTTGAGGTGACGCCACTTCGGCAGTGCGTCCAAGTAGGCCCAGGAGAGCCGGTGGTGCTCGGTGGGGCCGAACTCCTCCAGTGCGGCACGGTGCACCGGGGACGGATAACCGGCGTTGTCCGCGAAACCGTACTCCGGGCACCCCTCGCCCAGTTCGGCCATCAGGCCGTCGCGGTGGACCTTGGCGAGCACCGAGGCCGCGGAGACGCAGATGCAGGACTGGTCGCCCTTGATCACTGTGCGCACCCGCCAGGGGCCGCCGAGGTAGTCGTGCTTGCCGTCCAGGATCACCGCGTCGGGTTCGACCTGCAGCGCCTCCAGCGCGCGGACGGCCGCCAACCGCAGCGCCGCCGTCATCCCGAGTTCGTCGCACTCCTGCGGGGAGGCCTGCCCGAGCGCGTACGCGGTGACCCAGTCGGCGAGGACGGGGGCGAGGGCGCGCCGGCGCAGTTCGGTGAGCAACTTGGAGTCGGTCAGCCCCTCCGGCGCCTTGCGCAGGCCGGTGACGGCCGCGCCCACCGTGACCGGCCCGGCCCAGGCGCCGCGCCCGACTTCGTCGAGACCGACGACGATCTTGGCGCCGGCCCGGCGCAGCGAGCGTTCGACGGAGTGCGTCGGGGGGACGATGGGCATGGCGTGATCCGTTCAGCGGGGGCAGCCTCCAGCCTAAGCCCGGCCCGCGACCGCCGAATCCGCCTCCCCGAGCCCGACCGCGGCCGCCTCAGGCCCGGATCATCGGTTCCAGGACCTCGTCCACCAGCCGGTCGGCGAACGCCGGCCCCATGCTCTCCAGCCCGCGGATCTTGATCTGGTAGAGCAGCATCGCCGGGATGACGTCCGCCACCAGCGGGGTGGCCGCGCCGGGCCGGACGTCGCCGCGCTCGGCCCCGCGGCGCAGGATCTCCAGGATGGTCCGCGCCGTCGGCTCGATGACCCGGTCGTTGACGAAGGCCTTGAAGACCTCGGCCCGCTCGTGGTCGATCTCGCCCATCAGCGCGTTGAGCGCGGAGCCCACCCGGGAGGTCATCGCCTGTGTGAACCCCGCGATGAGCTCGCGGAGTTCGTCACGGGCGGACCCGAGGTCCGGGGTGTCGTAGGGCCGTGGGAGAGTGGCGTCCAGGGCGTCGATGACGAGTTCGTCCTTGGACGCCCAGCGCCGGTAGAGCGCGGCCTTCCCGGTCCGCGCCGCGCCGGCGACGCCTTCCATGGTCAGCCGCGCGTATCCGCCGGAGGTGAGCTGGTCGAGCGCGGCCTCGAAGATCGCGTTCTCCAACTCCTTCCCCCGGCGCCGGGCCGGTCGCGTCAGCGCCTGGTGGGCGGCCCGCACCGGACAGAAGGCCGGTGTGACTCCCGACCCCGACACCGAGCCCGCCCCGGCATCGGATGCGACGCCCGCCCCGGCCGCCGCCTGCCCCGACGACGCCCGCCCTGCCACGCCACCCGCCTCAGCACCCGCCGCAGCACCCGCCGCCGCGCCCACCGCGCCAGCCACCACACCGCCCGGCGCCCCGTCGGGCAGAGCACCGAGCGGCCGACCGGACCGGTCCGCCACCAGGCGCCGCACCAACCGCTCCATCGCCACCGCCACCATCCTTAAGGAACGCTTGCGTTCACAATCACGACCGGGATATCGTCCCCGATTAGTGAACGATCCCGTTCCTTCCCGGCCTGCGCAAGGGCGCAGCGCCACACCCGGACCGGCGACTCCGCCGAACCCGCACCACCGAGCACATAGCCAGCAGGGGGCACATTCATGGCTATCTCCGACACGCTCAGCAAGAACGCACCACCGCGGACGACCCAGGGGCGGGGCAAGGGCATCACCCTGACCGTCATCGCGGCCACCCAGCTCATGGTGGTCCTCGACGCGACCATCGTGAACATCGCGCTGCCGCACATCAGGGACGCCCTGGGCTTCTCGACCACCGACCTGTCGTGGGTCATCAACGCCTACACCCTGACCTTCGGCGGGCTGCTGCTGCTCGGCGGTCGCGCGGGTGACATCCTCGGCCGCCGCCGGGTGTTCATCTTCGGCACCCTGCTGTTCGGCCTGGCCTCGCTGCTCGGCGGCTTCGCCCAGGACAGCAGCCTGCTGCTGGCCGCCCGCGCGCTCCAGGGCATCGGCGGCGCGATATGTTCCCCGACCGCCTTCGCCCTGATCGCCACCAACTTCGACGAGGGGCCGGAGCGCAACCGGGCGTTCGGCGTGTTCTCGGCGGTGGCCGGTTCCGGCGCCGCGATCGGCCTGCTGGCCGGCGGTCTGCTCACCGAGTACCTGAACTGGCGCTGGGTGTTCTTCGTCAACGTGCCGATCGCGATCCTGATCGCGATCGCCGCGCCGCGCTACATCGCGGAGTCCGAGCGCCACCCTGGCCGCTTCGACCTGCCCGGCGCATTCACCTCGACGCTCGGCCTGGTCGGCCTGGTCTACGGGTTCATCCGGGCCGCCTCCGACGGTTGGTCGGACGGCATCACGCTCGGCTCCTTCGCGGCCGGCGCGGTGCTGGTCGCCGCCTTCCTCGTGGTCGAGAGCCGCACCGACCAGCCGATCACCCCGATGCACCTGTTCGCCGACCGCAACCGCACCGGCAGCCTGGTGATGATGCTCTGCCTGGCCGCGGCCATGTTCGGCATCTTCTTCTACGTCGTGCTGTTCGTGCAGGGTCCGCTCGGCTACAGCCCGCTGAAGGCCGGCGTCTCCTTCCTCCCGATCAGCGTCGCGATCATCATCGCCGCGCAGATCGCCTCCAACCTCCAGGCCAAGTACGGCCCGAAGCCCTTCATGGCCGGCGGCGCGCTGCTGGTCACCGTCGGCCTCACCTGGCTGACCCAGATGAGCAAGGAGAGCGGCTACCTGGACGGAGTGCTCGGCCCCACGGTGGTGTTCGGTTTCGGCATGGGCCTGATCTTCGTCCCGGTGATGCTGATCTCCGTCGCGGGCGTCCCGGGCGAGGAGACCGGCGCCGCCTCCGGCCTGCTCAACTCGATGCAGCAGATCGGCGGTTCGCTCGGCCTGTCGATCCTGACCACGGTCTTCGCGCACTACGCCACGGCCGAGGCCGCCGTACAGCTGCCGAAGTTCATGGAGAGCGCGAAGCCGGAGCAGCTGGCCTACCTCCAGCAGCACCACGAGTTCCCGCAGGGCACCGACGCGGCGAACACGGTGCTCACCGAGGGCATCTCGCACGGCTTCATCGTGGGTGCCGCGCTCGCCGCCGTCGCCCTGCTGGTCGCGGTGTTCGCGATCAAGGCCAAGGCCGACGACCTGCCGAGCGACTCCTCCGCCGTCGCGATGCACTGACACCGTCGCATGCACTGGCGCCGTCGCATGCACTGGCGCCGTCGCGACGCGGCGACGCCGCCACAACCACAACGCCCAGGGCCGGCCGGGAGCAGCACGCTCCCGGCCGGCCCTGCCGCTGTCCGCGGGCCCTCGCCCCGTCGGCCTACAGGTCCTCGTACGCCAGCCCCGCCCGGTCGCAGGCCGTGCGGCCGACCGCCGTGGAGTCCACCGGCGGCCGCTGCGCCAGGATCCCCCGGGCCCGGGCGGCGGCGAGGTTGGTCGCGTACCAGGGCCTCGACTCCCCTTCCAGCTCCTGTCCGATCAGCTGCAGCGCACAGCTCCGCTGCGGCTCGGGGAGGCGCTCCAGCGCGGGCACCGCGTCCGCCGAGAGCCGGCGGACGTTGCGCAGGTCGATGGCCGCGCCGTGCGGGTCGGTCCGCAGGGCCTGCTCGTACCGGGTGACGTTCTGCTCGGCGACGATCGCGTCCGGGCCCATCAGGCCGTAGACCGCGACGGTGAGCATCCCGCTGAGGACGACGACGCGCGGCAGCCAGCCGGCGCGGCGGGTCAGCCCGGCGGCGATCAGCAGCAGGAAGACCACGCCCAGCCAGACCTCGACCACCAGCACCCAGAGCCGCAGCCGGGTGAGGCCGGAGGCGTCCACGTAGAACCACATCCGGCCGAGCGCCGAGGCGACCACGGCCAGCGCCAGCAGGCAGAGCAGCCCGAGCAGGATCCGCGCCAGCCGATGGTCGGCGGCGGTGGTGCGCGGCGCCCAGCGCTTGGCGACCGCCACCACGACCAGCGTCAGCACGGTGATCACGCTCAGCTGCCAGAACCCCTGCCGGGCGTACTCGGAGCGGCTCATCCCGGTGTTGCTCAGCACGGCGTCCGCGCCGCCGAGCACCACCACGGCCTGGATCACCGCGAAGACGCCGAACATCAGGTTGAGCGCGACCAGCGGCAGCGCCCACTCCAGCCGGCGCCGCTCGCGGCCCGGCTGGATCACCGTGCGGTCCCAGCGGCGCGGGCCGGCGGCCATGTGCGCGAAGCCCAGCGCGGTCGCCGTCCCGAGCACGAACAGCACGGCGCGTCCCGGGAGCCGGCCGAGGTCGAGGTCCGGGCTGAGGTTGCCCAGCAGGTCCGCCATGGCGGCGTCGGCGCTGGCGAACAGCAGGCCGAAGACGGTCAGCAGGACGGCGGCGACCGCGAGCGCCTTGAGCACCGGGACGATCCGGCCCCGGCCCGGCAGCTGGCGCCCCCGCACGCTGGTCAAGGCCCACCGCACGGCGGGCACCGGCTGCCAGAGGAGACCGGGCAGGGCGAACAGGACGCCGGCCCAGCGACGGCCGCCGTGCAGGGCCAGTGAGGCCAGCGCGAGCGCGCCCCCGGCCGCCAGCAGCGCGGGCCAGCCGGCGTCCCACCACGCGGGGACGACGAGCAGGGCGAGGGCGAGCAGGCTCCAGACGGCCGTCCAGGGCCGGATCCGACGGCCCGCCACCCGGGCGGCGAACCCGGCCCCGACGGCGGTGGCGCCGCCGCAGACCAGCAGGTTGACGCCCAGGCCGTCGAACAGCAGCCAGGCCGTCAGCAGACCGGTGAGCAGGGCGGCCAGGACGACCCGGGGCGTGGCGCCCGACCGGCGCTCGGGGTCGCTGACGCGCAGCCACGTGCCGACCGAGGGTGCCGGCGTTCCGGGCACCGGTCCCCGGCCCGGCCTGCCCTGCGGCCCGGGGACGGCCGCGCGGTAGGGACCGTACGGGTCGTACGGGTCGTACGGGTCGTACGCACCGTACGGGTTGTGCGACGCGGTCGATCCCGGCGCCTCGGCCGCACCCGGCGACGCGGTCGCACCCGGCGACGCGGTCGCTCCCGGCAGGTCGGCCGCACCCGGCGCACCGCTCGCCCCCGGCGCCCCGGGGGAGCCAGGAGAGTCGGGCGACCCGGCCGAACCGAGCGGCCCGGAGGAGTCGAGAGCGCCGGAAGGGCCGGACGAATCGGACGGCACAGGCGTGGAAGGGCCGGACATGAGTCCCCCTCAGTGGTCGGCGGGCATGCGGAGGCCACCCCACGGGTGGTCCGCCGGCGGGCGCGTTCGGCGCCCCGGCCGCTGCCGACTGTAGACCATTCTGAACAGGTTCAAAAGTTGACTCTGAACGCGTTCAGAACAGCCTCGCGACCATGGACTCCCCGGCTACCCCTTCACCGACCCGGCCAACAGTCCCCGGACGAAGTACCGCTGGAGGCTGAAGAAGACGATCAGCGGCACGATGATCGACAGGAACGCCCCGGCCGTGAGCAGCTCCCAGCGCCCGCCGAGCGAACCGGACAGCTGCGCCAGCCGCACCGTCATCGGCGCCACCTCCGGGGTGCCGCCCGCGAAGGTCAGCGCCACCAGCAGGTCGTTCCAGACCCACAGGAACTGGAAGATCGCGAACGAGGCCAGCGCCGGGGTGCACAGCGGCAGCACGATCGAACGGAAGATCTTGAAGTGCGAGGCCCCGTCCACCACCGCGGCCTCCATCAGGTCGCGCGGCAGCTGGGCGATGAAGTTGTGCAGCAGGAACACCGCCAGCGGCAGCGCGAACATGGTGTGCGCCAGCCAGACCGGCGCGTAGCTGCCCTTCAGGTCCACCGCCGGGATCAGCGTCAGCGGCCCCAGGTGCGCGCCGCCGGAGAACAGCCGCAGCAGCGGGATCAGCGCCATCTGCAGCGGCACCACCTGGAGCGCGAACACCGTGAAGAAGACCACGTCGCTCCCCCGGAACCGCACCCAGGCCAGCGCGTACGCCGCCATCGCCGCCAGCATCAGCGGGAAGACCGTCGCCGGGACGGCGATCGCCAGCGAGTTGACCAGGAAGGGCATCAGGCCGGTGGAGACACCGGGCCCGCCCTCGAACAGCACCGAGTGGTAGTTGTCGAGGCCGAGGTCCGGGTGGACGAGGGCGGTCCACCAGCCGCTGTCGGTCACGTCCTGCTTGGGCCGCAGCGAGGTCACCAGCAGGCCCAGCGTCGGGATCGTCCAGAGCACCGTCATCGCGATCACGAACACCGAGGCCAGCGGACTGCTGAAGGCCTTCCGCACCGGCTGCACGGGCCTCACCCCCCGCGGCCGCTCCACCGGCCGCACCGGCCGCACCGGCCGCGCCCGCCTCGCCCGCCTCGCCGCCCCCTCCCGGCCGTCCGTCCCGGTCACCGGACCTCACGCTCCTTCCGCAGCTGCACGATGTTGTAGGCCACCAGCGGCAGCACCGCGACGAACAGCAGCACCGCGAGGGCGCTGCCGCGACCGGAGTTGAACTGCACGAAGGACTGCGAGTACATCTCGTTGGCCAGCACCTGGGTGCCGAAGTTGCCGCCGGTCATGGTGCGGACGATGTCGAAGGCCTTCAGGGTGATGAGCAGGACGGTGGTCAGCACGACCAGCACCGTGCTGCGGATCATCGGCACGGTGACGTACCAGAACAGCCGCGCCCCGCTCGCGCCGTCCAGCCGGGCCGCCTCCACCACCTCCGCCGGGATCGCCTTGATCGCCGCCGACAGCACCACCATCGCGAAGCCGGTCTGCACCCAGACCATCACCGCCATCAGCAGGAAGGTGTTCAGCGGCTGCGAGAGCAGCCAGTTCGGCGGATCGTCCCAGCCCACAGCGACGGCGAGCCGACTGAGCAGGCCGATCTGCGGCTGGCCCGGCCCGCGCGACTCGTAGACGAACTTGAAGATGATCGACGCGCCGACCAGCGAGATCGCCATCGGCATGAAGATCAGCGACTTGTAGACCGACTGACCGCGCATCCGGTCCACCAGCAGCGCCAGCACCAGCCCCAGCCCGGTCGCCACCAGCGGCACGGCCACCAGCCAGAGCAGCGTGTTGACCAGCACCTTCTGCACCGAGTCGGAGGTGAAGGCCCAGCCGAAGTTCTCGCCGCCGACGAACCGGGTGCCGTCGTCGTTCTGGAGGCTGAGATAGACCGTGCGGACCAGCGGCACCACCAGGCCGACGGCCAGCAGCAGCACCGCCGGACCGAGGAACACCGCGACCGCCAGCGGCCGGGCCAGCCGGCCCCGGGCCCGTCCGGCGACCAGGAAGACCACCAGCAGGATGCCGAGGAAGCCCGCGACGGCGCCGAAGGTGTTGCCGAACTTGATCGCCGCGTCGTTCCAGGAGCCTGCCGCCAGCCTGTCGACGACCAGCCCCCCGGCGGCCGATCCGCCGACGGGCGAAGGGAGCCCGGGCGAGGGGAATCCGAGCGTGGGGAACCCGGGCGAAGGGAATCCGGGCGAAGGGAATCCGGGTGACGGGAATCCGGGTACGGACATGGCTGCGCGTCCCTTCGGGCGTGGTGGGAAGGGGGCGGGCGGTGCGGGTGGGTGGTCCCGCACCGCCCTCGACAGGTGGTCCCGGGTGCGCCGGGAGCGGCCCCGGCACGTCGGCTACTGCGGCCAGGCGGCGTCGATGTCGGCGGCGGTCTTCTGGATCGACTGCCCCTCCGCGAACCAGGCGGTGAGCGACTTCCACTCCTGCCCGGCGCCCACGGCGGCCGGCATCAGGTCGGAGCCGTCGAAGCGGAAGGTCGCCGACGGGTCGGTCAGCGCCTCGGCCGACAGCTTGTCGATCGGGTCGGTGTAGAGGCTCCTGTCCACGCCCTGGTTGGCCGAGACCCAGCCGCTCGCGGTCTTCACCCGGCTGCTCGCCCAGTCCGAGCTGGACAGGTAGTTCTGCACCGCCTGCACCTCGGGCCGGCCGGAGAACGCCGCCAGGAACTCTCCGCCGCCCTCGACCGGGTTGGCGACCGACGGGTTCACCGCGGGCAGGTGGAAGGCGAAGACGTCCCCGTCCGGGCCGACCTTGGTGCCCTTGGGCCACTGCGCCTCGTAGAACGAGGCCTGCTGGAGCATCAGGCACTTGCCGCTCAGGATCGGCGTGCCCGCGTCCTGGAAGGTGGTGGTGGCGATCGACTTCACGTCACCGAAGCCCGCGTTGACCCAGTCCGGGTTCTGCATCCAGTCGGCCACGGTCTTCATCGCGGTGGTGATCTTCTGGTCGGAGAACTTCACCTGGTGGCCGACCCACTGGTCGTACACCTCGCCGCCGTACGAGCCGAGCACCACCTCCTCCAGCCAGTCGGTGGCCGGCCAGCCGGTGGCCGTCCCGGAGGCGATGCCGCCGCACCACGGCCTGGCGCCGCCCGCCTTGGCGATCCGGCCACTGAGCGCCATCAGGTCGGCCCAGGTCTTGGGCACCTCGTAGCCGGCCGTCTTGAAGGCCTTCGGCGAGTACCAGACCAGGGACTTCATGTTGGCGCTCATCGGGGCAGCGTAGAAGGTGCCGTTGACCGAGCCGTAGGTCTTCCAGATCGGGCTCCACTTGTCCTGGTTGGCGACGGTCTGGGCGGGCGGCTTCACCACCTTGCCGCTCTTCACCATCTGCGCCAGCAGGCCCGGCTGCGGGATGATCGCGAAGTCCGGGGCGTTGCCGCCGGAGACCCGGACCGGCAGCTGGGACTCGAAGTCGTTCGAGCCCTCGTAGCTGATCTTGATCCCGGTGCACTTGCCGAACTCGGCCCAGGACTTCTCCAGGTTGTCCGACTCCGGGCTCAGGATCGAGGCGAACACGGTCACGGTGGTGCCCGAGTGTCCGGCGTACGGCTGGTACTTGGCGCAGTCACCGGACAGCGACGCGGCCGACCCGCCTCCGCCACCACCCGAACCGCCGGAGCTGTTGGAGCAGGCCGCGGTCAGCGCCAGCGCCGCCACCAGAGCGGGTACGGCGATCAGGCGACGGCGGTGACTCACGTGCGGTGCGGTCGGGTTGAGGGTCAATGCGGTTCTCCTCGCCAGAGCATGCTGCCGACGGTGGACTGAACGACATTGCGCTGTACCGGAGATGGGCCTGCTGGGAGCAGCGGGACGGGCGGCCGAACTGATCGAAGACGTTAACGCAGCCGTCGGCCCGCGCCAAGGTGCACGACTTCCCCCGACCGGAAACCCGGTCGGGGGCAGTCGACATGACGTGACGTCAGACCAGCAGGACCGGCAGCTCCAGCAGGCTGTTCACCACCAGGGAGGGGCTCGGCCGCAGCTCGGCGTCCGGCACCGCGAGCGACAGCCCCGGGAAGCGCTCGAACAGCGCGGGCAGCGCGATCCCCGCCTCCAGCCGGGCCAGCGGGGAGCCGGGGCAGACGTGCGGGCCGTGGCCGAAGGACAGGTGGCGGGTCGGGTCCCGGGTGATGTCGAAGACCTCGGCCGTCACCCCGTGCTGGAGCGGGTCGCGGCCGATCGCGTTGTACGAGACCAGCACCGGCTCGCCCGCCGGGATCACCACGTCACCGACCGGAATGGGCTCGGCGGCGAAGCGGAACAGGAAGTTGCTGGTCGGCGGCGTCCAGCGGAGCGACTCCTCCACCACCGCGTCCCAGGACACTTGGCCCGAGCGGACCAGTTCCAGCTGGTCCGGGTGGGTCAGCAGGGCCCGCACCGCGTTGCCGATCAGGTTCACCGTGGTCTCGTGGCCGGCCGCGATGATCACCCGCAGGGTGGCCGCCGCCTCCGCGTCGGTCAGCGCCCCGCCCTCGGTGTCGGCCGCCAGCAGCACGCTCGCCAGGTCCTCGCCGGGAGTCGAACGGCGCTGCGCCACCAGGTCGTTGACGAAGGCGTTCAGTCCGGCGACGGTCGCCTGGATGCCCTCCGGGTTCGGCTTGATGCCGAAGAACCGCTCGTACAGGTCGCGCAGCAGGCCGTGCTCCGACTCCGGCACACCCAGCAGCGAGCAGATCACCGTCATCGGCAGCGGGAAGGCGAAGGCCGTCTTGAGGTCCACCACCGGCTCGCCCGCCGCCAGGGCGTCCAGCAGCGCGTGGGTGACCTCCTCGACGCGCGGGCGCATCAGCTCCACCCGGCGCGGGGTGAAGGCCTGGGCGACCAGCGCCCGCAGCCGGCGGTGCTCGGCGCCGTCGGTGGTCACCATGCTCGGGCCGGGCACCGCCAGGCCGATCAACGGCCAGGTCTTCGGCACCTCGCCGCGCTGGTAGGCCGCCCAGTGCGCGGCGTCCTTCACCAGCCGGGCGTCCGTCAGCAGGTCGCGCGCGGCGGCGTGCTGCGTCACCGCCCAGGCGCGGACCCCTCCGGGCAGCTCGACCGGCACCGCCGGGCCGGCGGCCCGCAGCAGCGCGCCCTCGGCCGCGTTGTCGCGGGCCAGCGGGTCGAGGACGATTCGGGCCGGGGCAGCGGTCATCGACAGCTCTCTTTCGAACGGCGGGTGTTGAAGGATCAGGCCGGGTGGCCCGGGGTGAACGAGACCGGCAGCGCCACCAGCCCGCGCACCCAGGCCGACGGCCGCCACACCAGCGCGTGCTCGGCCACCGCCAGCCGCAGGTCCGGCAGCCGGTCGAGCAGCACCTCGATCGCGGTGGTGGCGATCACCTCGGCCGCCTCCTGGGCCGGGAAGGGACAGCCGTGCTCGCCGTACGAGTAGCTCATGTGTGCCCGGTTCCCCTCCGCCGGACGGCCGTCCGCCTGCCGGACCGCCGGGTCGGCGTTGGCCCCGGCGAAGCCGAGCAGGACCATGTCCCCCTCGCCGATCCGCTGGCCGCCCAGCTGGGTGTCCCGGACCGCCCAGCGGCCGGCGAAGATCTGGGTCGGGGTGTCCTCCCAGAGCGCCTCGTTCAGCGCCTGGCTGATGCTGCGCCGGCCGCCGGCCAGCGAGGCGGCGAACCGCTCGTCGGTGAGCATCAGCCGCAGCGCGTTGGAGATCCAGTACGAACTCGGCTGGTGGCCGGCGATCAAGAGCACCCGCAGGTCACGCATCGCCTCGTCGTGGGTCAGCCCGGCCTCGTGCGCCAGCATCCGCGAGGCGATGTCGGCACCCGGGTACTCGGCCTTCTCCTCCACCAGCGCGCGCATCAGCTCCAGCAGCCGCTGGGCGCCGGCCGGCGCGTCCGGGCCGCCGTCCAGCATGGCCAGCAGCGCCGCGATCAGCTGCGGCGCCTGCTCCTCGTCCAGGCCGAGCACCCGGCACAGCACCAGCAGCGGCATCCGGTGCGCGTACTCGGCGACCAGGTCGGCCTCGCCGCGCCCGGCGAACTCGTCGATCAGCCGGTCGGCGATCTCCTCGGCGTGCTTGCGCAGCTCGTACGGGTCGATCCCGGCCAGCGCGTCGGTGACCGCCCGCGAGCGCCGGACGTGCTCCTCGCCCTCGGCGTAGAGGATCGAGGGGACGGGCGCCATCATCGGCTTCAGCGGCCAGTCGGCGGGCAGCGTCGCCCAGGCGTGCCAGCGGCTGGAGTCGCGGCCGAACAGCTGCGGCTGGCCGGTCACCTGCTGGAGCTCGCGGTAGCCGATCACCAGCCAGGCGGGCACCCCGCCGGCCAGCTCGACCGGGGCGACCGGGCCGTGCGCGGCACGCAGCTCGCGGTAGAGCTGGGACGGGTCGGTCTGGAAGCGCGGCCCGTACAGCGGCGTGGCGCCGGCGTGCGCCGGGCAGCCCGGGGGCGGGGTGGCGGCGGGCTCGGTCACGGGGTGCTCTCCTCGTAGATCGCGGTGCGGGACCCTGCCGGGGCGGACTCTTCCCCTCCGGCGGCGACCGGGGCGGACCAGCCGGCCGGGTTCGCCCCGTCGGCCCCGTCGGCCGGGGAAGCCCCGTCGGCCAGGCTCGCCGCGTCGGCCCCGGCCAGGGCGGCCAGGTGGTGGACCAGGGCGATCAGCACCCGTTTGCCGGACTCGCGGTCGCGCGCGTCGCAGTCCACCAGCGGCACCTCGGCCGGCAGGTCCAGCGCCTCGCGGACCTGCTCCAGGGTGTGGCTCGGCTCGCCGAAGTTGTTGCGGGCCACGATGAACGGCGTGCCGTGGTGCTCCAGCCGGTCGATCGCGTACCAGGACTCCTCCAACCGCCGGGTGTCCACCAGGACGACCGCGCCCAGGGCTCCGCTGAACAGCCGGTCCCAGAGGAACCAGAAGCGCTCCTGCCCGGGCGCCCCGAACAGGTACAGCACCTGGCGCTCGGAGAGGGTGATCCGGCCGAAGTCGAAGGCGACCGTGGTGGAGCGCTTGCCCCAGGTGCCGGCCGGGTCGATGCCCTCGCCCGCCCTGGTCATCACCTCTTCGGTGTTCAGCGGACGGATCTCGCTGACCGACCCGACCAGGGTGGTCTTGCCCACCCCGAAGCCGCCGACCACGACGATCTTCAGCGCGTTGTCGGCGGTCGCCCGCAGCGGGGTGCGCGAGCCGGCGGGCCGCACGCCGTCCTCGGCATCGGCCCGGACGTCGGCAGCGGGCCGGCCGTCGGCATCGACCCGGCCGTCATCAGCGGCCCGGCCGTCAGAGCTGTTGGAGGCCATGCAGCACCTGCTTCAGCGTGTCGAGGTCGGGCAGCCGGGCCTTGTTCGGCGCGAACCGGGGGTGGCGGGCGGTGACGGCCCCGGACTCCAGCAGGTCGCCGAGCAGGATCTTCACCACCGAGACGGGCAGCGCCAGCTCCGCCGCCACCTCCACCACGGCGGTCGGGGCCTCGCACATCCGCAGGATCCGGGCGTGCTCCGACTGCATCCCGGGCGCCGGCTGCCGCTCGGCGACGATCAGGGTCACCAGGTCGAAGGCGTTCTCCGGAGCCCGGCTGCGTCCCCGGGTGATGGTGTAGAGGCGGTCGGGGTCGTCGTCGCGCCCCGGCAGCACCGGCCCCGCGGTCATATCGTCGCGCTCTCTCGCACGGCCTCGCCTTCCGTACCCCGG
Source organism: Kitasatospora sp. NPDC096204 (assembly GCF_044763205.1). Lineage (NCBI taxonomy): Bacteria > Bacillati > Actinomycetota > Actinomycetes > Kitasatosporales > Streptomycetaceae > Kitasatospora > Kitasatospora sp. NPDC096204. The sequence continues at coordinate 53,566 of NZ_JBIWFT010000029.1, forward strand.
GCGGGCGCGCTGAGGTGGACCCCGATCTGCTCGATCAGGCCGTGCATGTTGTGGCCGACCACGCCGACGTCCGCCTCGTCGTCCGTGACCACGGCCAGGTGGGCGCCCTCGCCGGCCGCCACGATGCACAGGATGCCGCCGTGGAACTCGGTCATCGACTGCCGCACGCCGCCGCTGCCGTCGCCGAACTCGATCGAGGCGCCGTGCGCCAGGCTCTGCAGGCCGGAGGCGATGGCGGCCAACTGGTCGGCCTGGTCGGTGCTCAGTCCTGCGGTGTGGCAGAGCTTGAGGCCGTCGGCGGAGAGAACCAGGGCGTGCCGGGTGCCGGGGGTCGCCGCCAGCAGGTTCTCCAACAGCCAGTCGAGGTCGCGGTCGTTGGCACTGCTCATCAGGTGTCCTTCTCGGTGACGGGGGAAGCGTCGGGCATGGTGTCGGGGTCCGTGGTCGGCGCCCCGGCAGGGGGCTGCTCGGCCCCCGCGGGACGGGCGGCGGCCCGGCGGAACGCGCCGAACCGGGCGGCCGCAACCGCCGCGTCGGCGCCCGCGGGCTTCGCGGCGCGGTCCGCCGCGGGGGCGGCGGTGGCCAGCGTCTGCCCGCGACGGCGCTGCGGCAGGCCGCTGTCGGTCATCCGGGCGGGCGCGGCCGGCAGCGCGGGCGTGGTCTGCGTCCCGGGCAGCGGTTGCGCCGCGGTTCGCGCCCCGACGGGGGTCCGCTGTGCGGAGGGCGCCGGAGGCAGGGAGGAGGGGGCGGGGCGCGCCGAGGTGAGCGCCGGGCGCGCGTTCTCCGCGGACGGTGCCTGCGCCGGGACGGACGCCGGGACGGGCGCCGGGGCGGCGGTCGGTGCCGGGTGGGTGACCAGCTGCTGCGGGATCAGCACCACCACCCCGGTGCCGCCGCGCGCCGACGGCCGGAAGGAGATCTGCAGCCCGTGCTTGCGCGCCAGCACGCCGACCACCGCCAGCCCCAGCCGGGTCCCGGCGGAGAGCGTGGTGAGGTCCAGCGGCTCGGCGGAGACGGCCCGCTCGGCCCGGCGCAGCCAGCTGTCGCTCAGGCCCAGCCCGCTGTCCTCGACGGTGACCGCCAGCCCGGCCGGCACCTCCTCGACGTAGACGTGCACCTCGGCCGGCGGGGCGGAGAAGTTGGTGGCGTTGTCCAGCAGTTCGGCCAGCGCGTGCATCACGCCCTCGGCCGCGTACCCGGCGACCGCGGCGGTGCTGGCGTTGTGCAGCCGCACCCGCTGGTAGGCGCCGATCCGGCCGAGCGCGCCGCGCAGCACCGACTCCACCGAGATCGGCTTGGCCCAGCGGCGCCCCGATCGGGCACCGGTGAGCACCGCGATGCTGTCGGCCATCCGGCCCGCCTGGGCGGTCGAGTGGTCCAGGCTCAGCAGGTCGCCGAGGACCTCCTCGTCGTGCCGGTGCTGCATCTCACGCAGCTCGGCGTGCATGCTCGTGGCCAGCGCCTGGACCCGCCCGGCGGCGGTCGCGCAGACCGCGAGCGCGGCGGCCCGCAGCCGCTCGCCGCGGCCGATCTCCTCGCCGACGGCACGCAGCAGCGCGTACTGGGGGTGCTTGCGGTGGACGGCCAGCGCACTGTCCACGGCCGCGCCGGCCCGCAGCTTCGTCACCACCTCGGGAAGTACGCCGTCGACGATCCGGGCCAGCTCGGCGCGCTCGGCCTCGGCCCTGGTCCGCTCCGCCTCCGCCCCGGCGCGCTCGGCGTCGAGTTCGGCCCGCAGCCGGGCGAGCTCGGCGTGCGCGGCGGTGACGTCCGCCTCGGCCCCGGCCTGCTCGGCGCGGGCGGCGTCCCGCTCGGCGAGCGCGGCGGCGGCGTGGTCGGCGGCGGCCGTCTCGGCCTGCCGGGCCCTGCCCGCGGCGACCAGCGCGGCCCGGGTCTCCTCGTGCTGCGCGGCCAGTTCCTCGGTCAGCCCGCGGTTGCGCTCGACGCCGGTCGCCGCGAGTCCGACGGCGATCAGCCAGAGCACCGTGACGGCGACCACCGCGAGGGCGGTGAGCGGCTGGTGCGCGCCGAACGCCCGGGTGACGCCGACCGGCGCGGCGACCAGCGCCAGCAGCACGGCCACCGCGGTCAGGGCGACGGTGCGCGGCGCGGGCCGTCGGCGCGATCGGCCGTCGGGGCTGGTGGCTTCTCTCATCGGTGCGGTCCTCGGCAACGTCGGCGGGCGGCGGCGCGGGCAGCGGGTCGGCGACGGTCGCGGCCGCCGACAGCTGGTCGGGCGCGATACCGGACCGCCCGGCGACGCGACGAGACGTCTCCGGGCATCTGATCGGTTCACGCTTTCGGCCGATCATATCGATTCAGACATAGGCCTCAAGCGGCCAGTTGACGGCCAGTCTCCCGCCATCACCCACGGCGGGGTCGCGGCCGCTCGCCGCAGCCGCGAGTTCTCCGTTCTCGCTCATGCCGTCAACTCCGGTTGACATGCGAACGGGCCTCAGCGACCGCCGAACCGCCGCTCCAGCGCCTCCTCGAAGGTCCCCCGGCCCACCGCCCGGTCCGGCGTCAGGTTGCCGCCCTCCCGCAGCCCGCGGCCGACCGCTCCCGGCAGGCGCAGCGGCAGCAGCAGCCGGCGCTTGCCCGCCGCCCGCAGGTAGGCCCCGGCCAGCTCCCGGTACGACCTCACCCGCGGGCCGCCCACCTCGGGCGCGAAGCCGGTGGGCTCCTGCCCCGCCAGGTCCACGACCGCCTCGGCCACCTCGCGCACGTCCACCGGCTGGAACGCCGCCCCGCTCACCACCGGGAAGACCGGCAGCCGCACGGAGGCGTCGAAGAACCTCAGCACCAGGTCGTGGAACTGCGTCGCCCGCAGCACCGTCCAGCCCAGGCCCGACTCCCGCACCACCCGCTCACAGGCGAGCTTCGTCCGGTAGTACGCGAGCGGCACCCGGTCGATCCCGACGATCGACACGTACACCAGGTGCCGCACCCCGGCCTCCCTGGCCCGCGCCACCAGCGTCCGGACCCCGGTCACGTCCTCCTTCCTCTGGGTGGTCGCGCAGTCCACCACCACCTCGACCCCGGCCAGTGCCTGCGCCATCCCGGCCCCGCTCACCAGGTCCCCGACCACCCACTCGACCCCGTCGCCCCCGCCCCGCGCCCGTCGGCTCAACCCCCGCACCGCCACCCCGCGCGCCACCAGCAGCCGCACCACCTCCCGCCCCAACGTCCCCGTCGCCCCGGTCACCAGCACCGTCCCGGCCATCGCCCCGCTCCTCTCGTCACATGCCTTCACCCCCTACGGACCGGACTCCACCCCCGAACGTGACATCGGCACGCCCGGGCACACGAAAAAGCGGGGCGAGGACCGGGAAAGGTCCTCGCCCCGCTTCAGGGGGTCACCTCAGGAGGCGACCACCGGGGTCGGGCGCGGTCAGCTGCAGCCGCTGGTGGAGCCGCAGCCCTCGCAGAGGTAGCAGCTGCCGGCGCGGCGCATCTTGGTGCCGCAGGAGAAGCAGAGCGGGGCGTCGGCGTTGAGGCCGAGCTGGATCTCCATCAGCTCCGTGGAGTTGTGGGCCTGCTTCGGGGCCGCCTTGGGCGCCTCGACGGCCGGGGCCGGAACCACGGCCGGCCGGGCGGCGACCGGGGCGGACTGGGCGAGCGACTCGGTGTCGAGCTCCTCGGCCTCCAGCGGCTCGTACGAGCCCGTCTCCAGGTGGCGCTGGCGCTCCTCGACGGAGTGGATGCCGAGCGCCGAGCGGGTCTCGAACGGCAGGAAGTCGAGCGCCAGGCGGCGGAAGATGTAGTCGACGATCGACTGCGCCATCCGCACGTCCGGGTCGTCGGTCAGACCGGCCGGCTCGAAGCGCATGTTGGTGAACTTCGAGACGTAGGTCTCCAGCGGCACGCCGTACTGGAGGCCGACCGAGACGGCGATGGAGAAGGCGTCCATCATGCCCGCGAGGGTCGAGCCCTGCTTGGACATCTTCAGGAAGACCTCGCCCAGACCGTCGTCCGGGTAGGAGTTGGCGGTCATGTAGCCCTCGGCGCCACCGACCGTGAAGGAGGTGGTGATGCCCGGACGGCCCTTGGGCAGGCGCTTGCGGACCGGGCGGTACTCGACCACCTTCTCGACCGCGGCGGCCGGGGCCTCCTCGACCTTGGCCTCGGCGGCCTCGGAGGACTTGGTCTTGGCCGAGAGCGGCTGGCCGACCTTGCAGTTGTCGCGATAGATGGCCAGGGCCTTCACCCCGAGCTTCCAGGCCTGGAAGTAGATCTCCTCGACCTCTTCCACCGTGGCGCTCTCGGGCATGTTCACGGTCTTGGAGATGGCACCCGAGATCCACGGCTGGATCGCCGCCATCATCCGCACGTGGCCCATGGCCGAGATGACGCGCTCGCCCATCGCGCAGTCGAACACCTCGTAGTGCTCGGGCTTCAGGCCCGGCGCGTCCACCACGTTGCCGTGCTCGGCGATGTGGGCGACGACCGCCTCGATCTGCTCGTCCTGGTAGCCGAGGCGCTTGAGGGCGCGCGGGACGGTGCCGTTGACGATCTGCATCGAGCCGCCGCCGACCAGCTTCTTGAACTTGACCAGGGCCAGGTCGGGCTCGACGCCGGTGGTGTCGCAGTCCATCATCAGGCCGATGGTGCCGGTCGGGGCGAGCACCGAGGCCTGGGCGTTGCGGAAGCCGTTCTGCGCGCCGATGCGCAGCACGTCCTGCCAGGTCTTGTTGGCGGCGAGCCAGACCGGGGAGTCCAGGTCGTCCACCGAGACGGCGTCCAGCGAGGCGTCCGCGTGCTGCTTCATGACCTGCCGGTGGGCGGTCGCGTTGCGGGCGTAGCCGTCGTACGGGCCGACCACACCGGCGAGTTCGGCGCCGCGGCGGTAGGCGGTGCCGGTCATCAGCGAGGTGATGGCGCCGGCCAGGGCGCGGCCGCCCTCGCTGTCGTAGGCGTGGCCGGTGGCCATCAGCAGGGCGCCGAGGTTGGCGTAGCCGATGCCGAGCTGGCGGAAGGCGCGGGTGGTCTCGCCGATCTTCTCGGTGGGGAAGTCGGCGAAGCAGATGGAGATGTCCATCGCGGTGATGACCAGCTCGACGACCTTGGCGAAGGCCTCCGCGTCGAAGGAGTCGTCGTCGCGCAGGAACTTCATCAGGTTGAGCGAGGCGAGGTTGCAGCTGGAGTTGTCCAGGTGCATGTACTCGGAGCAGGGGTTGGACGCGTTGATGCGGCCGGACTCCGGGCAGGTGTGCCAGTGGTTGATCGTGGTGTCGTACTGGATTCCGGGGTCGGCGCAGGCCCAGGCGGCCTCGGCCATCTTGCGGAACAGCTTCTTCGCGTCGACGGTCTCGATGACCTCGCCGGTCATCCGGGCGCGCAGGCCGAATTCGGTGCCGTTCTCGACGGCGGTCATGAATTCGTCGTTGACGCGGACCGAGTTGTTGGCGTTCTGGTACTGGACGGAGGCGATGTCGTCCCCGCCGAGGTCCATGTCGAAGCCCGCGTCGCGCAGGGCGCGGATCTTCTCCTCCTCCTTCACCTTGGTCTCGATGAAGGCCTCGACGTCCGGGTGGTCGACGTCGAGGACGACCATCTTGGCCGCGCGGCGGGTGGCGCCACCGGACTTGATGGTGCCGGCCGAGGCGTCGGCGCCGCGCATGAAGGAGACCGGGCCGGAGGCGTTGCCGCCGGAGGAGAGCAGCTCCTTGGAGGAGCGGATCCGGGAGAGGTTGAGGCCGGCGCCGGAGCCGCCCTTGAAGATCATGCCCTCTTCCTTGTACCAGTCGAGGATCGACTCCATGGAGTCGTCGACGGACAGGATGAAGCAGGCGCTGACCTGCTGGGGCTGCTTGGTTCCGACGTTGAACCAGACCGGCGAGTTGAAGCTGAACACCTGGTGGAGGAGGGCGTGGGTCAGCTCGTGCTCGAAGATCTCGGCGTCGTCCTTGGAGGCGAAGTAGCCGTGCTTCTCGCCGGCGGCGCGGTAGGTGAGCACCACGCGGTCGATGATCTGCTTCAGGCTCCACTCGCGCTGCGGGGTGCCGACGGCGCCGCGGAAGTACTTGGACGTGACGATGTTGACGGCGTTGACCGACCAGGTGTCGGGGAACTCGACGCCGCGCTGCTCGAAGTTGATCGAGCCGTCGCGCCAGTTGGTCATGACGACGTCGCGCCGCTCCCAGCGGACCTCGTCGTACGGGTGCACGCCAGGAGTGGTGTAGATGCGCTCCATCCGGAGACCGCCCTTCGAGGCCTTGGCGCCCTTGGCCGCGGCCTTCTCGGACTTCGACCCGCGTGCGGAACCGCTCGTGGTGTCTGTCACTTTTCCTCCTCCTGGGCAAACGCCCGAAGTGCCCCTAAAAGTCCGGGCACTGCTGGTTCGTTCTTCCGGTGTGCGGGCAGGCGGAGACCCAGCCTGCTTGCGCACGGTTTGTAGTGTTTCGTGCCCAGATTTCGGGCACGCGTGGGCCCCGCGGGGCCGTGGTGGTGCGGATCAGGGCCCGCCAGGGGCCCGGCGCCCGCTAGGGCGCGGCGGAGACGGACACACAGGTGTCGTCCGTCTCCGGGGTGTGGGGCCGCTCGGCGCGGAGTTCCGCGATGGCGGCCTCGAAGTCTTCCAGTCCGTCGTACGCCTGGTACACGGAGGCGAAGCGCAGGTAGGCGACCACGTCGAGTTCCTTGAGCGGGCCGAGTATGGCCAGCCCCACGTCGTGGGTGGTCAGCTCGGCGTTGCCGCTGGCTCTCACGCACTCCTCGACCCGCTGGCCGAGCTGGGCCAGCGCGTCCTCGGTGACGGGACGGCCCTGGCAGGCCTTGCGGACGCCGGTGATGACCTTCTGCCGGGAGAACGGCTCGGTGACGCCGCTGCGCTTGATGACCATCAGTGCGGCCGTCTCCACCGTGGTGAAGCGGCGACCGCAGTCCGGGCACTGCCGACGGCGGCGAATGCAGCTGCCGTCCTCGGTGGTCCGGCTGTCGACAACACGGCTGTCGGAGTGCCGGCAGAAGGGGCAGTGCACCTCGGGATCCCTCCCTGGCAGAACGTTCGGACCAGTCGAGTCTATGCGATGTGCCCCCGGCCTCGGCAAGCTGATCATGCGGGGTGACCACTAGTACTGGGCACGGAGAGGACTGTAGCCACTACATCTAGGTCTCAGGGGGAGGTGGACGCCCTGGCGTGTCGGCGCCGATTAGACTGCCGAGGTCGAGTTTCGCTCGAACATTTACTCGATGTACAACAAAGCCTTGATCGAGTCAGTCAACTCCCGAATAATTCACTCGAACGTGTGTTTGGCGCAACCTTTCGATAGGAGGCGCGTTGGGCTGGAAAAGGGAGAGGACAGCCGTCGAGAGGGGCCGCCGTGAACACGATCGAAAGCAACACCATCCCGGTGCAGGAACACTCCCAGTTCAAGGTGGGGCAGCGCACCACGAATCAGCAGAGTGTGGACATCAACATGGACCGTAGCGAAGACCACCGTCTCTCCGGCGCGGCCCTTTCCGGGGCGCCCCGCGTCCCCGACCAGCCGATCGAACACTCCGCCGCCATGGACGACAACCACCCCTCCCCCGCCCGCGCCATGCCCGGCCGCCCGCCCGGTATCCGCACCGACGAGGCCGGTCTCACCGAGCGCCAGCGCCGGGTGATCGAGGTCATCCGGGATTCCGTGCAGCGCCGCGGCTACCCGCCGTCCATGCGCGAGATCGGCCAGGCCGTCGGGCTGTCCAGCACCTCCTCGGTCGCCCACCAGCTGATGGCCCTGGAGCGCAAGGGCTTCCTCCGCCGGGACCCGCACCGCCCGCGCGCCTACGAGGTCCGCGGCGTCGAGGTGGCCCGCCCGAACACCGCCGAGACGGCCGGCCGCCCGTCCACCTCCTACGTCCCGCTGGTCGGCCGGATCGCCGCCGGCGGGCCGATCCTGGCCGAGCAGACGGTCGAGGACGTCTTCCCGCTGCCCCGCCAGCTGGTCGGCGAGGGCGAACTGTTCGCGCTCACCGTGCGTGGCGACTCGATGATCGAGGCGGCCATCTGCGACGGCGACTGGGTCACCGTGCGCCGTCAGCCGGTCGCCGAGAACGGCGACATCGTCGCCGCGATGATCGACGGCGAGGCCACCGTCAAGCGGCTCAAGCGCGAGGACGGCCGGATCTGGCTCATGCCGCACAACTCCGCGTACGAGCCGATCAACGGCGACAACGCGACCATCCTGGGCAAGGTCGTCGCGGTGCTGCGCCGCCTCTGACGTACGGCGCACAGCGCCACGGACCGCCGTACCCGGGGCTGCCGCACCCGGGGCCGCCACACACGGGAGAGGGGCTCCACCGCGACCACGGGGAGCCCCTCCGGCATTGTGTACCGCGGCGGGGCCCTCAGCCCCGCTTCACCACCGGCCGCACCGGCGCCGCCGAGGCGTCGATCGCCGCCAGCGAGCGGCGCACCTGGTTGCGGTCCGTGGTGTACCAGAACTCCGGCATCGAGGACCGGAAGAAGCCCCCGTACCGCTTGGTCTCCACCCGCGGGTCCAGCACCGCGACCACGCCCCGGTCGTCGGCCGCGCGCACCAGCCGGCCCGCGCCCTGCGCCATCAGCAGCGCCGCGTGCGTCGCCGCGACGGCCATGAAGCCGTTCCCGCCGCGCTGTTCGACGTCCTTCTGGCGGGCGCTCATCAGCGGGTCGTCCGGCCGGGGGAACGGGATCCGGTCCATCACCACCAGCTGGCAGGCCGAACCGGGCACGTCCACGCCCTGCCAGAGCGAGAGCGTGCCGAACAGGCAGGTGGTCGCGTCCGAGGCGAACTCCCGGATCAACTCGCCCAGGGTGTCCTCGCCCTGGAGCAGGACACGGTTGTCCAGCCGCTCGCGCATCGCCTCGGCGGCCGTCTGGGCGCCGCGCATCGAGGAGAACAGGCCCAGTGTCCGCCCGCCGGCCGCGCCGATCAGTTCGGCCAACTCGTCCAGCATGTCCGGCCGTTCCGGGTCCCGCCCGGGGTCGGCCAGGTGCTTGGCGACGTACAGGATGCCCTGCTTGGGGTACTTGAACGGCGAGCCGACGTCGATCCCGCGCCAGTGCGGGACGGCGTCCTCCCCGAAGCCGGGGTCGGGGTTGTCCCCGTCGGTGCGGACGTCCGGCAGCCGCGTCTCGGACGGCAGGCCGACCGAGGCGGCGACGCCGTTGAAGTCCCCGCCGAGCTTGAGCGTGGCCGAGGTGAGGACGACCGAGCGCTCCTTGTACAGGCCCTCGCGCAGCAGCCCGGAGACGCTCAGCGGGGCGACCCGCAGCGAGGCGGTGCCCAGCCCGTAGCGGTCGCTGCGCTCGATCCAGACCACGTCGTACTCGGAGCCCTCCAGCAGCCGCTCGGCCGTCTCGTGCAGCGCCTCGGCCGAGGCCATCGCCTGCTTGCGGACGGCGTCCTCGTCGCTGAGCCCCTTGTCCCTGGTCTCGCCGAGCGAGGTGATCACCTGGCGGGAGGCGTCCCGGATCGCGGTGACCGCGTACGCCAGGTACTCGGGCAGTTCCTCGACCCGGCCGGGCTGGGCGGTCTCCATCAAGCCGTGGTAGTTCTCGGCGGCGGCCTGGAGCGCGTCGACGGCCTTCTCGTTGGCCAGTCGCGCGGCCCGCTTCACCGCCCGGTTGACCGCGCCGACGGTGAGCTCGGCGGTGGCCGCGCCGGTGACCCGGTTGACCAGCTCGTGCGCCTCGTCCACGATCAGCAGCCCGTGCTCGGGCAGCACCGGCGCGCCCTCGATCGCGTCGATGGCGAGCATCGCGTGGTTGGTGACCACGACGTCCGCCAGCTTGGCCCGCTCCCGCGCCTTCTCCGCGAAGCATTCCTGCCCGTACGGGCAGCGGGTGGCGCCCAGGCACTCCTTGGAGGTGACCGACAGCTGGGCCCAGGCCTTGTCGGAGACGCCGGGGCTGAGGTCGTCGCGGTCCCCGGTGTCGGTCTCGTCGGCCCAGTCGCGCAGCCGCAGCACGTCCTGCCCGAGCTTCCCGGTGGGCCCGCCGAGCGCGTCCACCGGGTCGAACAGGCCCTCGCCCTCGTCGCTCGGCGTGCCCTCGTTGGCCCGGTGCAGGCACAGGTAGTTGGAGCGGCCCTTGAGCATCGCGAACAGCGGGCGGCGGCGCAGCACCGGGTGCAGTGCCTCGACGGTGCGCGGCAAGTCCCGCTCCACCAGCTGGCGTTGCAGCGCCAGGGTGGCGGTGGCGACCACCACGCGGTCGCCGTGGGCGAGCGCGGGCACCAGGTAGGCCAGGGACTTCCCGGTGCCGGTGCCGGCCTGGACGAGCAGGTGCTCGCCGTGGTCGACGGCGTCGGCGACGGCCTCGGCCATCCGGACCTGACCGGGGCGCTCCACACCGCCGACGGCCGCCACCGCGGCGTGCAGCAGTTCGGGGATCCGCGAGCGCGGGACGGCTACGGCTTCCTCGGCCTCGTCGCCGAGGTCCGCCGCCCGCTGGGATTCGGAGTCGTGGGATTCGGAGTCGTTCGTCATGACCCTCCCACCCTACGGGGCGGGGGTGACAATCCGGTCCCGTTGCGCGGGCAGTCGCACGTCCACGGCGACCAGCGCGTTGGGCACGGTCCCGTACCGGGCGGCGTGCGGGCGGTGCGGGCGGTCCTGGTAACCGTCCAGCAGCAGCCGGTTGCGGTTGAGGCAGAGCCGGTCGATCCGGGGGCGGAACAGGTCGAACAGCTCGAAGCGCTCGCGCAGCTCGGGGAAGCGGTCCTGGTAGCGCAGCACCTCGGCGCGCAGCAGCGCCCAGAACTCGGTCTCGGGCAGTCCGGTCTGCGCCTCCAGCAGCGGGGCGAGGTAGCGGAAGACGCCGATGAACAGTCCGGAGTGGATGAACTGGCAGAGCCCCTGCGGGCTCTCCCGCAGCAGGACCTCGGCCACCTCGGCGGGCAGGCCGTGGAGCTCGGGCAGGCCCTGGGCGCTGAGGTTGACGTCGTCCACGAAGTCCTTGACCGCGAGCCGGGCGGGCGCCTCGGAGGAGTCGAAGACCACGATGGCGTTCTCGCCGTGCGGGGAGAAGACCAGCCCGTAGCGGTAGAGGAAGTGCAGCAGCGGCGGCATCATCGAGGCGAACAGCCGGGCGGTCCACTCGGCGGGGGCGAGGCCGGAGCGGTCGACCAGCTCGGCGGCGAGCGCCCGCCCGTCGGAACCGGTCTGCAGCAGCGCGGCCAGGGTGCGGGCCCGCTCCCCCTCGGCCAGGAAGGGCCCGAGCGGCTGGCGCCAGATCGCTCCGAGCAGTTCCTTGTACTGGTACGGCGCCTCGGGCAGCTCGCGGTAGAGCGGGTGGTCGACGGTGACGGAGGCGATCTCGCCGAGCAGGATCACCCGGCACTCGTCGCGCAGGTACGGGTCGGCGTCGCGCACTCCGAGCAGCCAGGCGGTGACGGTGGGCGCGGCCAGCGTGCGCTCGACCGGCAGGCCGCGCCAGACCAGGGTGTTGAGGATGGACAGCGGCAGCTTGACCGTGCAGCGCTCGGGGTGGGCGGTGTTGAAGAAGGAGCGGATGGACTGCTGGGGCAGCCGTGGGTCGCCGTCCGAGGGCAGCGGGACGATCTCGCCGGAGGCGATCCAGGGCGCGAACAGCGGCAGGATCGTCTCGTCCCACTGCCAGGGGTGGACGGGCAGCAGCAGGTAGTCCTCGGCGTCCGGGCCGAGCGCGGCGCGCAGCGCGTCCACGTCGTCCAGCTCGCGGGCGTACAGCTGCTCGGGCCGCTCGAGTCCGGGCACGCCGCGGTACTCGGCGAGCCGGCGGTGGACGGCGATCCAGGGCAGTGGGCGGGGGCTGCGGGCCTCGGGGGCCCAGCGGGCGGCGTCGGCGGAGGAGAAGCCGATCCGGCCCTTGTTGGGGACGATCCAGGGGTGGCCGGTCTGCCGGCCCTCCAGGGCGGTGTGGTCGAGGTCGGCGAGTTCGGCGGCGGTCAGCGCGGTGGCGAGCTGGCGGGCGTCGGCGGTCAGGGTGGCGGAGAGCTCGCGGATCAGGTGGCCGGTGGTCTCGCCGCGCATGCCGAGGGTCTGCCGGGCGTACGGGAGGAAGCGCAGCGGGTCGAGGCCGTCCGGGCGGGAGCAGCGGACGGACTCGGGGTCGACCTGCCAGCTGTCGTAGGCGCCCCGCCGGGCGGTGAAGCGGTACTCGGCCTCGGGCAGCTCCAGCCGGTACTCGCCGGGCGCGTCCCCGGGGACGGGCCGGAGCAGCTCCTCGTAGGCGAACTCGCCCAGCATCTTGGCCAGCAGGGCGCGGCCGGCCCGCTGCCAGTGCCCGGCGGTGAGGTGCGGGGGCAGGTGGAGCGGCGGTTCAGCGGCCGACGGTTGCGGCACGGGTCAACTCCTGGGGGCGGGGGACGACGGTGGTCTGGTCGAAGGTCGCGGACGCGGCGGCCGTGACGGGCGGCGCGAAGCCGGTCCAGGCGGTGCGGCCGGGCAGCCGGTGGACGGTTCGCCCGGTGACGGCGTTGAGGATCACGGCGGCCCGGTGGGCGCCGAGTCCGAGGTCGGGGGTGCCGACGCCGTGGGTGTGCAGTTCGGCGTTCTGGACGTACAGCCCGCCGGTGAGCTCGGGCCGGGTGGCGACCCGGTGGTCCAGGTCGACCCGGTAGCGCCCGGCCTCGTCCCAGTCGATCAGTTCGGCGAGCGGTTCGAGGGCGGCCGGGCGGGCCGCCCGGTAGCCGGTGGCGAGCACCACGGCGTCGGTGCGCAGCAGGTGTTCGGCGCCGGAGTCGGTGTGCCGGCAGTGCAGTTCGAGGCCGCCGCAGGGGCCGGGGCGGGCGGCGGTGACGGCGGTGCCGGGGGTGATCTCGACCGGCGCGGTGTCGATCGGGCGGCCGATGGTGCGCTCGTAGAGGTGGTCGTGGATCTCGGCGAGGGTCTCGGCGCTGGCGGCCTTGTGCAGCTGCCACTGGGCGGCGACCAGCGCGTCCCGAACGGGTGCGGGCAGGCCGTGGAAGTAGCGGGTGTAGTCGGGGGTGAAGTGCTCCAGGCCGAGCTTGGAGTACTCCATGGGGGCGAGCGCCCTGGTGCGGGTGAGCCAGCGCAGCCGGACGCCGTCGCCCTCGTGGTGGCGGAGCAGGTCGAGGAAGACCTCGGCGCCGGACTGTCCGCTGCCGACCACGGTGATGTCCCGGGTGCCGGCCAGGTCGGCGCGGCGGTCCAGGTACTCGGCGGAGTGGAAGGCCCGCGGGTGGCCGGCCAGCGCGGCGAAGGCCTCGGGCAGGACCGGCCGGGTGCCGACGCCGAGGGCGAGGTTGCGGGCCCTGGCCTCGGAGCGCCGGCCGGTGGCGGTGTCGGTCAGTTCGACGCGGTACCAGGGGGCGTCCCAGCGCAGGGCGGTGACCTCGGTGCCGAAGCGGCAGTTGGCGAGCCGCTCGGCGGCCCAGCGGCAGTAGTGGTCGTACTCGCGGCGCGGCAGCTGGAAGCGCTCGGCGAAGTAGAACGGGAACAGCCGGTCCTGGTCGCGCAGGTAGTTGAGGAAGGACCACGGGCTGGTCGGATCGACCAGGGAGACCAGGTCGGCGAGGAACGGCACCTGCATCCGGGCTCCGTCCACCAGCATCCCGTGGTGCCAGCGGAACTCCGGGCGCTGGTCGCAGAAGAGCGTGCGCAGGCCGGGGACGGGCTCGGCGAGTGCGGCGAGCGAGAGGTTGAACGGACCGATGCCGACGCCGAGCAGGTCGTACGGAGGGGGTGTCGTGGTGTCCACAGGGTTGTCCTAGGCGGGGAGTTGGGCCTGCGCGACGGGCCCGTCGGCCCGGTCGCGGACCATCAGGGCGGCGCGCTTGTCGGGCAGGTCGAGTTCGGCGACGGCCCGGAATCCGGCTCGTTCGAAGGCCCGGACGGACCGCCGGTTGCGGACGTCCGGTTCGGCCACCACCCGTTCGCAGCGCGGGTTCCGGAGCAGAATCAATTCTGCGAGGGCGGCCAGGAGGACGGCACCGAGCCCGCGGCCGCGGCTGGCGGCGGGGCCGAGCAGCAGGTGCACGCCGGTGTCGTGCGGCCGGGCCGGGTAGTGCGCGGCGAGCGGGTCGAGGTCGGCACGGTAGACCTCCCAGTAGCTCAGCGCCTCGCCGTCGAGCAGGCCGAGGCACGGGGTACTGCGGCCGTCGCCGTCCAGCTGGGCCCGGACGTGCCGTTCGGTGACCTCCGGCGGCCCGGCGAGTTCCCAGAAAGCGTCGACCTCGGGGTCGTTCATCCACCCGGCGAGCAGCGCGAGGTCGGCGGGCAGCCGGACCGGGCCGAGCCGGAACTCGCCGGCCGGGGTGGGGACGGAGCCCCACCCGGGCGGATCGCAGAGCATCAGGCGCCCGCCACCGGGTTGGGGATGTCCACGTACACGGACTGGCTGGCGACCGGGCCGACCAGCTCGTCCATGCCGTTGATCCGGGTGAGCAGGTTGGCCTTGCAGGGCAGGGTGGGCGCGTCCAGCAACAGCGCGGGCAGCGCCGAACCGGTGGCGGCGGCCCGCGGGCCGGTCAGGAACCGGCGCAGCGCGGCCAGCAGCACCGTCTCGTCGGCGAGCCGCTGGGAGCCGAAGGCGCCGATCAGGCCGAGCACGTGGTTGATGCCGAGGTAGTAGGCGAAGTGGTGGTCGATCACGTCGTCCGGCAGGAAGGTGTCGCTGTCCGTGCCGAGCCCGGGCAGCCGGGCGGCGAGCCTCCCGGTGGCGCTCTCCCGGTAGTAGTAGCCCTGGTTGTCGCGGTAGCGGCCGCCGCACGGCCAGCCCGCGGCGTCCAGCAGTACGAGGCTGTTCTGCTGGTGCGCCTCCAGGGCGATGCCGCCCCGGCCGTCCAGCCAGAGGATGGGCAGCACGACCGCGTCCAGGTAGCGCAGGAACCATTCGGCGGCGACGGTCTGCAACGGGCGGGCGCAGCGGGCGGCGAGCGCCCGCAGGGTGTCGCCGAGCCGGGAGGGCACGGTGTCGCCGGTGCCCAGCGGCTGTTCGGCGACCAGCCCGGCAACGCACAGCGCGCGCTCGGTGGGCGCGAAGGGCTGGGCGCGCAGCACGGTGTCCAGGCCGCCCGGGTCGCCGAGGTCGGGGTGGTCGACGCCGATCCAGGCCGGGTCGCGGACGATGTCGAAGCCGGGGTGGGCGGCCCGCCACTCGGCGGCCAGTCCGCTCTCCAGCAGCCGGTGCATCTCCAGGCCGCGGTGGAGTTCCTTGCGCAGGTTCTCCCGGCGGGAGTTGGTGATCCGCAGGCCGAGCGAGAGCTTGAGCATCCA
Source organism: Kitasatospora sp. NPDC096204 (assembly GCF_044763205.1). Lineage (NCBI taxonomy): Bacteria > Bacillati > Actinomycetota > Actinomycetes > Kitasatosporales > Streptomycetaceae > Kitasatospora > Kitasatospora sp. NPDC096204. The sequence goes on from NZ_JBIWFT010000029.1 coordinate 68,752, forward strand.
CGGGGTGCCGGGCCGGTAGACGGTGCGCACCGAGGAGGTGGGGTACCAGGGCTCGCCGGCCGGGCCGAGGTCGTGCAGCAGCCCGTCGGCGAGCAGTGCGGCGACGGCCGGGCGGTGGGCGAGTTCGCGGGCCTGCCAGGGGTGCAGCGGGACGGCGGCGGTGCCGGGCGGCAGCGTCGTGCCGCCGTCGAGGAGGCCGGCGGTGAGCTGTTCGGCGCTCTCGGCGACGGCGGAGCCGGCCGCGAGCAGCTCGCGGTCCACGGCGTACCAGTGCAGTTGGAAGGAGCCGTGCAGTTCGGGCGAGTAGGCGGCGCTCTGGGCGGGGCCGAGGCCGTCGCGGCTCTTCGGCGTGGGGTGCAGCGGGTGGCCGAGCAGCAGGGACTGCTCGGCGGCGAGGAAGTGGGAGCGCTCGGGGCCGCCGGGCGTGGCGGCGGTGCGGCGGTGGGCGAGGATCTCGGCGGTGCGCACGACCGAATCGGCGACCCTGGCGGCCAGGTCGGCGACCTGCCCGGGGTCGGGCCGTTCGGCGGCCGCGGCGGCGAGCAGCGCGGCGGTGGTGACGGCGTCCACCGGGGCTTCGGAGACGTCGCCCGCCGCGGTGGCCTCCCCGACCGCGAGGGTGGCCGGCCCGAAGCGGTGCCAGCCGCCGGGCGACCAGTAGCGGACGGGGGCGGTGAGCCGGGCGGCCCCGCCGAGGACGGCGATCCGCAGCCGGCCGTCCGGTCCTGGCCGGGCTCCGGTCTCGCGCGTCCAGCAGCGCAGCAGGGCCTCCAGTCCGGCCTGTTCGGCGGCGACGGCCGGGTCGGGGTGCAGCAGCAGGTCGTGCTCGAGGTCCGCCCGTTCCACGGCGGGCGGGGGTACGGGCGGGGCTCCGGTGAGGGCGGCGGTGCTCAAGGCTGCTCCTTGGGGCGCGTGGGGGTGCGGACGCGCACTGTGGTGGAGGGGATCGGCGGGCGCTCGCACCGTCGCGTCAGGTAAGGGTTACCTATCCATGACGGGTGATCACAAGGACGGCTCACTCGTCCGGGTGAGAATCGGCGATTGTCCACCTCCGGGGCCGATCGCCCTGCTGGGCCGGTACCCCGGAGGGGCGCGGGTCACGGATCGGTGACCTCCGGCCCGCGCCGCAACCCGGGGGGCGGGCACCGCCGTCCTCGTCTGCGATGGAAGACTCCAGGACGGCGGAGCGCCGCACCGCGAACCGGCCGGGCCCGTACCGCCCCGGTCCGAAGCCGCCGGCCCGGCACCGTCAGGGGGCCCGGCACCGCCCGGCACCCGGTACCGATCGAACGAGCACAGGGGGAAGCGCACAGATGCCCACGATCCACCGGTCAGCCCTGGCCGCCGCCCTGGCCGCGGGCACCCTGCTCGCCGTGACCGCCTGCGGGCCGGACGGCCCGGCGGGCGGCGGCGGGACCGTCGCCGCGGCGCCGCCCTCCTCCTCCACGGCTCCGGCCGCGGGCTCGGGCGGGGTGATCGGCGGGCTCACCCTCCCGTCCGGGATCCCGACCAGCCTGCTGGAGGGGCTGCCCAGGAGCTGGGACGACCTGAAGAAGTGGAAGTACGAGGACTGGGACAAGTGGGCGTCCAAGCACGTCTTCAACAACCCGGTGGTGAAGGACTTCTGGGACCCGGACAAGATGGGCGACTCCAAGCCCGCCGACCCGGCACCGCCCGCCGCCAAGCCCGCCCCGGCCACGCCCGCGCCGGCCACCGACGACGGCGTGACCGACCCCGAGCCCGCGGTGGTCAAGGCCCTGGCGGTGCCCCGCCCGTACACGAAGCAGCCCTCCGGCAAGGTGTTCTTCTCCGCCCAGGGCGGCCGCGGCAACTGCTCGGCGACGGTGATCGCCGACCCGCAGCACCCGGGCAAGAGCAACCTGGTCTGGACGGCCGGCCACTGCGTGCACGAGGGCAAGGGCGGGAACTTCTACAAGGACCTGGTCTTCGTACCCGCCTACAACAACTCGGGTGCCTCCAGCGGCGGCAAGCGCGCCCCGCTGTCCGAGCTGGCCCCGCTCGGCACCTGGTGGGCCGACCAGGTCACCACCTCGCCGCAGTGGATGGTCGAGGGCGGCGGCAGCGGCGACGCCGCCAACCAGTACGACTTCGCGGTCATGCGCGTGCGCAACCAGAACGACACCGGCAAGTCCCTGGAGGAGACGGTCGGTTCGGCCGTCCCGGTCTGGTTCGACGCCCCGCGCGACCAGCTCAGGCTCTCGGCCGTCGGCTACCCGCTGATGAAGCCGTTCGACGGCCAGGAGCTGTACAAGTGCGACGGCGGCAAGCCCACCCGGCTCTCCTTCGACGCCAAGCGCCCGACCATGCTGACCATCGGCTGCAACATGACCCAGGGCGCCAGCGGCGGCGGCTGGTTCGCCACCATGCCGGACGGCAGGACCGCCCTGGTCAGCAACACCTCGATCGGCACCCAGGAGCACACCTCGCTGAGCGGCCCGTACCTGGAGGCGGTCGCCCGGCAGGCGCTGGACTGGATCTCCAAGAAGTGACCGGCCACCCGGGAGGCGGCAGCAGCCGCCACCGGGGGCGGTGACGGAACCACCAGCACAGCACGGGGGGCGAGCCAGCATGCCGAGAACCACCAGCCGCCGGCGCCGGACCGCGACGGCCGGCGCCGCGCTGCTCGCCGCGCTCGCGCTGGGCGCGGCCGGGTGCGGCCCGGACGGCCCCGCCCGGCCCCCCACCGCGCCGCTCGCCCTGCCGAGGTCCGCGCCCACCAGCACCGGCGACCTGACCGGCTGGAAGGTGGAGGACTGGGCCCGCTACGTCGCCGGCAGCGCCTTCGCCGACGACCCGGCGCCCCGCCCCTGGACGGCGGCCCGGATGGACGCCGCCAGGCCCCGGCCCACCCCGGAGTACTCCCTGACCGCCCCCGCCGCGCCCGGCGTCGAGCGGGACGCCCCGCCCGCCGCCGTCCCGGCCGAGCCGCAGCCGCACCCGTACGGCCCGGCCGGCTCGGTGGTCGGCCGGCTCTTCATGACCACGCCGCAGGGTGACGCGGCCTGTTCCGCCACCGTGGTCTCCGACCCGGTCAACCCCGGCCGCAGCAACCTCGTGTACACCGCCGCGCACTGCCTGCACGACGGCGGGGGCGGCGGCTGGCTGCGGAACCTGGTCTTCGTGCCGGGCTACAACCGGGACGGCCAACTGGTCCGCGGGAAGCCGAACCCCGACCAGCGGGCCGCCCCGTACGGCCGGTGGACGGCGGTACGCGCGCTGGTCTCGCCGACCTGGCTCCAGGAGGGCGGCGTCGGCGCCCGCGAGCAGTACGACTACGGCGTCCTGCGGGTGAGCGGCGAGGACGGCTCCGGCAGGTCCCTGGAGGAGGTGGTCGGCGGGGCGGTGCCGATCTGGTTCAACGCCCCGCGCGAGCAGATCACCGCGGCCGCCGCCTACGGCTATCCGGCCGAGCGGCCGTTCGACGGGCTGGAGCTCGCGCACTGCGACTCCCCGGTCGCGCCCGGGCGGCTGTCCTTCGACCGGGCCCGGCCGCCGATGTACGTGATCGGCTGCACCATGACGGCCGGCGCCGCCGGCGGCGGCTGGTTCGTCACCCGGGACGGCAAGCCCAACCTGATCAGCGTCGGCGCGGTCGGCAACCGCAACCCGGCCGGCTACCAGGCCGGCCCATCCCTGCAGGACCAGGCGAAGCAGGCCTTCGACTACTTCGCCAAGAACGTCAGGTGACCCGGCCGGCCCGGACACGCGCGGGGCCCCGGGACGAACACCGTCCCGGGGCCCCGCGTACGCTCCGGCGTCAGCCCTGCAGGGCCACCGCGAAGTACTCCAGCTCGGCGGCCAGCTCGGCCGGCACCTTGGCGTGCAGCAGGGTGCCCTCGCCGGTGTGCTCGGTGGAGAGCAGCTCCCCCTCGGCGTGCACCCGGGAGACCAGCGCGCCCTGGGTGTAGGGCACCAGGGCCCGCACCTCGACCGCCGGACGCGGCAGCTCGTCGTCGATCAGCTGCAGCAGTTCCTCGATGCCCGCGCCGCTGCGGGCCGACACCACGATGGCGTGCGGCTCGCGGCGCAGCAGCCGCTGGAGCACGTGCGGATCGGCGGCGTCCGCCTTGTTGATCACCACGATCTCCGGCACGTTCTGCGCGTCGACCGAGACGATGACCTCGCGGACGGCGGCCAGCTGCGTCTCCGGCTCGGGGTGCGAGCCGTCCACCACGTGCAGGATGAGGTCCGCGTCGGCGACCTCCTCCATGGTCGAGCGGAAGGCCTCGACCAGGTGGTGCGGCAGGTGCCGGACGAAGCCGACGGTGTCGGCCAGGGTGTAGAGCCGCCCGCTCGGGGTCTCGGCCCGGCGCACGGTCGGGTCCAGGGTGGCGAACAGCGCGTTCTCCACCAGCACGCCCGCGCCGGTGAGCCGGTTGAGCAGGGAGGACTTGCCGGCGTTGGTGTACCCGGCGATGGCCACGGACGGCACCTGGTGGCGCTTGCGCTCCTGGCGCTTGGTGTCGCGGCCCTTCTTCATGTCGGCGATCTCCTTGCGGAGCTTCGCCATCTTCTCGCGGATCCGGCGCCGGTCGGTCTCGATCTTGGTCTCACCGGGGCCACGGGTGGCCATGCCGCCGCCCGAGGTGCCGGAGCCACCGCCACCCATCTGCCGGGACAGCGACTGACCCCAGCCTCGCAGCCGCGGCAGCATGTACTGCATCTGCGCGAGCGAGACCTGCGCCTTGCCCTCCCGGGACTTGGCGTGCTGGGCGAAGATGTCCAGGATCAGGGCCGTCCGGTCGACGACCTTGACCTTGACCACGTCCTCCAGGTGGATCAGCTGCCCGGGGGTGAGCTCACCGTCGCAGACCACGGTGTCGGCGCCGCTGACGGCGACGATGTCCCGCAGCTCCTTCGCCTTGCCGGAGCCGATGTAGGTGGCCGCGTCGGGCTTGTCACGGCGCTGGATGACGCCGTCCAGCACCTGGGAGCCGGCCGTCTCGGCGAGCGCGGCGAGCTCGGCCATCGAGTTCTCCGCCTCCTCCAGCGTGCCGTCCGTCCAGACGCCGACGAGCACCACGCGCTCCAGGCGGAGCTGGCGGTACTCGACCTCGGTGACGTCTTCGAGTTCGGTGGAGAGGCCGACGACCCGGCGCAGGGCCGCACGCTCGCTGCGGTCGTACTGGTCGCCGTCGTAGTGGTGGTGGCCGAGGTCCTCGTCGATGGCCGCGAGGTCCTCGTCCATGAGGGCTTCCGCCCGCAGACCGTCGAGGCGGCGCGGAGCGTCGGCGTGGTCGCGGGTGTCGAACGTGGAGGTCATTCTGTCCTTTGGCTCGCTGGTACGGGTGGCCTTCGGGGACCGCGGTGGCGGTCCCGTACGGAGTCTGCCCAGCTGCCGCCCCGGCTACCGTCCGGGCGGGGTGAGCTACCCCTCAGGTCCGCGGACGCGAACCCGGGCTCCTGTGCCCGGAGAACGCCGTGGACCGGCCGTGAATTCCCCATGATGGTCGCACGCCCGACACGGGCCGGTCATCCTCATTTCCCCCGCGCCACCGGTCCCGGGGCGCGCCCCGGGGGCCGCTCCCCCGGTTCCCTGGCGCCCTCCGGGGCGTGCGGGCGGCTCACGTCGTACACCCCGGACACCTTGAGCATCGCCCGCATCAGCCCCGGCAGCACGGCCGGCTCGGGCAGTTCGACGGTGTAGGTGTGCCGGACCCTGGACTCCTGCGGCGGCTCGACCTCGGCCGAGACGATGCCGACACCCGCGCCGGAGATCGCCGCAGTGAGGTCGGCGAGCAGCCGGGGCCGGTTCAGCGCCTCGGCCCGCAGGGTCGCCCGGTGCCCGGCCGCCGGCGCGCCCTCCGGGCACCAGCGGACCTCCAGCTCGGCCCGCCCGTCCGCGCGCATCCGCTCCCCCGCCGGACAGCCGGTGCGGTGCACCGCGACCGCCGCTCCGCCGCGGATCGGGTAGCCGGCCACCTCGTCCGGCGGCACCGGGGTGCAGCAGCGGGCCAGCCGGACCGACGCCCCGGGCCGGCCGGCCACCGCGACCGGGGCGCCCGGCCGCCGGGCGGCGGGGCGCCCGGGCGGGGCGGGCTGGCCGCCGGCCGGGCCGGTGCGGACCACCGGCTGCCGGGCCGGGTGGCCGGCCAGCCAGCGCTCGATGGCCAGCCGGGCGGCCGGGGTGCGGGCGTGCGCCAGCCACTCGGGGGCGGGGCCGGAGGGCTGCCCGCCGCCGGCCGGGAGGGTCTCGGTGAGCACCGCGATCTGGTCGCCGTCCTCCAGCACGGTGGAGAGCGCGGTGAGCCGCCCGTTGACCCGCGCGCCGATGCACCGGTGGCCGGTCTCCTCGCCGAGCAGGTAGGCCGCGTCCACGCAGGTGGCGCCCGCCCTCAGCTGAAGCGTTTCGCCGCCCTCCGTCACCACGGTGATCTCGCGGTCGCCGGCCAGGTCGGCGGTGAGCGTGGACCAGAAGGCGTCCGGGTCGGGCGTCTCCTGCTGCCACTCCAGCAGCCGGCTGAGCCAGCCCGGGCGGGCCGGGTCGGTGCGGTCCAGCTCGTCGGCGTCCTGCACGGCGACGGCCGGGGACGGGTCCCCGAGCGCGACTACCCCGGTCTCGGCCACCTCGTGCATCCGCCGGGTGCGGACCAGCACCTCGACCACCGCGCCGCCGCTGAGCGCCACGGCGGTGTGCAGTGACTGGTAGAGGTTGAACTTGGGCGCGGCCACGAAGTCCTTGAACTCCCCGGGCAGCGGCGTCCAGCAGGTGTGCAGCTCGCCGAGCACCGCGTAGCAGTCGGCGTTCTCCTCGACCACCACCAGCAGCCGCCCGAAGTCGGCCGGACGCGGCCCCTGCGGCCGGCCGTCCGGGCCGGGCACGGCGGCCCGCCGGAGCAGCACCCGGTGCAGCGAGACGCAGTGCCGGGGCCGTACGGTCACCTCGGCGGAGACCCCGGCCTCGGCCAGCTGGCGGGCCAGCCGGCGGGCGAAGGGTTCCAGCAGGGTGTCCGGCTCGGACTCGTGACCGGTCATCAGGGCGCGGGTGCGGGCGTGCTCCTCGGGGTGCAGGGTGGCGAAGACGATGTCCTCCAGCTCCGCCTTGAGCACCTGGATGCCGAGCCGCTCGGCCAGCGGGATCAGCACGTCCCGGGTGACCTTGGCGATCCTGACCTGGCTGGCCGGCTTCATGTGCCGGATGGTGCGCATGTTGTGCAGCCGGTCGGCCAGCTTGATCACCATCACCCGGACGTCGTCCCCGGTGGCGACCAGCATCTTGCGGAAGGTCTCGGCCTCGGCGGCGGCGCCGAAGTCGACCTTCTCCAGTTTCGTCACCCCGTCGACCAGGTAGGCGACTTCGGGCCCGAACCCGGCGCCCACCTGATCCAGCGTCAACTCGGTGTCCTCGACCGTGTCGTGGAGCAGCGAGGCGACCAGGGTCGTCGTCCCGGCGCCGAGTTGGGCCAGGATCATGGTGACGGCCAGCGGGTGGGTGATGTACGGCTCGCCGCTCTTGCGCTTCTGGCCGCGGTGGCTGGCCTCGGCGAGCCGGTACGCCCGGGCGAGCAGGCCGAGGTCGGCCTGCGGATGGTGCCGGCGGTGCACCCGGACGAGCGGTTCCAGGGCGTCCGGCACGGGCGGCCGGCCGGTGGCGAGCAGTGCCGCCCGCCCGGCCCGGCCGAGGGCGGCCAGGCCCAGCTCTCCGAGGGGCCTCCTGGCCCCGGCCGGCCGTACGGTCGTCGGCTGCCCCGTCAGGGACTGCCCGGCTGCTTCGATGGTCATCGGCACCTCCGGCAACGGTCGCCGGGCGCCGCCCCGTACGAGGGGGGTGATCTTGACACCCCTCCCCATGGGGTGATCGACCCGGTGGTCCATGCTACCGAGCAGAGCACGTTCCGCGACGCCCTGATTCCCGTCCGCGACCGGTATCACCCGATCGGGGGGATTCGTCACCGCACGAATTGGGCAAACCGGGCCTCGGGCCCGGCAGACCTCAGCGCACCGACTCCCACCAGCGCCCGTCCAGGCGCCCCTCGGCCACGATCACCGCCGGCCCGGCCATCTCCACCCGGCCGTCCGGGTGCTCGGTGATGACCAGTCGGCCGCCCAGCACGTCCACGGTGTACGAGACCGCCTCGCCGGTGACGGCCGGGTCCGCGCCGTCCCGGCGGATGGCGGCCACCGCCACCGCGCAGGCGCCGGTGCCGCAGGAACGGGTCTCGCCCGAGCCGCGCTCGTGCACCCGCATCGCGACGTGCCGCGGCCCGCGGTCCACCACGAACTCGACGTTGACGCCCTCCGGGTAGGCGCCGACGGGGCTGGTGAGCGGCGCGTCGAACAGGTCTCCGGCGTGGTCCAGGTTCTCCACGAAGGCCACCGCGTGGGGGTTGCCCATGTTGACGTTCAGGGCCGGCCAGCGCCGCTCGCCGACCGCGACCTCGATGCCGTCGGGGCCGGGCAGCCGGGCCCGGCCCATGTCGATGGTGACGTCGCCGGGCGTGCCGTCCTCGGCCGCCTCGGCGACCTTGGCGGTGAGCACCCCGGAGCGGGTGGCGACGGCCAGCTCGCCCGGCTCGGCCAGACCGGCCTCGACCAGGAAGCGGGCGAAGACCCGCAGGCCGTTGCCGCACATCTCGGCGATGCTGCCGTCCGAGTTGCGGTAGTCCATGAACCACTCGGCCCGGTCGGCCATCCCCGCGGCGGCCGGGTCGGCGGCGGCGCGCACCACGCGCAGCAGCCCGTCCCCGCCGACGCCAGCCCGCCGGTCGCACAGCGCGGCGACGGTCTCGGGACCGATCTCCAGCGCGCCGTCCGGGTCCGGGACGATGACGAAGTCGTTCTGGGTGCCGTGCCCCTTGAAGAAGGGGATGCCGACCTGCCGGGGAGAGGATGCGCTCACCCCTCCGATGGTACTGAGCGGCGAACCACCCGCTCGCCCCGGGCACTCCCGGACCGGCGCCGCCTCCGGGCGCTCCCGGACCGGCGCCGCCTCCGGGCACTCCCGGACCGGCGCCGTCGGTGTGGGGGCGCTCAGCGCAGGTACGCGACCCGCCAGACCGCGAGCGCGCAGGCGGCCACCGCGATCAGGGTGTAGACCACGATGGCCTTCCAGCCGGCCCGCTGCCCGGAGCCCCGGCGCGGCAGCCCCGGCCACTTGTAGCCGGCGTGCCGGGCGGCCATCGCGCCCCAGCCCATCGAGGCGGCGGTGAGCAGCAGCCCGAGCATCCCGACCATGGTGGCGCGCGCGCCGGCCGAGCCGAAGGCGAGCGGGAAGGCGAACATCAGCGAGCCGAGGGTGCCCAGCAGGGCGATCGGCAGGGTCTGCCACCAGCGCAGCCGGCGCAGTGGGCGGATCTCCCGCTCGTGCACCGCGCCGTTGGGCGGGGTGCGGGTGTCCAGGGCGGGCACCGCGGCCGCGTAGGAGGTCGGCGCCTCCAGGCCGGTCAGCACGGGGAGGTCGCCCATCGTCGACTCGTCGAACTCCTCGGCCGGTGCGGTGACGCTTCCGCTCTGGCCGGAATCGGGGCCGGTACCCGTCGACACACGGCCTCCCCTGACAGTTCGACACGAGCGGACTCGCGGCCGGGCACGGTCGGCCCGTTCGGCCGACCCCTACGGCATCGATGATGGCATGTCCAGAGGGGCGTTCCGGGCCTGACCGGGGTCGACGGGTGATCCGTGGCCATCACGTGATCGGGCCGTGACCGCCGGTTCGTCCTGCACGGTCCCCTGCGCGCGCAGGTGCACCGCCGGATTGGCCAAAAACCCTTCCTACGCGGCCGGAACTCCCTGACGGCCGATCAGTTCGAGGGACTGTTCCAGCAGCTCGACGGGGTCGGTGCCGGCCGGTCGGGAGAGCCAGTTGATCCGGTCGTCGCGGCGGAACCAGGACTCCTGACGGCGGGCGAAGCGCTTGGTCGCCCGGACGGTCTCGGCCCGGGCCTCGTCCTCGGTGCACTCGCCGGCGAAGTGGTCGAGCACCTGCTGGTAGCCGAGCGCCCGGGAGGCGGTCCGTCCCTCCCGCAGCCCGGCCTTCTCCAGCTCCCGCACCTCGTCCAGCAGCCCGGCCTCCCACATCCGGTCGACCCGCAGGGCGATCCGCTCGTCCAGCTCGGGGCGCGGCACGGCGACGCCGATCTGCACCGCCCGGTAGACGGCGGTGTTGCTCGGCAGGTTGGCGGTGAACGGCTGCCCGGTGATCTCGATGACCTCCAGGGCCCGGACGATCCGCCGGCCGTTGCCGGTGAGGATCGCCTCGGCGGCCGCCGGGTCCAGCTCGGCGAGCCGCCGGTGCAGCTCGTACGGCCCGGACTGCTCCAGCTCGGCCTGCAGCCGGGCCCGCACGGCCGGGTCGGTGCCCGGGAACTCCATCTCGTCGATCGCCGCCCGGACGTACAGCCCGGAGCCGCCGACCAGGACGGGTGTGCGGCCGGCGGCGAGCAGCCGGTCGATCTCGGCCCGCGCCAGCCGCTGGTACTCGGCGACGCTGGCGGCCTCGGTGACGTCCCAGATGTCCAGCAGGTGGTGCGGCACTCCCCCGCGCTCGGCCGTGGTGAGCTTGGCGGTGCCGATGTCCATGCCCCGGTACAGCTGCATCGAGTCGGTGTTGATCACCTCGCCGTCGAGACTGCGGGCGATGGCGACGGCCAGGTCGGACTTGCCGGCGGCGGTCGCGCCGACAACCGAGACGACATGCGGGGTACTGGAGCTGCTCACCGCTCCAGTCTCCCAAAACCGCCGGGTGACCGGAGACCGGGCTGCCACCCGCCCACGACTGCGCGACGATATGGCTGTTTCCCGGAGATTTTCCGGCTGTTTCCCCGGTTGGGCCGGTTTTGCGAACGCTTTGCCGGGCCCGGACGTTGTCCGGGAAACAGCGGACGAAGGAGATCGCCATGGGCCTGATGGACAACCTCAAGGGCAAGGCCGAGGAGCTCAAGGACAAGGCCGGCGAGTTCGCGGGCAAGCACAGCGACCAGATCGAGAAGGCCGTGGACAAGGCCGGCGGGGCGATCGACAAGGCGACCAAGGGCAAGTACAGCGACAAGATCGAGCACGGCGCGGACAAGGCCAAGGGCGCGGTCGGCGACTTCGCCCACAAGCCGAAGCCGGGCGACGCGGAGCAGCCCCCGCAGTCCTGACCGGCCGTCCTGACCGGCTGTCCGGCCGCGCGGCCGGCCCGTCCCGGCCGGCTAGAACCAGGACGCCACGAAGTACCCGACCCCGTACGGCGCGTCCTGGTAGCCCAGCCGCCCGGTGAGGCCGGCGCCCTCCGCGGCGCCGGCGAGCACCTGCCAGGGCGCCCGACCGTCGGCCTTGAGCTCGGCGGCCAGGCCGGGGTCCAGGGCGGCCAGGGCGGGCAGGTCGGCGGTGCCCAGGGCGGTGGCCAGGGCGCTGTCGAAGTCCTCGGCCCGCTCGTCCAGGTAGCCGGGCGCCTTCACCGAGCGGCAGGCGCTGCCGTCGCCGAGCACCAGCAGGGCGACCCGGTCGGCGAGGCCGGCCAGGCCCTGGCCGAGGCCGAGCATCCGGTCGGCGGGGGCGTCCGCGGGCACCGCGCAGGCGTGCGTCGGCAGGCTCACCCCGGCGCGCTCCAGGAGCCAGGCGCCGACGGTCAGCGAGGGCGCCAGCTCCGGCCCCTCGACCCGCTCGCCGGGCAGCTTGGCGACCAGCGGCACCCCGTAGCGGTGGAAGGAACCGGCCCCGCCCTCGGTCCACACCTCGGCCGCCGGCCCGGTGCCGACCACCACGACCAGCTGCGGGGCGGCCTCGACCAGTGCGGCCAGCGCCTCGTCGCAGGCCGCGCGCAGGCCGTCCAGCTCGGGCGCGGCCCCGGCGGCGACCTCGGGGACGAGCAGCGGCGGACAGGGGCACACGGCGGCGGCTACCAGCATGCGGATCACTCTAGCCGGGAAGCCGAACGGCCCGGCCGGAGCTGGGGAGCTCCGGCCGGGCCGTCAAGGACCGTGGCGTCAGTCGCCGCAGCAGGCCCCGCCCGCCGGCGCGGCGAGCGGCAGCTCGGCCGGGGCGCCGATCTTCGGCAGGCCCAGCATCACGCCGGCCGGCTTGGCGGCGGCCGCGGCCTGGCGCTTCTCCCATGCGTCGCCGGCCCGGGTGCGGCGCACCGCGAGCGCCGGGCCCTCGGCGAGCAGGTGGTGCGGGGCGGCGTAGGTGATCTCGACGGTCACCATGTCGCCGGGGCGCACCGGCTCCTCCGGCCTGCCGAAGTGCACCAGCCGGTTGTCGGGCGCGCGCCCGGAGAGCCGCCGGGTCTGGTCGTCCTTCTTGCCCTCGCCCTCGGCGACCAGGATCTCCAGGGTGCGTCCGACCTGCTTCTTGTTCTCCTCCCAGGAGATCTCCTCCTGGAGGGCGATCAGCCGGTCGTAGCGGGCCTGCACGACCTCCTTCGGCACCTGGTCCGCCATCTCCGCGGCGGGGGTGCCGGGGCGCTTGGAGTACTGGAAGGTGAAGGCGTTGGTGAAGCGGGCCTCGCGGACGACGTGCATCGTCTCCTCGAAGTCCTCCTCGGTCTCGCCGGGGAAGCCCACGATGATGTCGGTGGAGATCGCCGCGTCCGGCATCGCCTCGCGGACCTTGCGGATGATCCCGAGGAAACGCTCCTGCCGGTAGGAGCGGCGCATCGCCTTGAGGACGCGGTCCGATCCCGACTGCAGCGGCATGTGCAGCTGGTGCATCACGTTCGGGGTCTCGGCCATCGCGGCGATCACGTCGTCGGTGAAGTCACGCGGGTGCGGCGAGGTGAAGCGGATCCGCTCCAGACCCTCGATCTGGCCGGCGGCGCGCAGCAGCTTGGAGAAGGCCTCGCGGTCGCCCAGGTCGGAGCCGTACGCGTTGACGTTCTGGCCGAGCAGGGTCACCTCGATGACGCCCTCGTCCACCAGCGCCTCGATCTCGGCGAGGACGTCACCGGGGCGACGGTCCTCCTCCTTGCCGCGCAGCGCGGGCACGATGCAGAAGGTGCAGGTGTTGTTGCAGCCGACCGAGATGGCGACCCAGGCGGCGTACGCGGACTCGCGGCGGGTCGGCAGGGTGGAGGGGAAGGTCTCCAGCGACTCCAGGATCTCGACCTGGGCCCTGCGCTCGACCGCGGCCCGCTCCAGCAGCGCCGGCAGGTGGCCGATGTTGTGGGTGCCGAAGACCACGTCGACCCAGGGGGCGCGCTTGACGATGGTCTCGCGGTCCTTCTGCGCCAGGCAGCCGCCGACGGCGATCTGCATGCCCTTGTGGCGGGTCTTGACCGGCGCGAGCTGGCCGAGGTTGCCGTACAGCTTGTTGTCGGCGTTCTCACGCACCGCGCAGGTGTTGAACACCACCAGGTCAGGGTCGCCCTCGGGCCCGGCCTTGACGTAGCCCGCGTCCTCCAGCAGGCCGGACAGCCGCTCGGAGTCGTGGACGTTCATCTGACAGCCGTGCGTGACGACCTTGTAGCTCTTCAATCCGCTCTCACCGCTCACCAGACCAGGGTACGGGCAGCGGCGAAGCGCTTTTCCCGGAGCTTCCACCACCCGTTCCCCTCCCGTTCGGCCGGAGCGCCTGGCAGTATCCCTGCATGGCCCCCATCACCCCGTCCCGTCTCGGCGCCGCCGTCCGCGCCGCGGCCCGCAGCCCGTTGTGGCGGACGGTGCTGGTGCTGGTACTGCTGGTGGCCGGGTTCGGCGGCTGGTGGCTGTCGGCGGGCCGCTCGCCCGGGTACCCGCGCGGCGAGGTCCGCTTCGCCACCGGGGTGCAGCGCGGCGTCTACGACCGGTACGGGCAGCTGCTCCAGGCACACGTCTCCCGGGCGATGCCGGGCGTGCGGCTGGCGCTGGACAACTCCGAGGGCTCGGTGGACAACCTCACCCGGGTCATCGACGGCCGGGACACCTTCGCGATAGCCACCGCCGACGCGGTCGCCGACTACCGGCGCCCCGGCAAGGAGAAGCTGCGGGCGATCGCCCGGCTGTACGACGACTACCTGCAGCTGATCGTCCCGGCCTCCTCGCCGGTGCGCCGCACCGCCGACCTCAAGGGCCTGCGGGTCGGCGTCGGCCTGCCGCAGTCCGGGGTGAACCTGGTGACCAAGCGGCTGCTGGCCACCGCCGGGCTGGACCCGGACCACGACATCGTCCCGGTGCCGAAGGGGATCGGCGAGGCCACCGACGACCTGCGCGCGGGCAGGCTGGACGCCTTCTTCTGGTCCGGCGGCCTGCCCACCAGCGCGCTCACCGACCTCTCCGACCACTTCCCGATCCGGGTCGTGCCGCTGAGCGACCTCTCCGAGGCCCTGCACAACGCCGAGGGCGGCGGCACCGACGCCTACCGGGCGGCCACCATGCCGAAGGGCACCTACCCGAACGCCGAGCCCAAGGACGCCGTCGCCACGGTGGCCGTGCCCAACCTGCTGATCACCCGGGACGACGCGGACCCGGGCCTGGTCGAGGGCGTGACCCGCGCGGTGATCGACAGCCGGGACCAGATCGGCGCCCAGGTGCACGCCGCCCAGCTGGTCGACCTGCGCACCGCCGTCTACACCGACCCGCTCCCGCTGCACACCGGCGCGGCGCGCTACTACCGCTCGGTGAAGCCGTAGGGCCCGCCCGCACCGCCTCCGGCCCACACCCCTCCGGCCCACACCCGTCCGGCCCACACCCCTCCGGCCACGGCCGCTCGGCCCGCGTCTCTCCGGCCAGGCTGCTCCGGCCGCGACTACTCGGGCCGCGGCACCGCCAGCGTCACCGCCAGCCCGGTCGGCGTGACCGGCGCGAAGCCGAGCGAGCCGCCGCCGGCCGCCAGCAGGGTGCGGGCGATGGACAGCCCGAGCCCCGACCCGTCCACGTTCTGGTGCCGCGGGCTGCGCCAGAACCGGTCCCCGGCCCGGGAGAGCTCGTCCTCGGTGAGGCCGGGCCCGGCGTCGGTGACGGTCACCGCGACCTCGTCCCGGCGCACCGCGACCCGTAGCCGCACCTCGCTGCCGGCCGGGCTGAACTTGAGCGCGTTGTCCAGCACGGCGTCCAGGGCCGAGCCGAAGCCGATCGGGTCGGCCATGCCGATCGCCCGCGCCGGGCCCTCCCAGCGCAGCCCGATCCCGCACTGCTCCGCCGTCGGCCGCCAGGCGTCCACCCTGGCCAGGGTGAGCTCGGCGAGGTCGGTGCGCTCCGGTTCGGGGCGGGCGTGCTCGGCGGTGGCCAGTCCGAGCAGGTCGTCCAGCACCCGGGCCAGCCGGGTGCCCTCCTCCCGTACGCCGCTGAGCTCCTCCTCGTGGCCCTCGGGCAGTTCCAGGCCGAGCAGCTCGACCCGCAGCAGCAGCGCCGACAGCGGGTTGCGCAGCTGGTGCGAGGCGTCCGCGACGAAGGCCTTCTGCTGGTCCATGGCGAGCACCACGTGGTCCGCCATCTCGTTGAACGAGCGGGCCAGCCGCTGGAGTTCGGGCGGTCCGCCGCCGGGGGCGACCCTGGCGGCCATCCGGCCGGTGGCGATGTCGTGGGTGGCCCGGTCCAGGGTGCGCACCGGACGCAGCACCCACTCGGTGAGCCGGACGGCGAGCAGCACGGCGACGATCATCGCGGCGGCCTCGCCGCCGCCGATCACCAGCCACTGGTGCAGCACCCGGGTGCGCAGCGCCTCGGTCGGGGACTCGCTCAGCACGACCGCGACCACGTCGCCGTCGCGCACCACCGGGGCGGCGACGATGATCGTCCGGTCCGGCGTCCAGGGCCAGACCTGCGGCGGGTTGTGGCTGCGCCGCCCGTCCAGCGCCTCCTGGAAGGCCTGGGCGCCCCAGCCGCCGGCGGGCACCCGCCAGTCGTTCGGGGCGGCGGCGATCGGCTGGCCGTCGCGCTGGAAGATGCCCAGGCGCACGCCGTACAGGTCGTGGTAGCGGCGGACCTCGGCCTCGATGGCGCGCTTGCGGCTGAGGTCGCCCGGGGCGGGTTCCGGGTCGCCCTTGCGGGCGGAGTCGGCGGCGCCGGAGGTGGGCAGGTCCTGGGCGAGGCGGGCGGCGTCGTCGAGCCGGTCGACGACCACCTTGGTCTGCTCGGCCGCCGCGACCGCCGCCGCGAGCGGCAGCCCCAGGGCGGCCAGGACGCAGAGCATGAGGGCGATCAGGATGCCGAGCAGGCGGGTGCGCACGTGCGGTCAGTGCTCCGCGGGTGCGGGCGGGGCGGGTTCGGTCGCGGGGGTCGTCGGACGGTCGGGGATCAGCCGGTAGCCGACCCCGCGCACGGCCTCGACCAGGCCGGGCAGCGCCAGCTTGTTGCGCAGCGAGCCGATGTGCACCTCCAGGGTGCGCCCGTTGCCCTCCCAGCCGCTGCGCCAGACCTCGCTGAAGATCTGCTCGCGCCGGTAGACCACGCCCGGACTCTGGGCGAGCAGCGAGAGCAGGTCGAACTCCTTGCGGGTGAGCGGCACGTCGCGGCCGTCCACGCTGACCCGGCGGCGCTCCCGGTCGATCCGGATGCCGCGGGACTCCAGCGGGCCGCGCTGCTGGGGCACGGTGTCGGGCGCGGGCGCCGGCACCGCGGCGGGGGCGGCGCCGCGGCGGGCCACGGCGTGGATGCGGGCGAGCAGTTCGCCCATGTCGTACGGCTTGGTGACGTAGTCGTCGGCGCCCAGGTTGAGGCCGTGGATCCGGGAGCGGACGTCGGCGCGGGCGGTGACCATGATCACCGGAACGCCGCTGCCGGCCCTGATCCGGCTGCACACCTCGAAGCCGTCGCGGTCGGGCAGCCCGAGGTCGAGCAGCACCACGCGGTACGGCTCGTTGCCGTCCGGCACCAGGGCGTCCAGCGCCTCGTGCCCGCTGCGGGCGTGCCGGACCTGGAAGCCGTGCCGGCCCAGCACCGCGACCAGCGCGGCGGCCACGCGTTCGTCGTCCTCGACGAGCAGCAGTCGCATCCTGTTCTCCTCCTTCCCCCACGTGATCACCCGTGATCACCGGGCCGATCGTTAGGGTCCCGGTCCTGCGCAGTATGGGCCAGTGAACGGCCCGACGCCAGGCTCGACCGCGCACCGGGCTCGTGCGGAACGGGGAGCACCGGCACGGATTCCCGCTGTGACATGCCCCGTCGGCGCCCGCGCGAACAGCGGGTGGGCGCCGTGTGGCCGTTTCGTGATCCTCAAGTTCCGCTCAGATCGGCTGACGGCACGCGGCCGCGGCTCCTATGGTCGGCCCACCGGGGGCTGCGGCTCCGCCGGCCGCGGCCCCCGGATTTCGTACCACCATTGCCTCCCAAGGGAGTTGAGACTTCTCGGGCAGGCGTGATTCGACGACAGAGGGAGCAGGCGCGATGACCGAGAGCCCGGTCGAGGACTCCACCCCCGCAGCCGCCCCACTGGTCGTGCTGAGCAACGTCAACAAGCACTACGGCGCGCTGCACGTGCTGCAGGACATCGACCTGCGGATCGGCCAGGGCGAGGTGGTCGTGCTGATCGGCCCGTCCGGCTCGGGCAAGTCGACGCTCTGCCGGACGATCAACCGGCTGGAGACGATCGACTCCGGCACGATCACCATCGACGGCCGCCCGCTGCCGGACGAGGGCAGGGAACTGGCCCGGCTGCGCGCCGAGGTCGGCATGGTGTTCCAGAGCTTCAACCTGTTCGCGCACAAGACCGTGCTGGAGAACGTGGTCATCGGCCAGGTGAAGGTGCGCAAGGTGCCCCGCCCGCAGGCCGAGAAGACCGCCCGGGAGCTGCTGCAGCGGGTCGGCGTCGGCGCGCAGGCGGACAAGTACCCGGCCCAGCTCTCCGGCGGCCAGCAGCAGCGCGTGGCGATCGCCCGGGCACTGGCGATGAAGCCCAAGGTGATGCTCTTCGACGAGCCCACCTCGGCACTGGACCCGGAGATGGTCAACGAGGTGCTGGAGGTCATGCGCCAGCTGGCCGCGGACGGCATGACGATGGTCGTGGTCACCCACGAGATGGGCTTCGCCCGCTCCGCCGCCAACCGGGTGCTGTTCATGGCCGACGGCAGGATCGTCGAGCAGAACACCCCGGACGCCTTCTTCACCGCGCCGCGCTCCGACCGCGCCAAGGACTTCCTCTCGAAGATCCTCCACCACTGACGCTTCGAGACCAGCGGGGCCACCTCCGGCATCGGCGCCGGAGGCCCTGCCCCGTGCCCGCCTTCCAGACGCCAGAGCCCGGTTGAGACCGCGGCCCACCCCCAGGAGAACCTCATGAGGACTTCCCGCACCCTCGCCGTCGCGCTCTGTGCCGTCGCGCTCACCGCCACCGCCGCCTGCGGCAAGGACGGCAAGCCCGGCGCCACCGCCGCGAGCAGCGGAGCCGGCGCCCCGGCGCTGCCGAGCTACACCGTCAAGACCGACGTCAAGGTCGACTCCGCGGTCCTCGCCGAGGCCAAGAAGCGCGGCCAGCTGATCATCGGCGCCAAGGCCGACCAGCCGAACCTCGGCTGGGAGGACGTGGCCAGCGGCGACCGCAGCGGCTTCGACATCGAGATCGCCAAGATGATCGCCGCCGACCTCGGCTTCACCCCGCAGCAGATCAAGTGGCAGACCCTGGTCTCCTCGCAGCGCGAGCCGGCCATCGCCAAGGGCCAGATCGACTTCTACGTCGGCACCTACAGCATCAACGACGAGCGCAAGAAGAGCGTCTCCTTCGCCGGCCCGTACTACATCGCCGGCCAGGACCTGCTGGTGAAGGCCGACAACACCTCGATCACCGGCCCGGAGAGCACCGGCGGCAAGAACGTCTGCACCGCCACCGGGTCGACCTCGATCAAGAACATCCAGCAGTACAACCCGAAGGTCACCCAGTTCGACACCTACTCGGCCTGCGTCGAGAAGCTGATGTCCGGCGAGGTCGACGCGGTCACCACCGACGACGCGATCCTCAAGGGCTACGCCTCCAAGTACGCCCCCAAGCTCAAGGTGGTCGGCAAGCCGTTCACCAAGGAGAACTACGGCGTCGGCCTCAACAAGGACGACAAGGCCCTGCGCGACGCGATCAGCGACGCCCTCAAGGCCCACGAGGACAACGGCGACTGGAAGAAGGCCTACGACGCCACCCTGGGCGCCTCCGGCTCCCCGGCGCCCGAGGTCCCGGCCCTCGATCGCTACTGATCCGCCCGCCGTACGTCGGTTTCCCGACCATGAGTTGAGAGGAGGGCCGCCGGATGGGGTTCCTGTTCGAGGACGACAACTTCGCGTTGTTCCGCGACGGCTTCCTACAGACGATCGAGGTGAGCGCGCTCAGCGCGCTGCTCGCCCTGCTGCTGGGCACCCTGCTGGCGGCCTTCCGGGTCTCCCCGGTGCCGGTCCTGCGCGCCTTCGGCACCACCTGGGTGACGCTCTTCCGCAACACCCCGCTGACCCTGCTGTTCTTCGCCGTCACCTTCGGGCTCCCGCCGCTGGGCGTGCACTTCAGCCACCTGGCGTTCGCGGTGCTGGCGCTCGGCGGGTACACCGCCTCGTTCGTCTGCGAGGTGATCCGCTCCGGCATCAACACCGTGCCGCTCGGCCAGGCGGAGGCCGCCCGCAGCCTCGGCATGGGCTTCGGCCAGACCCTCACCCTGGTCGTCCTGCCGCAGGCCGCCCGGACCGTCCTGGGCCCGATGAGCAGCGTGTTCATCGCCCTGCCGAGGAACTCGGCGATCGCCGGCGCGTTCAGCGTTCCCGAGCTGTACAGCGCCCAGCAGACCTTCTCCGAGCGCGGCTACTCGATCTTCGCCATCTTCTTCTGGGTGGCCTGCGCCTACCTGCTGATCAGCGCGACGGTCGCCACGTTCTTCCGCTTCCTGGAATCCCGACTGGCGGTGGCCCGATGAGCGAGCGCAGCGAGCGAACGATCAAACGCCGCGTGTGGGCGGATGCCCCTGCCGAGCGCAGCGAGGTGGGCGCATGAGCATCTTCCAGCGGCAGGCTTCCGCCAGCGTCCTCTACGACACCCCCGGCCCGAAGGCCCGCACCCGCAACCGCGCGCTCGGCGTCCTCGCGGTGCTCGCCATCGCGGGACTCCTCTGGTACGTCTTCAGCGCGCTGAACGACAACGGCCAGTTCGACCCCGGCCTCTGGGACGCCTTCCAGTACACCTACGTCCAGCAGCAGCTCGTGGACGGCCTGCTGTCCACCCTGGAGGCCTTCGGGCTGGCCGCGGCGTTCTCGCTCACCCTGGGCGCCCTGCTGGCGGCCGGTCAGCTCTCCGACCACCGGCCGGTCCGCTGGGTCTGCACGGCCTTCACCCAGTTCTTCCGGGCGATGCCGCTGCTGATCCTGATCGTCGGGCTCTACTACGCCTTCTTCGCCCAGCAGCCGATGTGGGCGCTGGTGCTCGGCCTCACCCTCTACAACGGGGCGGTCCAGGCCGAGATCATCCGCAGCGGCGTCAACGCCGTCCCGCGCGGCCAGGGCGAGGCGGCCTACGGGCTCGGCATGCGCAAGACCCAGGTGATGACGTCGATCCTGGTGCCGCAGGCCGTCCGTTCGATGCTGCCCTCGATGATCAGCCAGCTGGTCGTCACCCTCAAGGACACCTCGCTCGGCTTCATCATCACGTACCACGAGCTGCTGTTCGTCGGTAAGGCCCTCGCCAGCCAGCCGATCAACGCCGCGGGCTTCCCCTACATCCCGGTGGTGCTCGTGATCGGCCCGATCTACATCGCGATGTGCCTGCTGTTGACCGCGCTCGCACGCTGGATCGAAGCACGCGGCCGTCGCGGCGCGAACCGGCGCACTTCGGCTTCTGCTTGACGGACACGCAGGTGAACTGTTGCATTGCTCTTCGTGACACCTCCCGGGAGCATCCACGCGGCATATGCGGCAGCGGTATCTGACGCCGGCCGATCGGCCGGTTCGTGCCCGGAGGTTCCCTCATGGACCCGGTGATCGTGGTCGGGGCCGGACCGGTCGGTCTGGCCCTGGCCCTCGCCCTGGCCCGGCACGAGGTACCCACCATCGTCCTGGACGAGGGCTCCGGGCTCTGCCCCGAAGGCCCCCGCAGCCTCGTGCTCGGCGCCGACACCGCCGCCTTCCTGACCCGGATCGGCTACCCGCGGGCCGTCTCGGACTCCGCGCTGTGGGACTCCTTCGCCCTCTGGCGCCGCCGCCAGGAGGTGCTGCGGATCGACCTCACCGACTCGCCCACCTTCCACCTGCCCCAGCACCGCCTCCAGCGCGGGCTACGCGACGCCCTGACCGGCACCCCGCTGATCCGGCTGGTCCCGCTCAACCGGGTCGTCGAGCTCGAACAGGACCGGGACGGCGTCAGCATCCGCACCACGGGCACCCAGGACGGCTCCACGACCTGGTGGCGCGGCAGCCACCTGGTCGGCTGCGACGGCGCGAGATCCACCGTCCGCAAGCTCCTGAAGATCCGTTTCCCCGGCCGCCCTGCGGTCGACCGCAACGCCATCGCCACCGTCCGGGTCGACCTGCCCTTCGACGGCGCCCGGCTGCACCGCGAGCCCCCGTGGCGGGGCGACCGCGAGGCCTCCGCCCGCCCGCTGCCGGACGGCGTCTGGCGGCTCGACTGGCGGCTGCCCCCCGGCCGCCCCGCCGCCACCGAGACGGTGGACCCGCACGCCACCTGGCCCGGCATCGTCACCGGCGACACCCTGCTCAACCGGGTCACCTCCACCCTCACCGGCTGGTGCGGCGAGCTGCCCCGCTTCGAGCTGCTGGCCGCCGCCGACCACACCGCCCAGCAGCGGCTCGCCGCCCGCTTCCGGGTCGGCCGCTGCTTCCTGGCCGGCGACGCCGCCCACCTGCACGGTGCGCTCGGCATGCAGAACCTCGTGGACGGGCTGCGCGACGCCGACAACCTCGCCTGGCGGCTCGCCCTCGCGTGGCACCTCCACTCCGGCGGTCCGCAGCCCGGCGGCGCCCTGCTGGACGGCTACGAGGCCGAGCGGCGCGGAGCGGTCGGCGCCCGGCTGCGCGCGGTCGACCAGTCCATGCCGCTGCTGCGCCCGCTGCGCGGCTGGCAGCAGACCCGGCGCTCGCTGCTGGTCGGCGGCTTCCGCAAGCACGCCCCGCTGCTCGCCGACGGCCAGCTCGGCACCGGCCGGTTCGGCGGCGCGCCCGCCTACCCGGCGGCGCCCTCCGGCGGCCCCGGCCGGGTCCCGGCGCAGCGCGGCGCGCGCGGCACCACCTCGCTCAGCGAACTGCTGCCCGCCACCGCCCCCGGCGTGCTCGTCCCGGACCTGCCGGTGCTCGCCGACGACGGCACCCCCGACCACCTGCACGCCCGGCTCGGCACCGCCTTCCTGCTGCTGCTGGTCGCCCCCGGCACCGCCGTCTGGTCCTCCGAGCACTGGCTCGGCGCCGGCCTGATGCCCCGCCTCGCCGAGGTCGCCGCCGCGCTGCCCGTCCCCGCCGAGGTGCTGGTCACCGAGGACTACCCGGGCGCCGGCCCGCACACCGTCCTGCTGATCCGCCCGGACGGCCACCTGGTCGGCGTCACCCAGGGCGCCGTCGCCGAGGACCTCCTCGCCCTCGCCGACCGCGCCCGCGGCGGCCCGGCCACCCTCGCCCCGGCCCCCGACCCGTCCGACCGGCCCGCGGCCCGGCAGGTGGACTCCCCGAGCCAGGGCGTCTCCCAGTAAGGCTGCCTAGCCGGCCACCGCCGTGGCCCGGCTCTCGCGGACCACCGTCACCCGGATCCGGCCCGGGTAGGTCAGCTCGGTGGAGACCTGGCGGGCGACCTCGCGGGCGATCAGTTCCGCGCCGAGGTCGTCCACCGCGTCCGGACGAACCATCACCCGCACCTCCCGGCCGGCCTGCATCGCGTACACCTCGGCGACGCCCTCGTGCGAGCGCGCGATCTCCTCCAGCCGCGCCAGCCGCCGGACGTACAGCTCCAGCGACTCCTTGCGCGCGCCCGGCCGGCCGCCCGAGCAGCCGTCCGCGGCCTGGGTCAGCACGGCCGTCACGGTGCGCGGGTCGACCTCGTTGTGGTGGGCGGCGATCGCGTGCACCACCTCGGGGGACTCGTCGTACCGCCGGGCCAGCTCCGCGCCGATCGCGGCGTGGCTGCCCTCGGACTCGTGGGTGAGCGCCTTGCCGATGTCGTGCAGCAGTGCCGCGCGCCGCACCGGCTCCGGGTCCACCCCGAGCTCGGCGGCCATCATCCCGGCCAGGTGCGCGGACTCCAGCAGGTGTCCGAGCACGTTCTGCCCGTACGACGCCCGGTAGCGCAACGAGCCCAGGGTGCGGACGAGTTCGGGGTGCATCCCGCCGACCCTGGCCTCCAGCAGGGCGTCCTCGCCGGCCCGGACGCAGCGCTGTCCGACCTCCTCGCGGCTGCGCTCGTGCAGGTGCTCGATCCTGCTCGGGTGGATCCGGCCGTCCTCGACCAGCTGCTCCAGGGTGAGCCGGGCGGTCTCCCGGCGGACCGGGTCGAAGCAGGACAGCTGCACCGACGCGGGGGTGTCGTCGACGATCAGGTTCACGCCGGTGACCGCCTCGAAGGCACGGATGTTGCGGCCCTCGCGCCCGATGATCCGGCCCTTGATGTCCTCGTTCGGCAGCCGCAGGACGGTGACGACGCTCTCCGCGGTCTGCTCCGTCGCCAGCCGCTGGACCGCCCCGGCGACGATGTCCCGGGCCCGGCGCTCGCCCTCCTCCCTGGCCTCGCGCTCGATCTCCCGGACGGTGACGGCGGCCTCCCGCCGGGCCGATTCCGTGGCCTCCCGCAGGAGTTCGGCGCGGGCCTGCTCGGCGGAGAGTCCCGCGGCCCGTTCCAGCGCCGTCACCCGCCGGGTGACCAGCGCCTCGGCCTCGCCCCGGGAGCGCTCCAACTCGGCCGAACGCTCCGCCAGTTCGTCCTCCCGGCGGCGCAGCCTGCGCAGTTCCTCGGCAAGGTCCTCCTCGCGGCGGGCGATTTCGGCCCGCTGCCCGGCGGTCTGCTCCTCGGCCCACCGACGGGCCCGCTCGGCCTCGGCCAGCGCGCCGCTCCGGGCCGCCCGCAGCCGTCTGACCGCCAGCCCGGCGGCCACCGCGAGCACCAGCAGGAGCAGCGCGGCCGATCCGGCGACCGACACCAGCGAGCCACTCGGGCCGGTGCCCGCCGAGATCCCCATTGCCGCCCACTCCCCCGTCGCCGCATGGGGTGCCGTCCACAGGCCCCCCTGGCACTGAAGGCGAGGCTAGGTGGGGGTCACGAAACGGTCAAGAGTTGACCTGGTTCACTCCAAGACGCCTACAGAACTGCCACTAGTCCCGACCCGACGGTTCACTCTGCTCCTCTTCCAGCGCCCCGCGCACCACCCGGAACGCCAGTCCCTCGGAGTAGCCGCGGCGGGCCAGCATCCCCACCAGCCGCCGGGTGCGCACCTGCGTGTCCAGCCCCCGGGTGGACCGCAGCTTGCGCTCGACCAGCGCCCTGGCCGCGTCCGTCTCGTCGTCGTGGTCGAGCTGGGCGACGGCCTGCTCGACCAGGTCGGCGGCGACGCCCTTGGTGCGCAGCTCCTGGGCCAGTGCCCGCCGGGACAAGCCCCGGACGGCGTGCCGGGACTCCACCCAGGCCGCGGCGAAGGCCGCGTCGTCGATCAGCCCGACCTCTTCGAGCCGGGTGAGCACCTCGTCGGCGACGTCCTCCGGGATCTCCCGCTTGCGCAGGGCGTCGGCGAGCTGCTTGCGGGTCTTGGCGGCGCCGGTCAGCAGCCGCAGGCAGATGTCCCGGGCGCGGCTCTCCGGATCGGCCGACTCCTCGGCCTGCTTCCGGGAGACGCGGCCGGCGTCCTCCTCCCCGGCGCGCCCGGTGGCGCCACGGCCCCGGCGCCCGCCACGACGGGAGGCCGAGGCGGCCGCACCCTCGTGATCGGCCGCCTCGGCCCCGCCGCGGCCGCTCGCCACGGCCGTCGGTGTCGAAGCGGCCCCCCCGACCGCTTCGGATTCCTCGGCCGCGAGGGCCGAGCGCCGTCGGCGACGGCCGGTGGGCAGCTCGGAGGCGGAGACCAGGCCGAGCGCCTCGGCCGAGGCCTCCGCCGGCTCCGGCCCGGACGCCGCGCCGCGCACCGCCCGGGCCGGAGCCCGGTCGAACTCGGGCTCGGGGCCGGATGCCCACTGCGTGGTGGACCGCCGGCCGCGCCGGGGGCGCGCTCCCCGGGGCACCTCGGCCACCGGCTCGGGCTCCTCCGCGACTGCGGCGAACCAGTCCGGCGGCCCGTAGTCGTCGTCCTCCGGGCCGCCGCCCACCCTGTCGTGCTGCGTCAACGGCTCAGGCCTTGGCCGCCGCCGTCTTCTTCGCCGCGGCCGTCTTGGTGGCGGTCGCGGTGATCGGCTTGGCGGCACCGTCGGCGGCGGCCTCGGCCCCGGCCTCGGCCTCGGCCGGCTCCTCCACCTTCGGGCCGATGCCGAGCTTGCCCTTGATCTTCCGCTCGATCTCGTCGGCGAGCTGCGGGTTGTCCCGCAGGAAGTTGCGGGCGTTCTCCTTGCCCTGGCCGAGCTGGTCGCCCTCGTAGGTGTACCAGGCACCCGACTTGCGGATGAAGCCGTGCTCCACGCCCATGTCGATCAGGCCGCCCTCGCGGCTGATGCCCACGCCGTAGAGGATGTCGAACTCGGCCTGCTTGAACGGCGCGGCGACCTTGTTCTTGACCACCTTGACGCGGGTGCGGTTACCGACCGCCTCGGTGCCGTCCTTCAGGGTCTCGATCCGGCGGATGTCGAGGCGGACCGAGGCGTAGAACTTCAGCGCGCGGCCACCGGTCGTGGTCTCCGGCGAACCGAACATCACGCCGATCTTCTCGCGCAGCTGGTTGATGAAGATCGCGGTGGTGTTCGACTGGTTCAGCGCACCGGCGATCTTGCGCAGCGCCTGGCTCATCAGTCGGGCCTGCAGACCGACGTGCGAGTCGCCCATCTCGCCCTCGATCTCGGCGCGCGGGACGAGCGCCGCGACCGAGTCGATGATCACCAGGTCGATCGCGCCGGAGCGGATCAGCATGTCGGTGATCTCCAGCGCCTGCTCACCGGTGTCCGGCTGGCTGACCAGCAGGGCGTCGGTGTCCACGCCGAGCTTCTTGGCGTACTCGGGGTCGAGCGCGTGCTCCGCGTCGACGAACGCGACCGTGCCGCCGGCCTTCTGGGCGTTGGCGGCCAGGTGCAGGGTCAGGGTGGTCTTACCGGAGGACTCGGGGCCGTAGATCTCGACCACTCGGCCGCGCGGGATGCCGCCGACCCCGAGGGCGACGTCCAGGGCGGTGGACCCGGTGGAGATCACCTCGACCGGCTCGTTGGCCTTCTCGCCGAGGCGCATCACCGAGCCCTTGCCGAACTGCCGCTCGATCTGGGCGAGAGCGGTCTCCAGGGCCTTCTCGCGGTCCGTACCTGCCATGGCTTTTTCCCTCGGGTTCTGTGCTGTGCGCTTCATCGTCCTCGACGCTAGCGCGTCCCACTGACAAACGAGCCCGATCGGACCCGGCCTGTGGAAAACTCCACGCCGGAGAGTACAAAGAACATCTGTTCGATTCAAGCGTCGCACGTCCGGCCCACACCGCCCCCGGGAACACCCCGGGGGCGGTGCCCGCGAATCACTCCCCGCGCCTCGTCCCGTCGCCGGCGACCATCCGGCGCAGCCGCCGGGCCGCTTCCCGGCGCAGCTCCCGCCGGGCCCTGCGCTGCTCGCCCCGGTCGATCCGCGGATCGGTGGCCACCTCGTACCGTCGGACGTACGTCCCCACGAAGCCCTGGAGCGTCGCCGCCGCCGGGATCGCGATCAGCGCGCCCACCGCACCGAGCAGCGCCGCCCCCGCGATCACCGAGCCGAAGGCCAGCGCCGGGTGCACGTCCACCGTCCGCGCGGTGATCCGCGGCTGCAGCAGGTAGTTCTCGATCTGCTGGTAGACCACCACGAAGCCGAGCACCCAGAGGGCGTCCACCGGATCCACCGTCAGCGCCACCAGCACCGGCAGCGCCCCGGCCAGATAGGTCCCGATGGTGGGCACGAACTGCGACATGACGCCGACCCAGACCGCCAGCGCCGCCGCGTACGGCAGCTCCAGCAGCTCGAACATCACCCAGTGCCCGACGGAGGACACCACCGCGAGCAGCGCCCGCGAGTACAGGTAGCCGCCGGTCTTGGCGAGCGCGATCTCCCAGGCGCGCAGCACCTCGCCCTGCTTGGCGGGCGGCAGCATCGAACAGACCGTCCGGCGCACCCGCGGGCCCTCGGCGGTGAAGTAGAAGGTGAACAGCCCGACCGTGAAGGCCTGGAAGAGCCCGCCGATCAGGGTGGAGGAGACGCCCCAGACGTTGTCGGCGGCCTGCTGGACGTAGCTCTCGATGGCGCCGGAGTCCTTGAGCAATCGATTCTGCAGCTCGCCCAGCGAGAGCTCCTGGTGGAAGGTCCGGTTGATCCACCCGATCAGACTGTCGACCAGGTGCGGCAGGTCCCCGGCAATCTTCGCCACCTGGTCGACCAGCAGCGTGCCGAGCGCGGCGAGGAACCCCACCACCGCCACCCCGACCGCCACGAACACCAGGAAGGTCCCGACGCCCCGGCGCACCCCCCGCGCCGCCATCCGGTCCACGGCCGGCTCCAGCGCCAGGGACAGGAAGAACGACACCAGCAGCATCACGAACAGGTCGATCAGCTGCCGGAACGCCCAGTCGGCGAGCTGGAACAGCCCCACCAGCACCAGGAACAGCACCATCGCCCGCGGCAGCCAGCGCGGCATCCCGCCGCCCCACAGTCCCCCACCCGCCGGAGCGCCGTCGGCGTCCCGGTCCGAATTCTTCTGTTCCGCGCTATTTGTCACCCGGACAGTCTGTCCCATGCCATCCGGAGGCCGGCACTCAGCGCAGCACTCCGGAGACGCCCTGGGTGTCGCAGACCACCCGCCAGACGTCCTTGGCCTCCCAGCCCGCGTCCAGCGCCTGCCGCACCGTCCGCCCGCCCAGTTCGCTCATCACGTGGTCGGTCGCGAACGACTCCGCGTACGCCTCCCCGAAGTGCGCGTGCATCCGTCGCCAGAACTCCGTCAGCCTCATGCCCCAAGTATCCCGGACCGGGCCCGCCACTCCTCGGCCGTCAGCGCGTACTCGACCTCACCGTGCTCGCTCCCCGGGATCATCTCCGGATAGTCCTCGTGGAACGTGCGGACGAACGTCAGCCCGCTCTTCTCCATCACCCGCCGGGAGCCCGCGTTCACCGCCATCGTGTACGCCACCACCCGTTCCACCCCCAGCTCCGCGAAGCCGCGCCGGACCAGTGCCCGCGCGCCCTCCGTCGCGTACCCGCGCCCCCACGCGGCCCGCCGCAACCGGTAGCCGAGCTCGACCTCGCCCCGCTCCCCCTCGCGCGTCGGCCGGAACTCGAACCACCCGAGGAACGCCCCGCCGACCCGCTCCTCGGCCGCCCACCACCCGAGATCGCCGTACCGCCGGTAGTGCTCCAGGTACAGCGGCAGCACCTTCCCCTCGAGCCACTCCCGCGCGCTCGGCTTCCCCCCGGTCAGGAAGCGCATGACCTCCGGATCGCCGTCCAACTCCACCAGCCGGTCCACGTCCGCCGTCGTGAAGCGCCGCAACAGCAGCCGCTCCGTCTCCAGGAACACGGCCGCACCCGAATCATCCATGCCCCGATCCTCACCCCTGCCCCACCACCCCGTCACCCGCTTTTCCCCGCCGGCCCGCCCCCGGTCAACGGGGCAGCGCCACCAGCCCCGCCCCGAAGTACTGCCGCTCCCCGCACGCCGGAGCCGCCACCGGACACCCCGCGACCGCTCCCCTCGCCAACAGCCCCGCCAGCTCGTCCGCCCCCAGCTCCGGATGCGACGCCGCCGCCACCGCCACCGCCCCGGTCACATGGGCGGCCGCCATCGAGGTCCCCGCCAGCGCCGCGTACTGCCCCTCCGGCCAGTCGGAGACGATCGCCCCCTGCGGCCCGCCGTCCGGATCGCCCCCCGGCGCGGCCAGCGAGACCCGCCCGCGCCCGTAGTTGGAGTACGCCGCCGGGTGCCCGTCCCGGTTGACCGCGGTGACGGTCACCACCCCGGGCAGCTCGCCGGGCAGCCGCACGCACTCGGTGCCCAGGTGACGGACGAGCGCCGGCCCCGACAGCCGGTCGTTGGGGCTCCGGTCGTCGGTCCGCGAGGCACCGAGGTCCTGCCCGTCGTTGCCCGCCGAGGCGACCACCACCGCGCCCTTGCGCCGGGCGTACCCCGCGGCCCGCCCGACGGCCGCGATCAGCGCGGCCTGGTCCCGGTCCTCGGGGCAGTTGTACTTCCACGGGTCGGCGAAGTAGCTGTTGTTGATCGCCCTGGCCCCGTGGTCGGCGGCCCAGAGCATGCCGCAGACGATGTTCTCCGCGTAGTACTGGCCGAGCGGCCCGAGCAGCCGGACGGCGGCGATCCGCACCCCCGGAGCGACCCCGGTGGCCCCGTGGCCGTCCCTGGCGGCCCCGACGATCCCGGCGACGTGGGTGCCGTGGCCGCTCTCGACCACCCCGGCTTCGGGCCGCCAGGCGCCGGTGCGGCCGTCGGGCCGGCCGTCCGCGCAGGAGGCGGAGGCCTTCGGATCGACGGCGGCGCGCAGGTCCGGGTGGGTGTCGTCGACCCCGGAGTCCAGCACCGCGACCAGCACCCCGCGCAGCGCGTCGGGGCTCGGCACCCCACCGCCGGACACCGCCGAGGCGTCCCCCGTCCGGGCGGCGGCGCCACCGACCATCGCGATGTTCCAGGGGTCCCCCTCCCCCGGGTCCGGCACCGTCACGGTCCCCGCGTCCGCCCGGTCGCCGCCCCGCCTCCCGCCGGGCCCCGCGCCCGCGCGCACCCCCGCCGCCGTCCCCGCCGTGAAGCCCCCCGCCCCCGCCACCGCCCGCGGCGGCGCGACCACCGGCGCGGTCCTGGTCGCCCCGACGGCGGCGATCCCGGGCCTGGCCCGCACCCGGTCGGCGAACGGCCCGGTCGCGTACACCAGCACGGC
This sequence comes from Kitasatospora sp. NPDC096204, assembly GCF_044763205.1. Classification (NCBI taxonomy): domain Bacteria; kingdom Bacillati; phylum Actinomycetota; class Actinomycetes; order Kitasatosporales; family Streptomycetaceae; genus Kitasatospora; species Kitasatospora sp. NPDC096204. The sequence goes on from NZ_JBIWFT010000029.1 coordinate 98,592, forward strand.
CCCGATCTGCGGGTACTCCTGGACCACCTGCCCGCCCATCGCCCGGCTCTCCGCCCCGGCCCGGGCCGCACCGGCGGCGTCCTCGCCCTCGGCCAGCACCAGGTAGCTGAGGTACGCCCGCCCCGGCCCGGACGCGTACGGAACGGCGCCGCCCACCACGAGCGCGGTGAGCAGCATCGCGAGCAGCGCCCGGGCGGGCCCGCGGACCCGGCGGCGCCGGGCGGTCCCGCCCGACGAGTGCACCTGCACCATCGCACGGTCTCCGCTCGTCGGTCCGGTCGGTCACGGATGGATCAAGCATCCGATTTCTCACCATATGAGCGGATCATCACTTCCGCTCCCCGGCTTGCACCCCCCTCGATCCCCGTCCCGCCGCACCCCCGCATGTCAGTCCCACCCGGCACCATGGGGGCATGGCGCCCCAGCACCCGACCCCGTCCGCCCCCGACCCCCTGGCCGGCTTCGCCCCGGCCACCCGGGCCTGGTTCACCGGTGCCTTCTCCGCCCCCACCAGCGCCCAGGCCGAGGCCTGGCAGGCCATCCAGCGGGAGACGGACGTCCTGGTGGTCGCCCCCACCGGCTCCGGCAAGACGCTGGCCGCCTTCCTCTCCGCCCTCGACCGCCTCAGCAGCACCCCTCCCCCCGCCGAGCCCAAGCGCCGCTGCCGGATCCTCTACGTCTCCCCGCTCAAGGCCCTCGCGGTGGACGTCGAACGGAACCTGCGCGCCCCGCTGGCAGGCCTGCGCCAGGCCGCCGTCCGGCTCGGCCTGCCCGAGCCCGAGGTCCAGGTCGCCATCCGCTCCGGCGACACCCCGGCCGCCGACCGCCGCCGCTTCGCCACCCACCCGCCGGACATCCTGATCACCACCCCCGAGTCGCTGTTCCTGCTGCTCACCTCCGCCTCCCGGGAGGCCCTGCGCGGCGTGGACACCGTGATCCTGGACGAGGTGCACGCCGTCGCCGGCACCAAGCGCGGCGCGCACCTCGCCCTCAGCCTGGAGCGGCTGGACGAACTGCTGGACCACCCGGCCCGCCGGATCGGCCTGTCCGCGACGGTCCGCCCGGTCGAGGAGGTGGCCCGCTTCCTCAGCCCCGGGCGCGGCGCCACCGTGGTCCAGCCCGCCGCCGCCAAGGAGTTCGACCTCTCGGTGGTCGTCCCCGTCCCCGACCTGGACGACCTGCCCACCGCCCCGGCCGCCGGCGGCACCGCCTCCGACGGCGACCGGCAGCGACAGGCCTCCATCTGGCCGCACGTCGAGGAGCGGATCGTCGACCTGGTCGAGTCGCACCGCTCGACCATCGTCTTCGCCAACTCCCGCCGGCTGGCCGAGCGGCTGTGCAACCGGCTGAACGAGATCGCCCACGAGCGCGCCACCGGCACCACGATCCCCGAGGCGCACGCCCCGGCCGAGCTGATGGGCGGCTCGGGCGCGGCCAAGGGCGCGCCCCCGGTCATCGCCCGGGCCCACCACGGCTCCGTCTCCAAGGAGCAGCGGTCGCTCGTCGAGGAGGAGTTGAAGGCCGGCCGGCTGCCCGCCGTGGTCGCCACCTCCAGCCTGGAGCTGGGCATCGACATGGGCGCCGTCGAGCTGGTCGTCCAGGTCGAGTCCCCGCCCTCGGTCGCCTCCGGCCTGCAGCGGGTCGGCCGGGCCGGCCACCAGGTCGGCGCCGTCTCCACCGGCGTCTTCTTCCCCAAGTACCGGGGAGACCTCGTGCAGTCCGCCGTGGTCACCGAGCGGATGCGGGCCGGCCGGATCGAGGCGCTGCGCATCCCGCGCAACCCGCTGGACGTGCTCGCCCAGCAGCTGGTCGCGATGACGGCCCTGGACACCTGGCCGGTGGACGACCTGCTCGCCGTGGTCCGCCGGGCCGCCCCCTTCGCGTCCCTCCCGCAGTCCGCCTTCGACGCCGTGCTCGACATGCTGGCCGGCCGCTACCCCTCGGACGCCTTCGCCGAGTTGCGCCCCCGCCTGGTCTGGGACCGGGTGGCCGGCACGGTGACCGGCCGCCCCGGCGCCCAGCGCCTGGCCGTCACCTCCGGTGGCACCATCCCCGACCGCGGCCTGTTCGGCGTCTTCATCGCCGGGGCCACTGCATCCGACGCGAAGACGGGCAAGAAGGGCGGCGGCCGCGTCGGAGAACTCGACGAGGAGATGGTCTACGAGTCCCGCGTCGGCGACGTGTTCACCCTCGGCACCACCTCCTGGCGGATCGAGGAGATCACCCACGACAAGGTGCTGGTCACCCCCGCCCCCGGCGTCCCCGGCCGGCTCCCGTTCTGGAAGGGCGACGCCCTCGGCCGTCCGCTCGAACTCGGCCGCGCCCTCGGCGCCTTCACCCGCGAACTGGGCACCCTGCGGCCCGAGGCCGCCACCGAGCGCCTCAGGCAGGCCGGCCTGGACGACTGGGCCGCCGCCAACCTGCTGGACTACCTGGCCGAGCAGCGCGCCGCCTGCGGCCACCTCCCGGACGACCGCACCATCGTGGTCGAGCGCTTCCGGGACGAGCTCGGCGACTGGCGGATCGTCATCCACTCCCCCTTCGGCGCCCAGGTGCACGCCCCCTGGGCGCTCGCCCTCGGCGCCCGGCTGCGCGAGAAGCACGGCCTGGACCCCCAGGTCATGCACGCCGACGACGGCATCGTGCTCCGCCTGCCCGACGCCGACCTGCTGGCCCTCGACTTCGACTTCGCCGGCCCCGCGGAGCCGTCGAGCCGGTTCGGTGGCCCCTCGGACGAGTCGGGCCGGGACGAGGCCCCGGTCGGCGCCGACGCCGCCCTGTTCGACCCCGGCGAGATCGAGCAACTGGTCACCGAGCAGGTCGGCGGCTCCGCCCTGTTCGCCTCCCGCTTCCGGGAGTGCGCCGGCCGCGCCCTGCTGCTCCCCCGCCGCAGCCCCGGCCGCCGCACCCCGCTCTGGCAGCAGCGCCAGCGCGCCGCCCAGCTGCTCGAAGTCGCCTCCGAGTACGGCTCGTTCCCGATCGTCCTGGAGGCCGTCCGGGAGTGCCTGCAGGACGTCTTCGACGTCCCCGGCCTGGTCGAGCTGATGGGCGATCTGGAGTCCCGCGCCGTCCGCCTGGTCGAGGTCACCACCCCGGAGCCCTCGCCCTTCGCCCGCTCACTGCTGTTCGGCTACGTCGCCCAGTTCCTCTACGAGGGGGACTCCCCGCTCGCCGAGCGCCGCGCCGCCGCCCTCTCGCTCGACTCCCGGCTGCTGTCCGAACTCCTCGGCCAGGCCGAGCTGAGCGAACTGCTCGACCCCCAGGTGCTCACCGAGCTGGAGGCCGAGCTCCAGCGCCTCACCCCCGAGCGCCGGATCAGGGACGCCGAGGGCGTCGCCGACGCCCTGCGCCTGCTCGGCCCGCTCTCCGAGGCCGAGTTGACCCTCCGCGGCGCGGAGCCGCTCTGGGCCCTGGAGCTGGAGGCGGCCCGCCGGGTGATCCAGGTCCGGATCGCCGGCGAGCAGCGCTGGGCCGCGATCGAGGACGCCGGACGGCTGCGCGACGCGCTGGGCACCCCGCTGCCGGTCGGCGTCCCCGAGGCCTTCACCGAGCCGGTCAAGGACCCGCTGGGCGATCTGATCGCCCGCCACGCCCGCACCCACGGCCCGTTCACCGCCGCCGAGGCCGCCGCCCGCTACGGCCTCGGCACCGCCGTGGTCACCGGCACCCTGCACCGCCTGACCGCCGCCGGCCGCCTGGTCCAGGGCCAGTACCTCCCACCCGCTGCCCGCCACCACCCATCGCCGGAAGCGCTTCGCGCCGCCCCTCTTGACCACACCGCCCCCGAGTGGTGCGACGCCGAGGTGCTGCGCCGGCTGCGCCGCCGCTCGCTGGCCGCCCTGCGCCAGGAGGTCGAACCGGTCCCGCCGCGCGCCCTGGCCGCCTTCCTGCCGCAGTGGCAGCACCTGGCCGGCCACCGGCTGCGCGGCCCGGACGGCCTGCTGCGCGTGGTCGAACAGCTCCAGGGCACCGCCCTGCCCGCCTCCGCGCTGGAGAAGCTGATCCTCCCGGCCCGGCTCACCGACTACGCGCCCGGGCTGCTGGACGAGTTGATGGCGGCCGGCGAGGTCGGCTGGTGCGGGGCCGGCGCCCTGCCCGGCAAGGACGGCTGGCTCAGCCTGCACCTCGCCGAGAACGCCCATCTGCTGCGCCCCGAGCCCGTGCCGCCGACGCTCACCCCGGTGCACAGCGCCCTGATGTCCGCGCTGGCCGGCGGCTACGGCCTGTTCTTCCGCCAACTCGTCCAGCAGCTCCCGGAGGAGACCGCCGAGCCGGAGGTCGTCGAGGCGCTCTGGGACCTCGTCTGGGCGGGCTACGTCACCAACGACACCCTCGCCCCGCTGCGCGCCCTGCTGGGCTCGGGCCGGACGGCGGGCGCCACCGCCCACCGGGCGCCCCGGTCCACCCCGCGCGGCCGCTACGGCGGTGCCGGCCGTGCCTTCGGCCGGGCCGGCGGCGCCCTGCGCAGCGGCCCGCCGACGGTGGCCGGGCGCTGGTCGCTGCTGCCCGCCTTCGCCGCCGACCCGACGGTCCGGGCCACCGCCCAGGCGCAGAACCTGCTGGACCGGCACGGCCTGCTCACCCGGGGCACGGTGGCGGCCGAACGGGTGCCCGGCGGCTTCGCCGGGGTCTACCGGGTGCTCGCCGCGATGGAGGAGCGCGGCCGGGCCCGCCGGGGCTACTTCGTCGAGGGCCTGGGCGGCGCCCAGTTCGCCATGGAGGGCGCGGCCGACCGGCTGCGCTCGGTGAACGGCCGGCTGGAGCGGGCCCGGGCCGCCGAGTGGCCGGCCGCCCCGGCCGGCGAGCCGCCGCAGACGCTGGTGCTGGCCGCCGCCGATCCGGCCAACGCCTACGGCGCCGCCCTGCCCTGGCCCGAACCGCCCACCGCCCCCGGCGGCAGGGAGTCCACGGCCCACCGCCCGGGCCGCAAGGCGGGCGCCCTGGTGGTCCTGGTGGACGGCGAGCTGGCGCTGTACGTCGAGCGCGGCGGGAAGTCCCTGCTGGCCTGGCCCGAGGACGAGGCCACCCGGGCGCTGGCGGCCGGGGCGCTCGCGGCCGCCGTCCGGGAGGGCGCCCTGGGCAGCGTCACGGTCGAGCGGACCAACGGCGAGCCCGCCCTGGGTTCGGCCCTCGGCCGCGCCCTGGAGGAGGCCGGCTTCCACGCGACCCCGCGCGGCCTGCGGCTGCGCCCCTGAACCGACGAACCGCCGGGGCACGGAAAAGGCCGGAGGCCGCGGGGTCGAGAACCCCGCGGCCTCCGGCCACGTCGAATCACCCGATCGGCGGCGGCTGCGCCTCCACCGGTCCCACCGGCTCCGTGCGCGGGCGCCGGGACGGTCCGGTCGCGTTCCAGTCGGCGTGGACCGGGATGAGACCGAGCCCCCAGCCGCCGGCCGCGAGCAGCCCCAGCACCGCACCGTCGGCCAGCTGCCCCCGGACCACCAGGAGCCACCAGACGAGCCCGGCCACCGAGACCGCCAGCACCCACCGCACCGGACGCCGTCCCCGGAGGAACAGCGGCGCCCGGGCCCGTATTCGGGCCGTCGGGCGCGTCTGCGCGTCTGTTCGCACGACCGCCCTCCCTTCGCTCGCCCCGGGCAGGGGCGCCCGGGAGTCGAGGCCGGGATCAGGCGGCGACCACGTCCATCGCGGCGGCCTTGGGCGAGAGGTTCGCCCGGTCGGTGCCGGGGGCGGGCAGCGGAACCGGTTCGAGTACCGGCCTCAGCAGATCACCTTCGGAGAGGGTGGCCATCGCCGCAAGTTCGGCGAGCGACAGTTCGTCGCTGACCTCGCGCATGACCTCGGACATCCGGACGTCGAGCGCGTCGCAGATGGCGGAGAGCAGCTCCGAGGAGGCCTCCTTCTGTCCCCGCTCGACCTCGGAGAGGTATCCGAGCGAAACCCTGGCGGCCGCCGACACCTCGCGGAGTGTGCGGCCCTGGCGCTGGCGCTGCCGACGCAGTACATCGCCCAGTAGGCGACGGAGCAGGATCATCGGTGCCTCCCTCCTCGGACTGCGGATCGAGATGTCACGACCCCACCGTACCGCCTTGCCCGCTTCGCGTGCGGGGACCCTGGTCGTGTTCACTCTGGGCTGCAAGGCCGTCCCCCTCCTTGTTCCGGTGTCGCACCCGGGTTCGCGGGTCCGTCGTGGTACCCGTCGCGACCCGCCCCGCCACCGTGACGCAACTCGTTCGCCACCTGGTTTCTGCCCAACCAGGGTGTTGGATGTAACACGATCCTCCAGCTGTCCCGTACCCGCGCGCCGACCGGCGGCTCCCGCTCCGGTGGAGCCCTCCCCTAGGGCGCCTGGCGTGCGAAGCGATCGACCAGCAGCTCCAGCGCGGCGGTCACCGCCCCGTGACGGATTGTGGCACGACCGCCCGACAGCAGGGGCGAACTGACCAGAGTTCCCCCCGGGCCGGCGACCGCCAGGTGTACGGTGCCGACCGGCTGCCCGTCCTGCGGGTCGGGCCCGGCCACTCCGGTCGTCGCGAGCCCGTACGTGGCCCCCAGCAACCCGCGCACGCCCTCGGCCATCTGCCGGGCCACCACCGGGTGGACCGGCCCGTACACGTCCAGCAGGCCCTCGTCCACCCCGAGCACCGAGGCCTTCAGCTCGGTCGCGTACGCGGTGACCGAGCCCCGGAAGGTCGCGGACGCCCCGGGGACGTCCACCAGCGCCGCGGCCAGCAGACCCCCGGTCAGCGACTCGGCGACGGCCAGCGTGCCGCCCTCGGCGCGCAGCGCGGCGTGCGCGCGCTCGGCCAGCCGGAAGTCCCGCTCCACCGCGCCCTGCTCCGCCACGTCCCGCTCCGCCACCCGGCTCCCCCGTCGCTCAGCGGCCCGACTGCGCCGCGGCCAGTCCCTCGCGGCGCAGTCGCAGCGCCTGCCCGATGTAGTCCAGCGCGGTGCCGACGGTCAGCAGCACCGCCAGCCCCATCAGTACGGCCCGTCCGGTGGCCAGCCAGCCGGTCAGGGCCAGTACGTACATGCCGACCGCGGTGCCCTGGGTCAGCGTCTTGAGCTTGCCGCCGCGGCTGGCCGGGATGACCCCGTAGCGGATCACCCAGAACCGCATCAGTGTGATGCCGAGCTCGCGGGCCAGGATCACCGCGGTGACCCACCAGGGCAGGTCGCCGAGCAGCGAGAGGCCGATCAGCGCCGAGCCCATGATCGCCTTGTCGGCGATCGGGTCGGCGATCTTCCCGAAGTCGGTGACCAGGCCCTTGCGCCGGGCCAGCTCACCGTCGAACAGGTCGGTGATCATCGCGATCGCGAACGAGGCCCAGGCGACCGAGCGCCACTTGGGGTCGTGCCCGCCGTCGGCGAACAGCAGCGCCACGAAGACCGGCACCAGCAGCACCCGGACCATCGTGAGCACGTTGGCGATGTTCCAGACCCCCGGGGTCGACGGCACCGCGGCCACCGGTCTGCCCGGGTGGGCCGCGGCCGGGGCGCCGGGCCCCTTGGTCATTCCCCGACTCCCGAGGTCTTGGGCGACCGCACCTGCTCCAGCGCCTCGGCGATCAGGTCGACGCCCTCGCTGGCGACGACCCTGGCCCGCCAGAACTGGCCGATCCCGGGGGCCTCGACACCGGTGAGGGTGGTCAGGCCGTCGGTCTCCGGGGCCTGGTGGGCGGAGCGGCCCTCGACCACGCCGTCCTCGATCGACTCGATCAGCACCTCGACCTCGGTGCCGATCCGCTGCTCGGCCCGCTGGGCGGTCATCTCCTCGGCCAGTCGGCTCAGCCGGTCCAGCCGGTCGGCGATCACGTCCTCGGCGAGCTTGCCGTCGTAGGTCGCGGCCTCGGTGCCGTCCTCGTCCGAGTAGCCGAAGACGCCGATCGCGTCCAGCCCGGCGTGCGTGACGAAGCGCTCCAGCTCGGCGAAGTCCTCCTCGGTCTCGCCGGGGAAGCCGACGATGAAGTTGGACCGGGCGCCGGCCTGCGGGGCCTTGTCGCGGATGGTCCCCAGCAGGTCCAGGAACTGGTCGGTGGAGCCGAAGCGCCGCATCCGGCGCAGCACGGCGGGCGCCGAGTGCTGGAAGGACAGGTCGAAGTAGGGCACCACGTCGGCGGTCCCGGTCATCGAGTCGATCAGGCCGGGACGCATCTCGGCCGGCTGGAGGTAGGAGACCCGGACCCGCTCGACGCCCTCGAGAGCGGCGATCTCGCCGAGCAGCGTCTCCAGCAGCCGGATGTCGCCGAGGTCCTTGCCGTACGAGGTGTTGTTCTCGCTCACCAGGACGATCTCGCGCACGCCCTGCCCGGCCAGCCACTGGGCCTCGTTCAGCACGTCGGAGGGCCGGCGGGAGATGAAGGAGCCGCGGAAGGCCGGGATGGCGCAGAAGGAGCAGCGGCGGTCGCAGCCGGAGGCGAGCTTGACCGAGGCGACCGGGCTGTCGTCCAGCCGCTTGCGCAGGGTGCGCGGGCCGGAGGCGGGGGCGAGGCCGTCGGGCAGGTCGGCGATCGGCTCGGCGGCGGCCTCGGTGCCGTGGCCGGGCAGGGCGACGGCCTCGGCGGCGGACTGCCGCTCGGCCGGGCTGATCGGCAGCAGCTTGCGGCGGTCGCGCGGCAGGTGCGGGGCGTGGTGGCCGCCGGAGAGGATGGTCTGCAGGCGGTCGGAGATGTTGGTGTAGTCGTCGAAGCCGAGGACGCCGTCCGCCTCGGGCAGGGCGTCGGCGAGCTCCTTGCCGTACCGCTCGGCCATGCAGCCGACCGCGACGACGGCCTGGGTGCGGCCGTGCCCCTTGAGGTCGTTGGCCTCCAGCAGGGCGTCCACGGAGTCCTTCTTGGCGGCCTCGACGAAGCCGCAGGTGTTGACCACGGCGACGTCCGCGTCGGCGGCGTCGTCGACGAGCAACCAGCCGTCGGCTTCCAGTCGCCCGGCGAGTTCCTCGGAGTCCACCTCGTTGCGGGCGCATCCGAGCGTGACAAGGGCGACAGTACGGCGTTCAGGCATAGGGCCAAGATTAACGCGCGGGCTCCGGTGCCGTTCGCCCCGGAGGCCGCGCGCCTCGGATCAGCTGATCATCAGTGGGCGTTCCGACCCCTGTGGTCAGCCCGCCTGCGGGTCTCCGGGGGTGTACGTGACGTGCACCACCTGCCCGTCCTTGCCGAGGAGGCCGAGGTCCTTCCCGTTGACGTACGCGTGCACGGCCCCGCCGTTGCCGAGCACCAGCTTGATCTGCTTGGGGTCGGTGAAGGTCTGGTCCTGGCCGTTGCTGATGTTGTTCTGGAACAGCGACTTGCCGTTGCCGTCCATCGCCGAGACCCAGCTGGTGCCCTCGGCGACCAGCTTCACGGTGACCTTGTCGGCCGGGACGGCGGCGATCGCGGCGGCGCTCGGCGCGGGCGCCGGCGGCTGGACGGCGGGCGTGGTCGCGGGGGCCAGCGAGCCGGTCCCGGAGCCGCTGGGCAGCGGCGCGCTGGCCGAGCCGGTGGTGCCGTGCCCGCCCTTGCCGCTGACCAGGTTGAAGCCGATCAGCGCGACCACGGCGACGATCGCGGCGACCATGGCGGCCGCCCAGTTCGGCCGGCCGCGGCGGGGCACCCTGATCGGGCCGCTGTCGATCAGCTGGGTCGACGGTCGCTTGGCGGCGGGCGAGCCGCCGTGCGCGGCGTCGTACCGGGCGACCAGTTCCTCGCCGTCCAGGCCGACCACCCGGGCGATCAGCCGGATGTTCCCGCGGGCGTAGAAGTCGCCGCCGCAGCGGGCGAAGTCGTCCCCCTCGATGGCATGGACGATCGGCACCCGCACCCGGGTGGCGGTACTCACCTGGTCCACCGTGAGCCCCGCGTCGATCCGGGCGGTGGACAGCACCCGGCCGATGCTCGGGGCATCGGCCGCCTGCACCGCGTCGTCGGTCGGCTCGACGGACGACGTGGCGTTCTCGCGGTCGGGGGACTTGCCGATGGTCACGGGGCACGCCTTTCGAGCGGATGGCCACCTGCTGGGGAACAGTCTAGGGGCGTGGGCGGATCGTTGCTCAAGCGGAACGGGCCCGAATGCGCGCGCCCGATCCGACCGGGGTCCGACACCCCGCTGACGAGCCGTCAGCGGAGCCGCGCGGGGAACCCGGCGTCCGCTTTCCGCCGTGTGACGCGACGTACGGACGTTCGGTTCCCCTCACGGCGCCTACCCTCCTCCGAACGAGTGACACCTGGGTCAGGACACGGGCCTGGCCCCGCACGGCCCGGCCCGTCAACCCCGAAGGGTGATCAGCACCCCGTCCAGCTCGTCCGGCTTGACCAGCACGTCGCGGGCCTTGGAGCCCTCGCTCGGGCCGACGATGCCGCGCGACTCCATCAGGTCCATCAGCCGGCCGGCCTTGGCGAAGCCGACCCGGAGCTTGCGCTGGAGCATCGAGGTCGAGCCGAACTGGGTGGAGACCACCAGCTCGGCCGCCTGGATCAGCAGGTCCAGGTCGTCGCCGATCTCCTCGTCGATCTCCTTCTTCGGCCCGCCCCCGACCGTCACGTCGTCCCGGTAGACGGCGGTCAGCTGGTCCTTGCAGTGCTGCACCACCCTGGCGATCTCCGCCTCGGTGACAAACGCGCCCTGCATGCGGATCGGCTTGCTCGCGCCCATCGGCAGGAAGAGCGCGTCGCCCTTGCCGATCAGCTTCTCCGCACCGGGCTGGTCCAGGATGACCCGGGAGTCGGCCATCGCGGAGGTCGCGAAGGCCAGCCGGGACGGCACGTTGGCCTTGATCAGGCCGGTGACCACGTCCACCGAGGGCCGCTGGGTGGCGAGCACCAGGTGGATGCCGGCCGCGCGGGCCAGCTGGGTGATCCGGACCACCGAGTCCTCGACGTCGCGCGGCGCGACCATCATCAGGTCGGCCAGCTCGTCGACGATCACCAGCAGGTACGGGTACGGCGTCAGCTCGCGCTCGCTGCCCAGCGGCGGAGTGACCTTGCCGGCCCGCACCGCCGCGTTGAAGTCGTCCACGTGCCGGAAGCCGAACGCCGCGAGGTCGTCGTAGCGCATGTCCATCTCGCGCACCACCCACTGGAGGGCCTCGGCGGCCTTCTTGGGGTTGGTGATGATCGGCGTGATCAGGTGCGGGATGCCCTCGTACGCGGTCAGCTCGACCCGCTTGGGGTCGACCAGCACCATCCGCACCTCGTCCGGGGTGGCCCGGGCGAGGATCGAGGTGATCAGGCAGTTGATGCAGGACGACTTGCCCGCACCGGTCGCGCCGGCCACCAGGATGTGCGGCATCTTGGCGAGGTTGGCCATCACCGTGTGGCCCTCGACGTCCTTGCCCATGCCGACGACCATCGGGTGGGTGTCCTCGGCGGCCGTGCGCGAGCGCAGCAGGTCGCCGAGGTTGACCATCTCGCGGTCCCGGTTGGGGATCTCGATGCCGACCGCGGACTTGCCCGGGATCGGGCTGATGATCCGCACGTCCGGGCTGGCCACCGCGTACGCGATGTTCTTGGCGAGCGCGGTGATCCGCTCCACCTTGACGGCCGGGCCGAGCTCGACCTCGTAGCGGGTGACCGTCGGGCCCCGGGTGAAGCCGGTGACCTTGGCGTCCACCTTGAACTCGGAGAAGGTGCCGGTGAGCTGGGCGACCACCTCGTCGTTGAGGGCGCTGCGGGCCTTGGCCGGGCCGCCGCGCTCCAGCAGGTCCAGCGAGGGCAGGGCGTAGGTGATGCCCTCGCCGAGCTGGAGCTGCTCCATCCGCACCGGCGCCGCGCCGTGCTCCTCGGGCGCGGCCGGGCCACCGCTGCGGGCGGCCGGGACGGCGGGCTCCTCCGGCGGGGCGGTGCGGTCCTGCACCTGGTGCATCATGTCCGCCACCGCGGAGGAGGCGGGCACGCCGTAGACCAGCGCGCCGTCCAGGTCGGCGGCCGCGCCGGCGGCGAGGTCGCGGGTGGCGTACGGGTCCAGCGGCTCCTTGTCCAGGGAGATCCGCTCGGCGTCCTCCGGTTCCTCGGTCTGCTTGCGCCGCCGGCGGCGACGGCGAGCGGCCACCTCGTCCGAGGGGTCGTCGGCGTCCGTGTCCACGGTGAACGGCAGCGCGTCGGGGTCGGCGTCCTCCGGCGGGTCGGTGGACGGCTCGCGCTCCGGCGTGCGCCCCCAGTGCAGCTCGTCCTCGGGCCTGGGCTCGACCACGCCGAGCCGTATGCCGATCCCCCGCACCCGCTCGCCGATCCGGTTGATCGGCGTGGCGGTGACCACCAGCAGGCCGAAGAACGCCAGCAGCAGGAGCAGCGGCACCGCGAGCGCCGGCCCGGCGGCGGCCATCATCGGGGTGGACGCGGCCCAGCCGATGATCCCGCCGGCCGCCCGTATCCGGGAGGCGCCGCTGCCCATCATGGGCGCGCCGCAGCCGATGTGGACCAGGCCGAGGACGCCGACCAGCAGCGCGCTCAGCCCGATCATGATCCGTCCGTTGGCCTCCGGCAGCTCCGGATGGCGCCAGAGCCGGATCGCCATCGCGGCCAGCAGGAACGGCACCAGCACGTCGAGCCGGCCGAACAGCCCGGACACCACGGCGGTGGCCCCCTCGCCCAGCCAGCCCTGCGGGGTGAACCAGGTGCCGGCCGCGGTCACCAGCGCGAGCGCGAACAGCAGCAGGCCCACGCCGTCCTTGCGGTGGTCCGGGTGCAGGTTCTTGGCACCGTCGCCGAAGCCCCGGAAGATCGCGGCGATCGGGCTGCCCAGCGCGTTGAGCGCGCCCATCAGCACCGACCTGGACGGCTTCGGGGCGGGCGGGGCCGACCTGGCCGCCGTCCGCTTCGCGGGAGCCGCCTTCTTCGCCGCCGCCTTCTTCGCGGGCGGCTTGCCCGGTGCCTTCGCCGCGGCCTTCTTGGACGGTCCCGGACTCGTCTTACGTGCTGCGTTCCCGGGCGTGCGAGTGGCCATGGGTCAGCAGCCTACCGGGGCGGGCGACCAGTGCACATGTGCTCGAGCCCGGGCGCCCGGACGTGTCGCAGACACACCGTCACCCTGACCGGGATTCACCCGGTCGCCGCATCACGACCACCCGGACGGGTGAACCGGCGGCAGGGATCAGGAACTGCCCGGGCGCATCGCGTCCAGGGCCCGGCGCAGCCCCGCGAGCTTGCGCTCCAGGTGCGCGGCGGTGGCGGCCACCCCGGCGTCCTCGCCGCCGTCCAGCTGCTTGCCGAGCGCCTCCGCCTGCTCCTCGACCGCCGCCAGCCGCGCGGACAGCTCGCCCAGCAGCGCGCCGCCGAGGGCCTGCCCGTCGCCGCCTTCCTCCATCTGCAGGCGCAGCAGCGCCGCCTGCTCCTTCAGCTGGCAGTTCTTCGCGTACAGGTCGACGAAGACGGAGACCTTGGCGCGCAGCACCCACGGGTCGAAGGGCTTGGAGATGTAGTCCACCGCGCCGGCCGCGTAGCCGCGGAAGGTGTGGTGCGGGCCGTGGTTGATCGCGGTCAGGAAGATGATCGGGATGTCCCGGGTGCGCTCCCGGCGCTTGATGTGGGCGGCGGTCTCGAAGCCGTCCATCCCCGGCATCTGGACGTCCAGCAGGATCACCGCGAAGTCGTCGGTGAGCAGCGCCTTCAGCGCCTCCTCACCGGAGGCCGCGCGGACCAGTGTCTGGTCCAGGGCCGAGAGGATCGCCTCCAACGCCAGCAGGTTCTCCGGTCGGTCGTCGACCAGGAGGATCTTGGCCTTCTGCATCAGGGCTCGCCCTCCTGTCGCCTGCCTGCCGCCCGGTGCAGGCACCCGCGTACTGCCCACCGCTACCCCGGTCATGCTAGCCGCACCCCCTCGCCCGGCACATCGCCCCGTCGTGACCGATCCGGAGCGGCGCGCTGCCAGTGCTCCGGCGCACGCTCAGCAGCGTGTCGCCGTCCGGTCACTGTTCGCAACGATCGGTGACCCTACCCGGTTCCCGGGCCCGACCGCCAGCAAACCGACCGCCCGGCCGGGGTGAACCCCGGGGCCCGGCCCGGGGTTCACGCCTCCCTTCGCGATCACGCGCGGTTCCCGCTCAGCCACTCGTGCATGACCGACAGCAGGTGGTCGGTCTCCACCGGCTTGGTGATGTGGTCGGTGGCGCCCGCCTGCAGCGACTTCTCCCGGTCGCCCTTCATCGCCTTGGCGGTCAGCGCGATGATCGGCAGGCCGGCGAACTGGGGCATCCGGCGGATCGCCTCGGTGGTCGCGTAGCCGTCCATCTCCGGCATCATGATGTCCATCAGGACCAGCGCCACGCTCTCGTGCTGCTCCAGCATCTCGATGCCCTCGCGGCCGTTCTCCGCGTACAGGACGGTCAGGCCGTGCTGCTCCAGCACGCTGGTGAGGGCGAACACGTTGCGGACGTCGTCGTCCACGATCAGCACCTGCTGGCCGTCGAAGCGGCGGCCCCCGTCGACCGGGCGGGGCGGTACGGGCTCGACCGTCCGCGGTCCTGCGGCGCTCTCCAGGGCGGCGCTGCGGCGGCGCTCCAGGGCGCCCCGGCGGCGCTCCTCGGCCAGTTCGCGGACCTCCTGGGCCCAGTGGTCGGCCGGGTTCTCGCCGACCGGCACCGGCAGGCCCACCGGGGTCACCCCGACCGAGGCGCGCGGCGTCAGGCCGTTCGGCGCGCCCTGGCGCGGCTCGCCGACGGTCTCCGGGGCCTCGGTGCGCAGCGGCAGGTAGAGCGTGAACGTGGAGCCCTTGCCGAGCTCGCTCTCGGCGTGGATCTCGCCGCCGAGCAGCCGGGCGATCTCGCGGCTGATGGACAGCCCGAGGCCGGTGCCGCCGTACTTGCGGCTGGTGGTGCCGTCGGCCTGCTTGAAGGCCTCGAAGATCTCCCGCAGCTTGTTGCCGGGGATGCCGATGCCGGTGTCGGAGACCGAGAAGGCGATCAGCTCGTCGTCCGGGCCCTTGATCGAGCCGGACTCCAGCAGCCGCTCGCGCACGTGCTGCGGGACCTCGCGGCCCGCCGGGCGGATCGAGAAGTCGACGGCTCCGGAGTCGGTGAACTTCACCGCGTTGGAGATCAGGTTGCGCAGCACCTGCTGGAGCCGCTGCTCGTCGGTGTGCAGGGTGACCGGCAGGGCCGACGAGACCCGGACGGCGAAGTCCAGGTTCTTGTCCAGCGCGACCGGCTGGAAGGTCGCCTCGACGTAGTCGACCAGCTGGACCAGGGCGATCCGGGCCGGGCGGACGTCCATCTTGCCGGCCTCGACCTTGGACAGGTCGAGGATGTCGTTGATCAGTTGGAGCAGGTCGGAGCCCGCGCCGTGGATGGTGTCGGCGAACTCGACCTGCTTGGGCGAGAGGTTGCCCTCGTTGTTGTCGGAGAGCAGCTTGGCCAGGATCAGCAGCGAGTTGAGCGGGGTGCGCAGCTCGTGCGACATGTTGGCGAGGAACTCGCTCTTGTACCGGGAGGCCAGGGCGAGCTGCTCGGCGCGCTCCTCCAGGACCTGCCGGGCCTCCTCGATCTCGCCGTTCTTGATCTCGATGTCGCGGTTCTGCTGGGCGAGTTGCTCGGCCTTCTCCTGCAACTCCTCGTTGGTGCGCTCCAGTTCCTCCTGGCGGGCCTCCAACTCGGCGGACCGCATCGAGAGTTCGGCGGTCAGTCGCTGGGACTCCAGCAGCAGTCCCTCGGTCTTGGTGTTGACGCTGATGGTGTTGACGGTGACGCCGATCAGGTCGGCGATCTGGTTCAGGAAGTCCAGCGCGACGGTGGTGAAGGAGCTGAAGGTGGCCAGCTCGATCACGCCCAGCAGCCGGCCCTCGAACTGCACCGGCAGCACCACGATGTGGGCCGGGGAGGCCTCGCCGAGCCCGGAGGCGATCTTCAGGTACCCGGGCGGCGCCTCCTTGAGGATGATCGCCCGCTTCTCCACCGCGGCCTGGCCGATCAGCGACTCGCCGGGCCGGAAGGTGGTCGGCATCGCCCGTCGCTGGTAGCCGTAGCTGCCGATCAGGCGCAGCACGGTGTCGTTCTCGTCGTCGTCCTCGGTGATCAGCTCGGCGGTGCGGCCGGCCGGCTGGGCGAGGAAGAAGGCGCCGTGCTGGGCGGAGACCACCGGGGTCAGCTCGGTCATGATCAGCGAGGCGACCGCCTCCAGGTCCCGGCGGCCCTGGAGCAGGCCGGAGATCCTGGCCAGGTTGGTCTTGAGCCAGTCCTGCTCCTGGTTGGTGCGGGTGGTCTCGCGCAGGTTGGCGATCATCTGGTTGATGTTGTCCTTGAGCTCGTCGAGCTCGCCCGCGGCGTCCACGTCGATCCGCAGGCTCAGGTCACCCCTGGTGACCGCGGTGGCGACCTGCGCGATCGCGCGCACCTGCCGGGTCAGGTTGTTGGCCAGCTCGTTCACCGACTCGGTGAGGTCCTGCCAGGTGCCGTCCACGCCGGGCACCCGGGCCTGGCCGCCGAGGCGTCCGTCGGTGCCCACCTCGCGGGCGACCCGGGTGACCTCGTCGGCGAAGGCCGAGAGCTGGTCGACCATGGTGTTGATGTTCGTCTTGAGCTGGAGGATCTCGCCGCGCGCGTCGACGTCGATCTTCTGCGAGAGGTCGCCGCGGGCCACCGCGGTGATCACCAGCGCGATGTTCCGCACCTGACCGGTGAGGTTGTTGGCCATCTGGTTGACGTTGTCGGTCAGGTCCTTCCAGATCCCGGCCACGCCCGGCACGCTCGCCTGGCCGCCCAGGGTGCCGTCGGTGCCGACCTCGCGGGCCACCCTGGTGACCTCCACCGCGAAGGAGGACAGCTGGTCGACCATGGTGTTGAGGGTCGCGGCGAGCGCCGCCACCTCGCCCTGCGCGTCGACGGCGATCTTCTTGGAGAGGTCACCGCGGGCCACCGCACCGGCGACCTCGGCGATGTTGCGCACCTGTCCGGTCAGGTTCGACGCCATGAAGTTGACGTTGTCGGTCAGGTCCTTCCAGATGCCCGACACCCCGCGCACCCGGGCCTGGCCGCCCAGGATGCCCTCGGTGCCCACTTCGCGGGCGACCCTGGTCACCTCGTCGGCGAACGCCGACAGCTGGTCGACCATGGTGTTGACGGTGGTCACCAGCTCCAGGATCTCGCCCCGGGCGTCGACAGTGATCTTCTTGGAGACGTCGCCGCGGGCCACCGCGGTGGTCACCTCGGCGATGTTCCGGACCTGGCTGGTCAGGTTGTTGGCCATCAGGTTGACGGAGTTGGTCAGGTCCTTCCAGATCCCGGCCACGCCGGGCACGCTGGCCTGGCCGCCCAGGATGCCCTCGGTGCCGACGTCCCGGGCGACCCGGGTGACCTCGTCCGCGAAGGCGCCCAGCTGGTCCACCATCGTGTTGATGGTGTTCTTCAGTTCCAGGATCTCCCCGCGCGCGTCCACCTGGATCTTCTGCGACAGGTCGCCCTTCGCGACCGCGGTCGTCACCTGGGCGATGTTGCGCACCTGATCGGTGAGGTTGTTCGCCATGAAGTTGACGTTGTCGGTCAGGTCCCGCCAGACCCCGGCCGCCCAGGGCACCTGGGCCTGACCGCCGAGCCGGCCCTCGGTGCCCACCTGGCGGGCCACCCTGGTCACCTGCTCGGCGAAGCCGGAGAGCTGGTCGACCATCGTGTTGACGGTGTTCTTCAGCTCCAGCATCTCGCCGCGCGCGTCGACCTCGATCTTCTGCGAGAGGTCCCCGCGCGCCACCGCCGTGGTCACCTGGGCGATGTTGCGCACCTGGCCGGTCAGGTTGTCGGCCATGAAGTTCACCGAGTCGGTGAGGTCCCGCCAGACCCCGGCCACGCCCGGCACCTGGGCCTGACCGCCGAGCCGGCCCTCCGTCCCCACGTCCCTGGCCACCGCGGTGACCTGGGCGGCGAACCCGTTCAGCTGGTCCACCATCGTGTTGACGGTGTTCTTCAGCTCCAGCATCTCGCCGGCCACCTCGACGGTGACCTTGCGGGAGAGGTCGCCCTTGGCCACCGCCGTGGTCACCTGGGCGATGTTGCGCACCTGGGCGGTCAGCCGGCCGGCCATGGTGTTGACCGAGTCCGCCAGGTCCTTCCAACTGCCGGACACGCTGCGGACCTTGGCCTGGCCGCCGAGCTTGCCCTCGGTGCCGACCTCGCGGGCCACCCGGGTCACCTCGTCGGTGAACTCGGAGAGCTGGTCCACCAGCCCGTTGACGGTCCGCCCGATCTTCAGGTACTCGCCGCGCAGCGGGTGGCTCACCCCGTTGCTGTGCAGCGAGCGCAGCTCCATCTTCTGGTCCAGGTCGCCCTCGGCGATCGAGGTGAGCACCCGGCCCACCTCGGCCATCGGGCGGGCCAGGTCGTCGATCAGCGCGTTGCAGTTGTCGACCGCCGCCATCCAGGCGCCCTCGCCCGCGCCGGTCTCCAGCCGCTCGTTCAGCCGGCCCTCGCGGCCCACCGCCCGCCGCACCCGCGCCAGTTCACCGGTCAGGTGCTGGTTGCGCTCGGCGACCTCGTTGAACACGGCCGCGATCTCGGCCAGCGGCCCGTCCCCAGGGACGGTCAGCCGGCGGCGGAAGTTGCCGTCCCTCATCGCGGTCAGCGCCGACAGCAGCTTGCGCAGCTCGGCGGGCTCCGCGCCACGGTTGTGGCTCGCCCGACGGCCGGCCGCGTTCCGCGGCACGGCCCCGGGGCGCCCACCGCGCGGGGCGGGCGGCGTCGTTCCGGTTGCGTCCTTGGTGGCCGAACTCAACGGGCCCCTCCCACATCGTGAACTGTCCGGTGACCGACCGTGCCGGTGCGGCACGCACCCGGGCACCGACCCGGCTGGGCTGCGTACCGGCGGTCCTCGACGCGCCGGCACCCACACGACCGTACTGCTCGCACCGGCCGTCGCGGACCCCCCAGTCTGGCAGCACTGGCACCGGGTGCACGGCCGGTTGCGCTCGGTTGGTACCGCACCGTCCGAAACATGGTGGGCAGAATCACCCTCTGGTGCCTGTTTCGACTCCCCGCCCCCACGGGGAACCAAGCGGAAAGTAGGGTGGAGCGCTGCACCGGGCCACGACCCGACCCAGCGCCGCCGATCACCCCGACGGCGCGCACGGGGATTCGGCGCCGCACCCCGGACAGCCAGGGCAAGAGCAGCAGAGGAGAAGTGGCAACGTGGTCACCGCGCGCGCAGCCGCCACCTTCGACCCCGACGGCCGGTCCGCGGCCGCCGCGCGGGGTTTCGTCCGGGACGCGCTGCTCGGCTGGGGCCTGCCCGAGGTCGTCGACGACGCGGTCGTGCTGGTCAGCGAGCTCGTCACCAACGCCGTCGTGCACGCCGGCACCGCCGCGGAGGTCTGCTGCCTGCGCGAGGAGGAGAGCGTCCGGATCGAGGTCACCGACCACCACCCCGAGCGCGGCCTGCCCTCGCTCGGCGACGGTCCGGTCACCGACTCCGACCGCTACGCCGACCCCGACGGCGAGGGCGGCCGCGGCCTGCTGATGTGCTCCGCCCTCGCCGAACGGTGGGGCGTCGAGTACGCGGCCGGCCGCAAGACCGTCTGGTTCCGCCTCACCCTGCCCGCACACGTGCTCGGCACCCGCTACGCCGTTCCCGCCACCCCCGGCAGCGACCTGCCCAGCCGCCCGGGACCGGTACACGTCGCCGTCGTCCAACTCGACGACGACGGCCGGGTGCTGGCCTGGAACCCGGACGCCGAGGCGCTCTTCCAGTACCCCGCCGCCGCCGTCCTCGGCCGCCCCTGGGCCGACCTCGCGGTCTGGCCGCAGCCCCCGGCCCGCGGCCTCGGCCTGACCGACACCCTGCGGATGGCCCGCTGGGAGGGCGGCTACGGCATCCGCCGCCAGGACGGCCGCGAGGTCGAGGTGTACGGCGTCCAGGTCCGGCTGCGCGACACCGAGGGCGTCCCGTCCACGCTCTGTCTGCTCGTCCTCGAACCCGACAGAGCGGTGCTGCGCTCCCCCGCCCGCGCCCTGCCCGGCGAGCGCCCCGAGCAGGCCGGCCCCCGGCTCGACCTGCTGGCCGGTCCGGTCGCCACCGACGACCTCGACACCCTTCTCCAGCGCACCGTCGAACGCGCCCGCGACCTGCTGGACGGCGACGCCGCGTACCTGCTGCTCACCACCGACGACGAGGCCGAGTTCGAGGTCCGCGCCGCCACCGGCCTCACCTCCGGACACCGCCGGCACGCCCGCTTCCCGGTCGGGACCGGTAACCGCTACGACTCCGCCCGGCTGCCCTCCGTCCACGAGGACCTCTCCACCCGGCCCACCGGTCTGCCGCTGCTCTCCGACAGCGGCATGCGCTCCCTGATCACCGTCCCGCTCAAGGTCGAGGGCCGGCTGATCGGCTCGCTCGGCATCGCCGCCGCCGTGCCGGGCCGCTACGACAACGAGGACGCGCTGCGCCTCCAGTTCGCCGCCGACCGGGTCGCCCTCGCCGTCGAGAGCACCCGGCTGACCGAGCTCGAACGGCTCCGCCGCGGCTCGCTCTCCTTCCTGGTCGAGGCCTCCGACCTGCTGGCCGGCACCCTCGAACACGAGCAGACCCTCGCCCTGATGGCCCAGATGGCCGTCCCCACCCTCGCCTCCTGGTGCGCCGTCTACACCACCGCCGACCACTCCTCCCCGGCCCGGCTCGCCTTCGTCCTGCACGAGGACGAGGACCGCATCGACCCGCTGCGCGACCTGCTCGACAAGACCCCCGTCCCGGAGACCGGCCCCACCCACGGCGTCCGGTTCTGGACGGCCCCCGCCGACACCGCCGAGGCCGGCGGCCTCACCGACGGCCCGGAACTCGCCGGTCTGCTCGGCGAGACCGTCGTCCTCGCGCTGACCGCCCGCAACCGCGTGATCGGCCTGCTGGCGCTCGGCGTCCCGGCCGGCGTCCGGTTCCGCCAGGAGATCCTCGAACTCGCCGAGGACCTCTCCCGCCGGGCCGCCCTCGCCCTGGACAACTCGCGCCTCTACTCCGAGCGCACCGCCACCAGCCAGGCCCTCCAGCGCAGCCTGCTCCCGCCGGACCTGCCGGAGATCCCCGGCGTCGAGGTGGACGTCTACTACCAGGCGGCCGGCGAGGGCAACGAGGTCGGCGGCGACTTCTACGACCTGTTCACCATCCGCGAGGGCACCTACGGCTTCGCCATCGGCGACGTCTGCGGCACCGGCCCCGAGGCCGCCTCGGTCACCGGCCTGGCCCGGCACTCGCTGCGGCTGCTCGCCCGCGAGGGCCTGGACGCCCCGCAGGTGCTGCGCCGGCTCAACGCGGCCATCCTGGACGAGGGCGCGCGCAGCCGCTTCCTCACCCTGCTCTACGGCGAGCTGACGCCCCGACCGGACGGCAGCACCGAACTCTCCCTGGTCTGCGCCGGCCACCCGCTGCCGCTGCGGCTGCGCACCGACGGCCAGGTCGACCGCGCCGCCACCCCGCAGCCGCTGCTCGGCGTCATGGACGACCTCGACCTCACCGCCGAACACCTGGTGCTCGCTCCCGGCGAGGTCCTGCTCTGCGTCACCGACGGGGTCACCGAACGCCGCGAGGGCCGCCGGATGCTGGGCGACGACGGCCTCGCCGAGGTACTCACCGGCTGCACCGGCCTGACCGCCGGCGCGGTCGCGGCACGGGTGCAGCGCGCGGTCGAGCGCTTCGCCCCGGAGCCGCCGTCGGACGACATGGCGATCCTGACCCTGCGGGTGCCCACCCAGCGCAAGGCATGAGACCCCGGCGGCTCATGCCGCACTGACGCAGTCACAAATTGTTATATTCACAATGGTACAAGCGGGTCGGGTCGGGTAGACCGATCCCACCGGGAATTCCCCCGGCCGGGGACGCGACCAGCGGGTTCTCCGCAGGCTCGGCACGTCCGACGGCCCATCACCTCCGACCGCGGCCCGCGCACGCTCACCGCCGTGCGCCCTCGGCGCGGTCGCGCGCATCCGCTCGTCTCCACCCGCCCCCACTCCTCCTGACGACACCACGACGTCACTGCGCCCTGCGCGCGCCCAGAGTGAAAGGAGCCTCCGGTGAGCAACGACGCTACCGGGGCAACGAACGCCCGATCCACCGGCGCCGACGCGGGTAACCTCGGCTACCTCGCGCTCGGTCTGACACTCCTCGCCTACGGCCTGCTCTCCACCGGCGTCCTGCACGGCGCCGGCGTCGGGAGCGCGGCCCACCTCGCCCATCTGCTCGGCGGCGTCACCCTCTTCATCGCGGGCCTCTGGCAGCTCCGCGGCGGCGAGGGCTTCACCGGAACCGCCTTCACCAGCCTCGGCGCCTTCTGGGCGACCTGGTCCGCGGCCGGCGGGGCCGGCAAGAACGCCGCCGGCCTCTTCCTGCTGCTCTGGGCCCTGCTCGCCCTCACCCTCACCGCCGCGAGCTGGGGCGCGGGCCTGCTCAGCCGCGTCGTCTACGGCCTGCTGACGGTCTCCCTGCTGCTCTCCGCCGTCGCCACCTTCGGCGGCTACGGCGGGCTGGGCAAGGCCGCCGGCTGGATCGCGGCCGTCTCCGGGCTCGCCGCCTGGTACTGGGCCACCTCCGCTCTGAGCAACGGTGCCTGGGGGAAGGTCGCCCTGCCGCTCAGGTGACCCGCTCCAGCCGCTCCTCGGCGGTGCCGCGGGGCCGGACCGCCGTCCCGGCGGAGCCCCGGCCCCGTCGGCGTGCCGCCAACGCCAGTACGGAGTAGGCGAGGAGGAGGATCGCCACGGCCACGATGCCGTCCAGCCAGAAGTGGTTGGCCGTCACCACGACCACCGCCACCGTCAGCACCGGATGCAGCACCATCACCCATCGCAGTGAACTGCCCGACACCCGGATCACCGCGACCGCCGCCAGCACGCACCAGGCGACGTGCACCGAGGGCATCGCCGACAGCTGGTCGGCCACCATCACACCGCCGACCGCGCCACCGTACACCGACTGCCCGTACTGGGCGGCCACGTCGACGAATCCGCTCTCCGGCAGCATCCGCGGCGGCGCCACCGGGATGAACTGCACCAGCAGACAGACCGCGGTCGTGATCACCACCGTGTTGCGCACCCACGCGTAGCGCTCGCGGTGCCGCACGAACACCCAGAGCAGGACGACGAGCATCACCGCGAAGTGCATGACCGCGTAGTAGTAGTTCGCCAGCCTCACCAGCACCGGGTAGGGCGTGACCGCCTTCTGCCAGGAGGCCTCGTCCGGCAGTCCGATCACCTGCTCGGTGTGGTGGATCCAGCTCGCCCGGTCCAGCGCGTGGTCCGTACTCATCACCGACAGATGCCCGACCAGCTGCCAGAGCGCGAACAGCGCCAGCAGCGTGCCGGCCTCCCGCAGCAGCGCGGACAGCGCCGGCTTCCGTCCCTTCGCCGCGACGTACGCGCCCGCGTGGAGACCGATGGCGGCGGCCCCGGCGGACTGCCAGGTCAGGGTCAGGTTCTGCATTGGCAGAGGGTAACGCAAAAAGCCCCTTCCCGGATGGGAAGGGGCTTTTCGGAAGAATTGTTCGGCGGCGTCCTACTCTCCCACAGGGTCCCCCCTGCAGTACCATCGGCGCTGTGAGGCTTAGCTTCCGGGTTCGGAATGTAACC